>JBKHJB010000044.1:0-13234 GCA_046538345.1 Phycisphaerae bacterium
GGGCTGTTGTCCCCCCGGCCTGTAAGGGGCAGAATAGTCGCCATGGGCGATTCTTCCCAAAACGCTAAGCTCGCAGAGCGTGTGCTCTCGACGTCGGCGCCGGCGGTTCTGCTTCGCGGACCCGCGGGCGTCGGCAAGACCAGCACCGTGCTTGAATGCTACCGGCGCAGCAGCGGTGAACCGGGGCGTTCGGCCGCGATGCTGCTGGCGCCGAATGTCCGCTCTGCGGGCTACTATCGCCGCCGGCTGCTGGCTGCGTCGCCTGGAGGCGTGCTGGTTTCGCCGCGCGTGCAGACATTCGCGGCGCTCGCGGACGGCGTAGCGGCCGCCGGGGATATCGCCGTCGAGTCGCTGTCGCCTTTGCAGCGACACCTGCTACTGCGGCGGATAGTCCGTAAGCTGGCGTCGTCCGATGAACTTACCACCCTTGCGCCGCTGGCCGACACGCCGGGACTGGTACCCGCGCTGGAGGCGTCGATAGCGGAGCTTAAGCGGGCGGCCGTCGAACCCAACGAACTTGCCCGCGCCGTCCAAGGCAGCCGGGGCCGGACCGCCGACCTGCTGGCGGTATACACGCAATACCAGCAGGCCCTGCACGACAGCGACACCTACGACCTCGAAGGGCGGATGTGGCTGGCGCGAGACGCACTGGCCGGCGCTGCCGACGCCGCCAAAGTCGGGCTGGAAGGCGTGCGGCTGGTGGCGGCCGACGGATTCACGGACTTTACGCCGACGCAGTTGGAAATCCTCTCGCACCTGCTGCGGCTGACCGGGCGTGTGGTGTTGACGCTGCCGGTCGCCGACGACGGCAGGGATCGGCTGTGGCACTGGACACAACGGACGCTCGAACATATCCGCCGCACATTTGGAGATGACCTAGAGGAAATATCACTGTCGCCGGAGCCGTCCGCCGGTGGTCTGCGGACGCTGTGGGACCGCGGGTTCACCGAGCCGGGCGACGACGCGCCGCCGGAGGGGGTAAGCGTCATCTCGGCCGTGGACACCGAAGCGGAAGTCTCCGCCGTCGCCACGCGCGCCAAGCGTCTGCTCGCGAAAGGAACGCCGGCCGGTCAGGTCGCCGTCGTCGCGCGCCGGCTGGACGGATACCGCGACACGATTGAGCGCATCTTCCCCGCTCACGACGTGCCGGTCCGCCCGGCCCCGCGTCCGCTGACCGACGCGCCTATAGTGCGGTTCCTGCTCTCGGCGGCGTCTCTGCCGGCCGCGGACTTCCCCTCGCACGATGTGCTGCGGGTGCTGGGCAACAGCTACTTCCGACCGGCCGCGTTGGGCGACTTCGACGAGACAGCGGTATACGCCGCGGAAGCCGTCATTCGCTATGCGAATATCCTGCAGGGGCGCGAAAGTTACTCAGCGTCCTTTGAGCGGCTGGCCGCAACGACCGAGCAGAAGACACATGCCGGCGAACCCGAGGACGACGACTCCCCCGCCACCCGTCTGCCTTACGACGCGGCCGCGCTGCGCTCGGCCGCTGCGATGCTGGAGGCACTGTTCGAGCTGGCAACGCCGGTCACCGCCGGCAACCATCGCGTCGATGCCGCTGCTCTGAGCCGGCTGGCCGAAGCACTTCAACTACGCGAAGCCGCCTGCGAAACCCACGATGACTTTGCCCTTGCTCGCGACCTGCTCGCACTGGAGGCGCTGGATAACGCCCTGACGTCGATGGACCCGCCGCCGGCGGACATCACGGAGCTTTCGCAGGCGTTGAGCACGGTCTCGCTGCCCGCGGCGCGAACCGAAGAGATGGTGGAGACGCTCGACGCGCTGGACGCCCGCCCCATGCGCTACCGCCACGTGTTCGTGCTTGGAGCGGCCGAGGGCGACTTCCCACGCCGGTTCACGGAAAGCTCACTCATACAGGAATCGGACCGTGCGAGATGGTCGGATCGCGGCCTGCGCCTGGACCGCCGCGACGAACTCGCCCGACGGGAGATGCTGCTGTTCTACCTCGCCGCCTCGCGCGCCGAGGAGACATTGACTTTCAGCTACCAGACGCCGGACGGTTCGTCCGAGGGACTGGGCGTCAGCCCTCTGCTGCTGTCGCTGCTGGAGCCGTTCGGCGGATTCGAAGCGCTCGGCAAGTCCGGCCGGGTCGAGAATATCCCGCCGGGAAGGTTCGTACCGCCGGATGACGAAGTCTGCCGCCGTCGCGACGCGCTGAACGCGGCCGTCGCCGGTCTGTTCGGCATGGCGGACAATCCGTCGGCACTGACCTGGGCACAGCGGCAAGCCGGAGAGTCGCTCGCTGTAATCGCGCGCGGGTTGTGGGCATATGAACGTCGCTGGCAGAGCGGGGAGTGCAACGAATACGACGGCAGGATCAGCAACGAGAACCTCATTGGACAGCTCCGGTGGCGCTTTGGGCCGGAGGCGGTTTTCTCGGCCAGTCAGCTCAACACCTTCGGGCAGTGTCCGTGGCTGTTCTTCGCGACGTATCTGCTGGACCTCGAGCCGTCTGTCGAGCCGCAGCGCCGCCTCGAACCTATCGGCCGGGGGCTGTTCGTACACGCCGTGCTGCGGAGGACGTTCGAGTCGCTGCGGGACGGTCCGGGCGAGTCCGTCCGGCTTGCGGAGATCGACGAGCAGCGCGTCGCGGAGGCGCTGAAAGCGGCCGTGGCGGAAGAAAGCCGACGGGTCGAACGAACCCGCCCGCCATACCCGGCCATGTGGCGTCTCCAGCGGGAGCAGATGCAACGCGAGATGGCCGACTACCTTACCCGGCTGCGGGAAGCCGACGACGCCGAGGCCGTCCGCTTCGAGCTTGGCTTCGGACTGACCCGGGGGCTGGAAGAGGCCGACGCCGACAGTACACCTCAACCCGCGGAGCTGGAGACGAGCGCGGGTACGTTCCGTATCCGCGGCAAGATTGACCGCGTGGACCGCGTCGAGAGCGACGGGGGACCGGCGTGGATGGTAATCGACTACAAGACCGGGTCGCTGCCGGCCACAAAAGACATCCACCAGGGGCGGAGCATGCAGCTTCCGCTCTACTCGGCCGCCGTGGAGCGGCTCTTCGACGTCTGCAGCGCCGGCGGAGAGTTCCACCGAATCGGGCACAAAGGCGGGACACGCAAGTTCGCCGAGGATACCAAGACGCAGCGGGAAGAGTTCGTCGAAAAACGCGACGCAGTGCTCGCCAGAGTGGCCGGCTTCGTCAACGACATGCGCGAGGGACGCTTCGACCTGATGCCGACGGACAAATGCCCCTCGTGGTGTCCGGTCAAGAGCATCTGCCGCTTCAGTCGGTTCCGCGTGGAGCTGAAGCAACCCGCCGGGGACGACAATGATTGATATCCGCGAGCTTACGGGCGCACAGCGGCGCGCCGGCATTGAACGTACCGGAGACAATCTCGCCCTGCGCAGCGGCGCCGGCTGCGGCAAGACGCTCGTGCTTACGCGTCGCTTCGCGGAGCTTCTGCTGGAGACCGGACGCGACGTCAACCCCCTCGACCGACTTGTGGCTGTGACGTTTACCGAGAAGGCGGCCATGGAGATGACCACCCGCGTTCGGAAGTTCCTAACCTCCCGAGCCGCCGAGGCACGCTCGGAGTCCGACCGGCGGAAGTGGCGTCAGTGGGTGCAGGAGCTGCCCGAGGCGCGAATATCGACCATCCACGCCTTCTGCGCCCGACTGCTCCGCACACACGCGGTGGAGGCGGGGTTGGACCCCGGCTTCGCCGTCTGCGACGACCAGTTGTTGGCGGGTCGAATGCGCAACGACTCAGCCGAACAGGCCGTGCTCTCGGCCGTCGAGCGCGAAGACAACGACGCGATGACACTGCTGAACCTGCGGACATTCGACGGCACCGTCTCAGCGGTCAGGAATCTGCTTGATACGCGCACAAGCTGGCGAGCGGACCGATACGACAACGCAGAAAGCGTGCTGTCCCGCTGGGATGAACTTCTGCATCGGTATCGCGAGAAGCTGCTGAGCGACATGCCCGACGATGCAGAGCTGATGGATTCCGCCCGTAAACTGGAGACCTTCTCATGCGACGACCCGGCGGACAGACTCGCGCCGGCTCACGCGGCCGGACTGGCGTTTGCGGCTCAGCTCCGCGACGAGACGACCCAGCCGACGGTAGAAGCCGCGGCATCGGCAGCCCAGGTCAATCTGAAGGGCGGCAAACAGTCCAATTGGGGCGGCAAGGACGCCAAAAAGGAACTGGTGAACTCGTTGAAAGTCGTTCGCCAGGCGGCCCGCACATGGCGCGAGGCGGCCGAGGGACTCTCCGAAGCAGATCGTCAGTCCGCCGAGGCGCTGGTAACACTGGTGCGACTCACTCAGCAAGCCAACGAGTTATACTCGGCCGACAAACGCCGCCGCGGGCTGCTGGACTTCGACGATCTGCTGTTGAACACCCACAAGCTGCTCACCGAACGAGCGGACATTGCCGAGCGCCTGCGTGACGGGTTGGAGCAGTTGCTACTGGACGAAGCCCAGGACACCGGCGCCCTGGAGGTGGAGCTGCTCAAGACGGTCATCGGCGACGGCGAGGGTCGATTGTTCCTCGTCGGCGACGACAAGCAAAGCATCTATCGCTTCAAAGGAGCCCAGGTGGAGGTCTTCCGCCATTGGTGCGACGAGCTTGGCCCGAACCGGCTGGAGGACCTGGACGTGTCTTTCCGCACGCACCCGGCCGGCGTGGCTTTTATCAACCACCTGTTCTCGCGGTTGATGGAGGACGAATACGCACCCATTCAGGCGAATCGCAGCGAGTGTCCGCCCCAGCCATCAGCGGAAGTAGTTCTGGTATCCGGCGACGAGCGGAACCCGATCGACGATGCGGGCGACTCCTGGCGGGCGCAAGCCGACGCGACGGCCGAGCGCATACGCGAAATGCTGGACGGTGGCGAGCCGCTGGTCCGCAAACAGGACGACACCGGCTGGCGCCCCGTGCGACAGGGTGACATCGCCGTGCTGATGACGCGCATGACCAACACCGCCCCGCTGGAACGGTCGCTCGCTCAGCGCGGAATCGACTACTACGTGGTCGCCGGCACGGGCTTTTTCCAGCGCCAGGAGGTGCTGGATCTGCTCAACGTGCTCCGCGTCGTGGACAACCCGCGCGACGACGTGGCCTTGGTGGGCGTGCTCCGCAGCGAGATGTTCGCGGTAAACGACGAATCCCTGCTGAAACTCCGCCAGGAGTACTCGCCGCCGTACTTTCCTTCCCTGCTCGCCGACGGCCCAGCGGAGACGCCGACGGACGACCAGGCCGACGCCTGCCGACGATGTGTGGAAATGCTAGACGACCTTCACCGGCGGAAGGATTCCGTCGGAATCGGTGAGCTGCTGGAGGACATACTCGCGGCAACCGGCTACGAGGCGACACTTCTGAGCCGCTTCCAGGGCCGGCGAATGGTGGGCAACATCCGTCGGACGGTGGAGCTTGCAAGGCAGGCGACGGTGTCGGGACTGTCCCTGGCGGAGTTCGTACGGCAGATGTCCGAACAGACGGCCGAGCAGAGCCGCGAGGAACAGGCCGCCGTCAGCGGCGAGCAGGAGGACGTGGTCCGGCTGATGACCGTGCACAAGGCAAAGGGGCTGGAGTTCCCGGTTGTGATACTGCCTGACCTGAACCGGGACCGCCAGGGCCCCCGGGGGGTACTGCGGAACCGCCTGGACTGGGGTTTGACACTCAATGTCAGCGGCGACGAGGAGTCCGGACCCGCCGACGACGAACCGCTTTCCTTCCGCGTCGCCAAAAAGCTCGAGACCGAAGACCAGAAGCGCGAGGACATCCGCACGCTGTACGTGGCCGTCACGCGACACTGTGACCATCTGGTGTTCGTCGGCGCGGACATAAGGAATGACAGCGGCGAGTCCATCAAGGGCGATAACACGCTCTCACAGCTCGATAAGGTTTTGGATCTGACGGGCGCCGCTGACGCCGGGCAGGACCGCATCGCCTACGGCGACGGTTACGAGCTGGCGTTGCGGTCCGTGACATGGCGGCCGATGCGGGGGCTGGGTGGAAAAGCCGACCGGGGGCTGCAAATCCTCCGCTCGTCTTCGGCTCCGGGTCAGTTGGCCGAAGCGATGGCGTCGGCGGGCGGCGCCGGCGAAAGCTATCCGCCGCTGCTGGGTCCGTTGCCGGCGGATACGGGGCGCGTGGAGCTTGCGGTGACGGCACTGAGCGACTTCGAGCACTGTCCGCTGCTGTATCGCCGCCGATACGAGCTTCGGATGCCGCCGCCGGAGCCGAAGGCCGCCGGGCCGTACAAAGGGCCGGACGCACTGACGCTTGGAACACTCTATCATCGGGCGATGGAACTGGTGGACTTCAACCGCCCCCAGCCGGGCGATGCGCTCATCCGGCAAGCGGCGGCCGAGACCGAGATGGACGAGCACACGGACCTGGGGAACATAACGGCCGACTTCGAGCAGATGCTCGCGACGCTCCGGGAAACGGAGCTTTGGAACTCACTGGCCGGCGCCGAGACCACGCTTCGCGAGCTGGACTTCGTGCTGGAGCTTTCCCCGGCTGTCCTGCGCGGACAGATAGACCTGCTGGCGGGTCACTTCGACGGGACGTGGGAGGTGATAGACTACAAGTCCGACCGCGTATCCGAAGACCGCCTCGTCGAGCACGCCGAGAGATACAAGCTCCAGATGCTTTGCTACGCGTTGGCCGTTCGCGGCTACCGGGGCGAGGCGCCCTCGCGGGCTCGCCTGGTGTTCCTCCGCACCGGCCGGACACATGCATTCGACGTTACAGATGAAGATCTCTCGGCCGGATGGGAAAACATCTCGAACCTGTCCGGACAACTCATCGCCGCGCGCCGCGCCGGGCGGTTCGAGCCGAAGCGGTCCGACACATGCCGCGGGTGTCCTTACGCCCGACTATGCGGGCTTTGAACACCGGCTTACGGGCAAGTCGGACAGGGCTTGCCCTTGCTGACCTCAAACGGTACGCGGATAGTCTCCATCTCATCCGCGTCGGTCTTGATGACAAGCTCACGACCGTCGAGGTCCGAGGAGACCGGAATATCCTTCAGCCAGATTCGCCGGCCCTTTCCGTCCATGCCCGTCGGCTCTATCTCCACATCCATCGCCACCGGCGGCTGGACCGAGACTATCTCTACCTTGTCCACCTTGCCCGGCAGTACGTCCACGTGCCGTCGCACGCGACTGTCCGCATCGCTGTCCAGCAGGGATATCTTCTCCGGCCAGACCATCAACTCCCCGATAATCAGCGCCCTTATTGTGATATCGAAGCTGCCGATTTTCTCGCTGTCGGTGCGGACGCGCAGGTTGGCCTCGTGCCAGCCCCGCGGCAGCGGCGGGACCGTGCGGACGGTTATGCGGTGCCGACCATCATCGAGGGTCCGCGACTCGGCTTCCAGCCAGTCCACGTCCGTTTCAAGCGCGGTTATGTCGAACGGCTCGACCTTGTCTGTGGCGCGGACGGAGACGTGACGTGAGGCGGCTTCGTCGTCCGCGGTCCGCTGGAAGGATACCCGCAGCGGATTGATACTGACCCACGTCTCGACGACGGCGCGAAGCTCAAGGGTGAGATTCCTCCTGGCCGGGTCGTTCGTGCGGATCCTGACCTCGAGCGAAACCTTCCCCGACTTGCCATAGACCGACGCCTCGGTCGCCAGCTCGGCCGTCTCGCCGGGGGGTATCTCGGTTCTGCTAAGCTCCGGATTGGTGCAGCTCGAACAGGTCGCCACGTTGAGTATCTTCAACGGTTCGTCACCATCGTTGCGCAGAACGAAAGTATGGCTCAGTGTACCCACGTTGCCGACGACGCCGAAGTCGCGGATCGGCTGCTCACAGACGAGCTTGGGACCGACGCCGGTCGCCGCGGACGACACGACAGCTACCAGAATAAGCGCAAACGCAATTAGTCGAGGGGCAGTTGCAGACATGGCCACGCCTTTCTTCGTCCGGTTCAATTTGCCGGCGAATTATAACGCGCAGCCGGTGGAGGCAGGAGGTGTTTTCAATCTTCTCTTCCAAACGCCGCCGCAACAGGGCCTCCGGCCGCCAGTTGCTCATACCCTTCGGCGCGTGCCCTGGCGTGGCGCCGTGCAATAGGGCTGCCTTTGCGGGAAAGCTCGCTATACCAGCGGGCAAGCTCGCGGGCCTGGCGACGGTCCAGCTCGTTCGGTTCACGGGCCGCCAGACGGACCCGCCGGCTCAAGTCCTCGTCCAGCTCGCCGTTGAGCAGTTCCTCGGCGGCCGACGGGTCGTCCCGCTCGGTGACCTCCAGCAACACCAGCCGTTTCCGGGCGTCGGTATCGCCGGAGTCGCGGTCGAGGCGTTTCTCAAGGGCTTCCCGGCGCCGGGCGACGTTCGTGAGAACGGTCAGATCACGGACACGCTGCTCAAGGGACTCAACCTGCTCGCTGTCTATGCGCCGGGCGAGTCGCATCGCTTCCCGGCAAAGCCCTCCGGCCCGGGCGAGGTTATCGTTCCGCTCGGCCGAGTCGGCCAGCTCCAGAAGAGTGTCCATGAGGGCTTGTGCCTGACGCTGCGAGAAACCCGACCGCCTCACCATCCGCCGCTGCACATCGGCGATCCGTTCGAGACATTCCGTCCGGGTCTCGGGAAACCGCTGCGCCTGGCCGCGCATGGCGGCGACGGCAACCTTGTACCCCGCGGGATAGTCTTTGGCCAAATGGTACGCGCGGCGATAGTGCAGCAAGACGAACTCCCGGTTGCCTTCCCACAGTTGAGCACAGCTCATCAACCACTTCGCCAGCTCGACGCGGTCTTCGGCGTCGGTGCCGGCCTTTTGAAACTCGTGGGCATACAGGTCCGAGAAGACCAACTCACCGAGACGGTCCGGGTCGGCGGGTTGCTCTTCGGCGGCGCAGGTAACCGCCACGCCCAGTACTATAATCAGAGCAGCCATTACGCAGCGCATCAGTCCCTCCCGGGTGGTCCCTTCTACCACCGCTGTTTCATTATAGGATACGGGCTGAACCCGCCGCCAATTGCGCCCGCCGGCTTTGACATATCCACCGGCCAAACAGACAATAGCGGACCCTCACAGAGGCGACGGCCGCGGCGAAAGCCGACGACCGGCAAAACAGGAGCACACATGGCGCGACAGTGTATCGGCATAGACCTCGGCGGTACCGCAATCAAGTTCGGACTGCTCGACGAGGACAACAGCTTCAGCGAGACCATACAGCGCCCGACCCCCACCGACCGCGGCGGCGATGGCGTGGTCGAGCAGATGGTCTCCGGGGCAGGCGAGTTGCTCGCCCGGGCACGGGAAAAAGGCGACGATGTCGTCGGCGTCGGCATAGGAGCGCCGGGGCCGTTGCGGATATCCGAGGGGGTCATCGTCGCGATGCCGAACATCCCCGGCATGGAGAACCTCCCGCTGCGCGATCGCGTGGGCGAAGGGCTTAACCTGCCCGCGGTTCTGGAGAACGACGCCAACGCGGCCGCTCTGGGCGAGTTCCTCCGCGGCGCGGGAGAGACGGCTGATAATATGGTTCTGCTGACGCTGGGCACGGGCCTGGGAAGCGGCATCATTATCGACGGCGAAATACTCCATGGCGCCCACGAGATGGGCGCCGAAATCGGACACATGATTGTCCAGCCCGGTGGGGAGAAGTGCGGCTGCGGACAGCGGGGCTGCCTGGAGCGCTATTGTTCGGCGAAATACCTGGCGCATCGCGCAGCGAGGCGCATACGCGAAGAAAACATCACCGGTCCGCTGGCCGACGTGCTGGGGGACAAGGGCGAGATCGATGCACTGGAGATCGAACGCGCCTGCGAGGCGGGCGACGACTTCGCAGCACAGATGTGGGACGAGGCGGTGTACTACCTGGCGGTGGGTTGCGTGAATATCTGCCGTATATTCGACCCGGACAGGATAGTGCTGGGCGGCGGACTGACCGGCGCGGGCGATGTGTTGACCGGACCGTTGCAGGAGCACTTTGAGCGGCTGCACTGGTCCATGGCGCCGCCGGCTACGGAGATATCATTGGCGCGACTGGGCAACGACGCCGGGGTCGTCGGGGCGGCCGGTGTGGCGTGGCGGATGTTCGGGCGCTAAAACGCCGATAGGAATATATTGCGGACCGCCGATTGTCACAGACGACCCGGCCAAGGACGGGGACGAGGCAGACATGAAACACTACTATCCGAATTTCGATGATTTCCTGAAGCTCTCCGAGCGGGGAAACACCATACCGGTTTACCGCGAGCTGCTGGCCGACGCCCTGACGCCTGTGACCGCGTTTCAGCGTCTCAGTCGTCCGCCGGGGTTCGCACCGGCGAAGAATGCTTTCCTGCTGGAAAGCGTAGTCGGTGGCGAGCGCATCGCGCGGTTCAGCTTCGTGGCGGCCGACCCGGAGGCCGTCTTTGAAGCCCGCCGAGGAAAAATCACCATCCGTCGCCCGCCGGCGCAGCCGCAGGAGCTTGACAGCGACGACCCCCTGTCGGAGCTGCAGAAGCTGATATCCGAGTATCGCCCCGTACATCTCGCCGGGCTGCCGCGGTTCACCGGAGGCGTGGTGGGCTACGCCGGTTACGACATGGTGCGCTACTACGAGCACCTGGGCGAAGGCCCGCCCGACGACCGCAACCTGCCTGACATCTACTTCGGACTGTACCGCACAATGGTGCTGTTCGACCACGTTTCCAAGACCATCAAGGTGGTGTCCAACGCCCATGTGACCGACGACCCGGGCAAGGCGTACACCGAGGCGACCGAGGCGATAGAAAAGACCATCGCCCGCCTGCGCGAGGGCGACGGGCACGCCGTCGGCGAAATCACGCTGGAGCACCTGCCGCAGATTCCGTTCGAGAGCAATTTCTCGCGGGAGGACTTCGAGCAAGCGGTCGAGAGGTGCAAGGAATACATCCGCGCCGGCGACATATTCCAGGTGGTCCTCTCGCAACGGCTGGCGGTACGGGCAAAGGCCGACGCGTTCGACATCTACAGGGCGCTGCGGGTGGTGAACCCCTCGCCGTTCATGTTCCTGCTGAGAACACCCGACGTGACACTGGTGGGCAGTTCCCCGGAGATACTCTGCCGCGTGGAGGACGGCGTGGTTACCAGCCGTCCGCTGGCGGGCACGCGCCCGCGAGGGCAAACCGACGAGCAGGACAAACAACTCGAAAAGGAACTGCTCGCCGACGCCAAGGAGCGCAGCGAGCACGTCATGCTGGTGGATCTGGCGCGCAACGACGTGGGGCGTGTGGCCGATCCGGGCAGCATCAAGCTCGACGACGTGATGGCCGTGGAGCGCTACAGTCACGTCATGCACATCGTCTCCAACGTTACGGGCAAACTGGCCGAGGGGATGACGCCCTTCGACGCGCTGCGGGCGTCGCTGCCGGTGGGGACGGTCTCCGGAGCGCCGAAGATCCGGGCGATGGAGATAATCGACGAGTTCGAGCCGACCCGCCGCGGGCCCTACGCCGGCGCGGTGGGATACGTTGATTTCGGCGGGAACATGGACACGTGTATCGCGCTGCGGACGATGGTGGTCACCTCCGAGAAGATCTATATCCAGGCCGGTGCGGGCGTCGTCGCCGATTCCGTCCCGGCGCGGGAGTACGAGGAGACCATCAACAAGGCCCGCGCTCTGCTGCGGGCGATCGAGGTCGCCGAGGCCGGGTTCGAACGGTGAAGCGGGCCGGTTCAAATCACAAAGAGCACGAAGGTCACTAAGGGTTGTGACCGGCACTTCCGGGGGACAACCGACGACTGCTAAGCGGTTCGTCGGCTGCGGAGCAGTCGCACCACGTGGCAGCTCCCTTCCCACAGGACTACAGCGATCACCGAGCCAAGTATATCCGCCTGCCAGTCTTCCAGCGTACCGTGGCGGTTGAAGAACGGTTGGGTCGCCTCATCGACGGCGGCATAGATCGCCAGAATTATCAAGGCGATCGCCACCCGCCGCCAGGTGCGGACCCCGTAGGCCGTCAGTGTCGCAAGCAATACCGAGCCGAGCGCGAAGAAGCCGATAACGTGCAGCCGCGTCGGCGATGTTGGCATCTCGGGCATGCGCTCGGCGGGTATGTGCGACGCCGCAAAAGCCGCTATCCAGAGGGAGACGCACAAGGCCGGCAAGACGCGACGAAGGACTGCTTGAGCGCGGGGCTTTCCGATCACTCACGCGGCTCCGGGTGTTGCTCTGTGGACGTCGGCGGCGGGGCTTCGGTCATGGCGTTGGTCGAAGCCCAGTGGGGAACGTACTGCTGGGGAATATGCTCTTTGCAAACCGGCAGCGCCGCTCGCATCGCGAGGAATTCCTCCGCCAGTGCTGCGTAGTCCCTCGCGCCGTGGCTGGAACGGTCATAGTCAAAGATAGTGCTGCCATAGGACGGACACTCGGCGAGCTTCACGTTGCGGCGGATGAAGGTCTCGAAGACGTACGCGGCAGACCAGGGCGCATCGCCGCCCCGCGCCGAGGCAAGAAACTCCCGCAGGTCGTCGCGAACCTCGCCGGCCAGTCGCGTGGTGGTCTCGTACATGCACAGTATCACGCCGGAGACCCTCAACGACGGATTGATGCGCCGCTGCACCAGCGAGACGGTCTCCAGCAGCTTGCCCAGTCCCTGCAGGGCCAGGAAGTGCGGCTGGAGGGGGATTATCACCTCGTCGGCGGCGGCCAGTGCGTTGAGCGTCAGCAGCCCCAGACTCGGTGGGCAATCGATGAACGTGAAATCGTACGACAGGGCCGCCTCGCCGAATGCGTCGCGGAGGACCTGCTCGCGCCCGACGGTGTTGACCATCTCCACCTCGGCCCCGGCGAGATCTATGCTGGACGCCGCCAGCCAAAGAGAAGAACGTACATGCTGGAGGGTTTCGCGGAGCTTGGCGTCGCCGCTGATGACCTCGTACATGCCGGGCTTATCGTCGGTCGGCTCGACGCCGAAATGCAGCGACAGATGCGCCTGGGGGTCGAGATCAAGCAGGCAGACACCTCGTCCGCTGTCGGCGATGGCGGCGCCGAGATTCGCCACCGTGGTGGTCTTGCCGACCCCGCCCTTCTGATTGATAACCGCAATGGTCCGCACGCCCGGCATTATAAACGGTATCCGCTACTCGACAAGTGCGCAAAAAGCCGCGGCGAGTATCGCCGTGGCAGGACACTCGCCGCTTTCGGCCTTTTGCGACCGGCGCCTCGCGGCGACGGTTGTTGCCGAGCAATGCTCGGCGTCATTACCGTTACGACTTTCCAGCTGTCTTCTTCGAAGTCTTCCTCTTGCGGCCCGAAGACTTCTTCTTGC
>JBKHJB010000252.1:0-2841 GCA_046538345.1 Phycisphaerae bacterium
CCGCCTTTGTCGTCGCCGGCTTCCTCGGTGCGGCCTTCCTCCTGGAGGATTGCCGCTTTCCGGGAGACTTTTACGCGGCCCTGGTCGTCGATGTTGATGACCTTCACGGTCATCTCGTCGCCGACCTGGCAGACGTCCGAGACGTTCTTGACGTAACCTTCCGCCAGCTCACTGACGTGACAAAGCCCGTCCTGTCCCGGCAGTACCTCGATAAACGCACCGAAGTCCCGCACCGAGACAACCTTGCCCGTGTATAGCTTGCCCAGCTCGACCTCTTCGGTCAAGGCATTTACCGCATCGCGGGCGGCGTCGGCCTTTTCGGCGTCCACCGAGGCGATATAGACGGTCCCGTCGTCCTCGATATCGATGCTGGCGCCGGTGTCGGCCTGGATGCGGTTGATGGTCTTGCCGCCCGGGCCGATCACCTTTCCGATCTTCTCGGGGTCGATCTTCACCGTCAGCATGCGCGGAGCGTAACGGTTAAGCTCACCGCGCGGAGACGGGAGGACCTGCTTCATCTGCTCGAGTATATCCAGCCGGGCCTTGCGGGCCTGCTCCAACGCCTTGACGACGTTGTCCTGGTCGATGCAAGGCGCTTTCATGTCGAGCTGGATACCCGTGATGCCTTTCTCCGTGCCGGCGACCTTGAAGTCCATGTCGCCGTGGAAATCCTCCTCGCCGATGATGTCGGTGAGCAGCTCGCAACGGTCGCCCTCGCTGACCATTCCGATGCTGATGCCCGCCACCGGGGCGCGGATGGGTACGCCCGCGTCCATAAGTGCCAGCGTTCCGCCGCAGACCGTAGCCATTGAGGTCGAACCGTTGGACTCCATGATGTCGCTGACGAGGCGCACGGTGTACGGGAACTCGTCGTCGGCGGGCATTACGCCTTCGAGACTCTTCTCGGCGAGCGCGCCGTGTCCGATCTCCCGCCGACCCGGGCCGCGTATGGGGCGGATCTCGCCGACGCTGAACGGAGGCATGTTGTAGTGCAGCATGAAGCTCTTGTGGTATTCCTCCTGAAGCCCGTCCACTATCTGCTGATCGCGGGGGGTGCCCAGGGTCGCGGAGGTCAGTGTCTGCGTCTCACCACGGGCGAACAGCCCCGAACCGTGCACGCGGGGCAATACGCTGACTTCCATGTTCAGCGGGCGTACCTGGTCGTAGGGGCGGCTGTCAGGACGCTGCCCGTCCAGGATCATCTTCCGCTGGACCTTCTTTTCGACCTTGTAGAAAGCCGTCACCACGTCGCCGGGCGCAAATTCCGGCTCAAGCTGCTCCGGCGGGCACATTTCGGCGACCAGTTCGTCGCGAAGCTCGCTGAGCTTCTCGTTGCGCTCCACCTTGCCGGGGATCTGCTTGACCTCCAGCATCCTGTCGCCGATTTTGTCGTAAATCTTCTGTATCAGCTCTTCGGAGGGCGCCTCGTCTTCCCAGTTGTCCTTGGCCGGGACGCCCACCTTCTCGGCAAGCTCGTTTATCAGACCGATGACCTCGCGAACCGCCTCGAAGCCCTTCTCGACTCCGTCGGCTACGACGTCCTCGGAGACCTCTTTGCCGCCCAGCTCGAGCATGTTCACGCCGTCGGAATGCCCGACGACAATCATGTCCATGTCGCTGAGTTCCTGCTCCCCGTGCAGCGGATTAATGGCGTACTGCCCGTCAATGTAGCCCACCCGGGCCGCTCCGATAGGTCCTTGGAACGGGGCGGGGCTGAGCTGAAGGGCCGCCGAGGCGCCGATCATCGCCAGAATGTCCGGTGCGTTTTCCTGGTCGGTGCTCAGCACCAGGCACTGTATCTGCACCTCATGCTTGAAGCCGTCGGGAAACAACGGGCGGACGGGACGATCGATCATCCGGCAGGTGAGCACCTCCTGAGTGGAGGGCCGCCCCTCGCGCTTGAAGAAGCCGCCGGGTACCTTCCCGGCCGCGTACTGCATCTCTCGGTATTCCACGAACAGCGGGAAGAAGTCCAGGTCCCGCTTCGAAGGCGCCGTCAGCACAGTGGCCAGCACCACGGTATCCCCGTAGCGCACCAGTACGGCGCCGTCGGCCTGGTTGGCCATCCGACCGGTCTCCAGCGAAAGCGTTCGACCGGCAATTTCCTTTTCGACCTTCACTACCTTACGTTCCTCTGTCATCTCTTTCCTTTGCCTGCAATCCTCTGCGTCTGTCTTTACAGTTCCGTCTCTATGTGTATCTTCCGGGATATTGTGCGGTAAGAAGCCGCCGTGTGCCTGTGGTCCTGTTTGGGGCAAGCCGCCCCTCGCGCAGCGCACCGGCAATCCGCTCGCGCAATACCGCGGTCACACATATCCAAACCCTCGCACCGGTAAGCTCCTCGGACGCGAGTCGCTATTTGCGCAGACCCAGCTTTTCAATCGTCTGGCGATACCGGTCCGGGTCCGTATTAGAGAGGTATTTCAGCAGGCGTGTTCGCCTGCTGACCATCTTCAGCAGCCCCCGGCGTGATGCATGGTCCTTCTTGTGCGCCACGAGGTGCTTGGTCAGGTCGTTAATCCGCGCCGTCAGCAGCGCGATCTGTACCTCGGCCGAGCCGGTGTCGTCATCGTGCCGTCGATGGTCGCTTACCAGCTTCTGCTTTTCTTCCGCTGTTACCGTCATGGGCTACTCAAATTTCCCGCTACCGTCGCAGGCCGATCCCGAACCGGCCGCCGACCGGTGACACAATACTTTCGGTCTCACTTACACCAAGGCGATACTTTAACCGCTCGCCGATTCCGCGGCAAGAGCTTTCGCACCCCTAACCGAGAAGAGACTTTACCGATTCGACCAGCTTTTCCATCCTGAACGGCTTGTTCAGGTACAAATCCACGCCCA
>JBKHJB010000045.1:0-13204 GCA_046538345.1 Phycisphaerae bacterium
CGATTCGCAACTCTTCACGGCATGCCGGAAAACATCTCCCGGCCGAACTCCACCAGTCGCGACAACATCCACGGACCCAGCAGCACCAGCGCCAGCAGCATGGCGACTATCTTCGGTATGAAGCTCAGCGTCTGATCCTGCAGTTGTGTAATCGCCTGCAGCACGCTCACGATCACCGCGACAATCAGTCCGGTCGCCAGCACCGGCGCGCCTACGACCAACACGAGCATCAGCGCCCGCCTCACAAGGTCGATATTTTCGCCCGTCGGCACTTTCGCTCACCCGAAGCTTCTGACCAGTCCGCCGACGACCAGTTCCCAGCCGTCGGCCAATACGAACAGCAACAGTTTCAGCGGCAGCGAAACCAGCACCGGAGGCAGCATCAGCATGCCCATCGAGACCAGCACCGACGCGACCAGAAGGTCGATGACCACGAAGGGCAGGAAGATGCGGAAGCCGATGTTGAACGCCACCTTCAACTCGCTGACCACGAACGCCGAAATCAGCGAGGTTGTGGGTACGTCTTTCCATGTCAGATCGCCGCGGCCGGCAAGCTCGTCGTCCAGGAACAGGTACACGTCCTCGACGTTCCCGGCCGAGTCCAACTGACGGATCATGAACTCGCGGACACTCCCGGCGGCGGAAGAGACCATCTGCTGGCGGTCGATTTCGCCGGCGAGGTACGGACCCACCGCCTCGGTGTGCACCTGCTCTATGACCGGCGACATCACCACCACCGTCAGCAGAAGCGCCAGTGCAAAGAGCACCTGATTCGGCGGAAGCTGCGGTGTAGCAAGTGCCTGACGAACCAGACCCAGCACCACCACGATGCGGGTAAAGCCCGTCGCCAACAGCACCACCGACAGCACCACGCCGACGGCCGTTACCAACACCGCCCAACGGACCGGACCGGCCTCGCCTTCCGCCGATTCCATGACACCCGTCAGCGCGTCGGACTCGGTCGCCTCGGCCGTCTTCGGCGCGCCGGACTGCTGCGAGACGGAGCCCTCCTGACCGGCTGCCGTAGCCGGTGTCAACAGAAGCGCGATTAACAGGATCCGTCCCGTCACCGTTTGTCTTCCTGCCGATTTCCATTCGCCGCTTCGTTCGTCCGTGGTTGCTTGTCGCGAATTTCCGCGTCGTCGCGGCCCAGCGCCGCCAGCAGGCGGTCGCACTCCGCGGGGTCGGTCACCTCGCTGAGCGTGGTCAACTGCTGCGGCGAGGCGCCCACCAGCACCAGGCGCTCTCCCAGTCGCACCAGGAACAATTGGTATCTGCCGGCAAGTGCGGCGCGGGCGACTACCCGCAGCGGGCCATGCTTTCTGCCCGCAAGGGCGATTCCGCGGGCTTCTGCAGAGCGAAACAGCCACCTCGCCAGCAGAACCAGCGCCACCACAACAGCCAGCGCCAGCAGCGTCCGCACCCAAGGCCAGGCGTCGCCGGTACCGTCATCGTCGTCGTTGGGCGGAGGCAGCTTCTCGTCTTCCCGGCCGGAGGCCTGCTCTTGAGCGGACCTGGTTTCGCTTTCCGGCGCGGGTGTTTCTTGCGAATCAGCCGTCGCCGGCGCAACAACCGCAAACCAGACGGCAAGCAGCGCTGCAAGTTGTGTGAAGCGCTTCGTCATATCGTCACGGTTGTCCGGTCGCGGCGCAGCTTGAGGCGTCGTCGAAGACTTCCCGCACGCCGACGCAAAGCTTTCCATCTATCACGACGGCTCGACCTCGTGCGCTCAGTCGTCCGTCGGCATAGACGTCCACGTCCGCGTCGGCGGAGACGTCCAGCTCTATGACGGAGTCCGGACCCAGCCGGGCCAGCGTCTCGGCGCCCAGCCACTGACGGCCGAACTCCAGCCGCACGCCGCGGTGTCCGGCGGGTTTATCCGTAGCCGGCGTCATGCGGACTCCTCGTCGTCCTGCTGCTCGAACGTTCTTCCTATGGCAAGTCGAACGGCGTACGCCTCCTCGCGGCCACGCGCCATGCGCCTGTCCAGGTCGGCGGCGCTGCGGGCCGCTCGGCGGTCGCGGAGAAGCTCCGCGGCCCGGCGTTGGCTCATGGCCTCTGTGAGATTCTCGCGGCACCTGTCGAGGTTTCGCTCGGCTTCGGTAAGGTGCTCGACCGTCCTGTCGATGGCGCCCTGTAGGCGGGCCGCGTCGTCGCGGTATTCGGACGTGTCGGCCTGGCCGGGAGTCAACAGCCGGTCGCGGGCCAAGCTGTCGGCCCGACGCCGATCAAACCGCAACTGCTCCAGCCGCTCGCGCAGTCGCTCGGTCTCCTCGCCGGCGGCGACGAACTCGTGCCGGGCGACTTCCTCGATGCGGCGCCGACTTCTCAGCAGCGCCTCGGCTCCGTGGTCTCTATTTCGCATGTTCGTTCTCCCCGGCCGATTGCGGCGAAGCATCAGCCGATTCACCATCCATTCGTTCTATTTCCGCGTGCAGCTCCTTAAGCCGCCGCCGCGTATCGTCGAAATCCGCGGTCTCGTGGATGTCCTGCCTGAGCAGATACTCGATTGGCTCAATCGCCCGGATAGCCAGGTCGAACTGAGGACTCGAACCGTGCCTGTAGGCGCCGACGTTGACCAGCTCCTCGACCTCCGCGTACAGCGAGATGATGCGGCGCAGGGCGCGGGCGGCCCGGGCATGTTCGGGATCGACCAAATCCAGCATGAGCCGGCTGACGCTGTTAAGGCAGTCCACCGCCGGATAGTGCCCCCGCGACGCCAGCGTCCGCGAAAGCGCGATGTGCCCGTCGGTGACGGAGCGGACCGCGTCGGATATCGGTTCGGACAGGTCGTCGCCCTCGGCGAGGACGGTGTAGAAACCGGTAATCGAGCCGGTCTCGGTCCTGCCGCTGCGTTCCAGAAGCTCCGGAAGGAGGTTGAACACGCTGGGCGGATAGCCCTTGGACGCGGGCGGCTCGCCCGCGGCGAGACCTATCTGTCTCTGTGCGGCGGCGAAGCGCGTCAGCGAGTCCATCAGCAGCAGCACATCGCAGCCGCGGTCGCGGAAATACTCCGCAATGCTGGTGGCGACGGCCGCCGCCTGAACCCGCAGCAAAGGCGACTCGTCACTGGTCGATGCGACCACGACGGAGCGTTTAAGGCCCTCCTCGCCGAGGTCCTTTTCGATGAAGTCGCGGACTTCCCGCCCCCGCTCGCCGATCATCGCGATTACCGTTACGTCGGCGTCGGTGTTGCGGGCTATCATGCCCATAAGCACGCTCTTGCCGACGCCGCTGCCGGAGAATACGCCCATGCGCTGGCCCCGCCCCACTGTCAGCATCGCGTCGATAGCGCGCACGCCCGTCGAAAGCGGCTCGGTTATGCGTCTGCGGCGCATCGGGGCGATGGGACCGGGCCAGACGCCGGCGCGGTCCTCTGCAACGGGCTGCGGGCCCCCGTCTATCGCTCCGCACAAGCCGTCCACAACCCGCCCTTGCAGGTCCTGGCCTACCGGTACGGCCTGGACGGCGGAGTCCATCTCCACGCGGTCGCCGTGGCAGATGCCGGCGGTCGAGCCAAGCGGCATCAAAAGTGTGTGTCTGCCCGCGAAGCCCACCACACGCGCGCTGACGGTAGAGTCGCCGCGGACTATACGACACCCCGCGCCCACCGGGACCGGGAAGTCCTCCACGCTGACGGTAAGACCTCTGACCGCGGCGACACGCCCGCGAACACCGACCGGGTCGGTGCGATCCAGTATCGCTCTGTATGGCTCAAGCAGACTCATGTTGCTCTCGCGGGACCGACTCCACGGCGACGTATCGACCTTGGGCGCCGTCGGACCGGGCAGAACTCCCACCCGGACGCTCGCCCAGCAGCGCTTCGGTAACATTGTCCAGTTGCTTTTCAATGGTCGCGTCTATCTCTCCGGCCGAGGTCTGAACGCGCACGCCGCCGGGGCTGATTCGCTCGTCGGCAAGAAGCTCCACGCCGCCACGGGCGCCCAGTGCGTCTGCCAGCTCGGTGCAATAGGTCCGCAACGCCTCGAGTTGACGCGGGTTCACGCGTACGGTGACCTCGCTGCTGCAGCCGGCGCGATTCATCGCTTTGGCGAGGTTCTGTCGCCCGGCCGAAAGGTCCTCAGCAGCAACTCGGCCGACGATTCGCTCGGCCAGCGCGATGGCGAATGTAAGCGCCTCCTCGCACCCCTGGTGCAGGACAGTGCTGCGGGTTTCGTCAAGCTGTCGCACGACCTTCTCGGCAAGGGTAAGCAGCGACGATGAGTCTTCCGAAAGCTTGCGGCGCGCCTCGGCGAGAGCTTCCTGACGACCCTGTTCGTAGCCGTCGTGGCGGCCTCGGGCGAGGCCCTCCTCGTAGCCCGCTTCGGATGCTTCTTTGCGCACCGAGTCGGCCTCGGCGCGGGCCTGCTCTACTATGCGGGCGGCCTCCTTGCGGGCGTCCAGCACCACTCGTCTCGCCTCGGCTGCGATATCACGCAGGTTCAGAAGGGCCGACTTCGTGGCCTGTCCGTCGCCGTCGCCCTGTTTTATTACCTTTGCCATTTGCTTTTCCCTCTCAGGATGGCTCCGTCACAACGCTGCGCTCGGCATCTGTTACGGTCGGCTCCTCGGCGTCCCGGCTCGGCGACTCGGGCGAGTATTCTCCCGGTTGGTAGCGACGAACCGCTTCGACCACGCGCTGCTGGGCCGCTTCGACATCGCTGAGCCGCACCGGACCGATACGCTCCATCTGCTCGCGGACGCGACGCGAGGTGGCCGTCGATACGCTCGACAAGACACGTCGCCGCAGCCGCCTGTTGGCGGTTCGCAGCGCCACGGCGAGGTCCTCGCTGTCCAGATCCTCCAACACGTCGGACAATTGCTCCAGCGGCAGACGCTCGAGGTCGTCGAAGGCCATAAGCTCCCGACGTATGGACCGGGCCAGCTCGGGCGATTCACCCTTGAGCGCGTCGAGGATGGCCTGCTCGGCCGCTCCGCCGACGTGCTTGAGTATTCCCGCGGCAGCCGCCACTCCCCCACCTGGCGACTGCGGCTCATGACGACTGAGCCGTCGTCGCAGCGAATCGGCCACTTCCGAGAGCATCTGCTGGTCCACCTGCCGGGTCGCGGCGACGCGTCGGACCACCTCCACGCGGCGGTCCGGCTCCAGCGATGCCAGAACGGCCGCCGACCGCGCCGGCGCAAGATACGAAAGCACCACTGCCACCGTCTGCGGATGTTCGGCGCGAAGTGCGGCCTGAAGCTCCTCTATCGGAGTCTCGCAACAGAACGCGAACGGCTCGGACGACTCGTCGGCGGGATCGGACTGCTGGGTTTCGGCGGCTTCTCCGGACCCATGCTCGCGGCGGCGGGCCGTTCGGCGCCGCAGGAACGTCACAGCAGCGACAACTGCCAACCCGACCAGTACCACCGCCACCGCCCCGCGCTGCGCCGCGGAAAACCCACCGTGCCCGGAATCGTCCGGAGGCACGGCGGCGACACCCGGCGCGGCGTCGTGGTACCAGTCCACGTGGACCGATTCCGGTTCGGCGCCGGTGACCTCCGCAACGCGCGTGCGAATCTGCTCAAGCTCGCTTTGTGCAATCGCCTCTCGCGGGCGCTCTACGTCACTCGCTTCTGCTATCGCCCGCAGGTGGCTGCGAGGCAGGGAAACCGTCACCCGGCGACAGGCAACTTCCCCGTTGGTAGTACCGACGTCCATACTGACGATTACGTCGTCGATATAGCGAAGCGCCGAAACGATTCGCTCGCGATAGAGTTGCTCGGCTCGGTGCATCTTGGCCAGCGGTCCGGTGTCGTCCTGCCGACCCGCGACATGACTGGTGCCGCGGCTGTCCACTATCCGGACGTCGGAGCGATCCATGGCCGAGACGCTTCCGGCAACGAGGTCGGCGATGGCGCCGATCAGCTCGGTCGTCACAGTGGCGCCGTCGCTCAGCCGCACATTCACCGCGGCTCGCGGCCTTTTCCCGCCGAGCGACCTTCCGGAGCCGGTTTCGAGTATGACCGTGGCGGCGTTGACGGCGGGGAAGTCCTCTATCAGACGCTCGAGGGTCGCCATTTTGGCCGCCTGCCAACGTTTTTCGGTGGTCGATCGTGTGGACCAGATATCGCTGCGCTCGGCTACCTCCTCGAAAGGCGACCGCCGCTGTGTGGACAGAAGCCCGTCTTCGCGCAATGCTGCGCGGGCGGCGTCGGCCGAGCCGGAGGACACGATAACTGCGCCGTCCTGAACGCGAGCGGCGATACCCCTGGCCTCCAGCGCGTCGAGTGCCCGGGGGAGGTCTTCCCGGGCGAGTGTGGGGGTCTCCAGACGTGTCATATCCGCCTCGCCGGCCGATGCGACCAGCCAGACGGCGCCCGCGAGCATCAGGCACAGCAGCGCACCAGCGACGGCCCGGGATCGCGGATTCATAGACCGCAATCGCCCGGACAAGTGTCGCGAAACCGTCTTCAGCCGTTCCTTCACGCCCGGTCCTCCATGACCGCGAAGCGATTATGCATCTTGTACGACTTGCCCGCGGCGCCGCTCAGCAGCGTTCGCGCCGCTCGAAGTGCTCACGTATTTCCTGCAGGGACTTGTTATCCGCCTTGAGGTCAACAATCTCGTCCAGACGGTCGAACACCGAGTCGTCGTACAGCCGGTGTCCGCCGCGCGTCCAAGAGGACTCCCGCAGCAGACCCATGGTGGTATAGTTGTGAATTGTCTGCCGGCTTACGCCGGAGTAGTCCACCACCTCGCCTATCCGGTAGAGCTTCGGGGGTCTGCGGCGGCGTCTCCGCGTCTCACCAGAGTGCGCACCCGTAACCGTCTCCTGCGCCCGGGCCTGCTGGGCGACGGCAGAGCGTGAATCCGCCGGACCTACCGAGTGCTCGCCGCTTAGACCGCCTTGATGGCTGTCATCCTGCATGGCGCCTCCGCTTGCTTTACATTTTATAAAACGTCTATAACGGTCACCGGCAGAAACTGTCAACGGAATTCACCAAACTTTTTTCCACTTCCCGGACTTTCGCTAAAGTCCCCCGCCCCTGCCGTTTCGCAAGTGTTCACGCAAAGCGATGTCCCGCAGCCCTTCTGAGCGGCCACTGCCCCCTTACTCACACCGCCCGTTAACGCACCCCCGCAGCCATACGACCCGCCATCCGGAGAATTTTCCGAATACATGGATACACGCCCCCGTTTGCCCGCGGATGAATGCATTGGGCGCATGGGCGCGTCCAGCGGTACAATCCGCCACCGTCATGCCGCTGCTCGCAGGAATACTGATTATTCTGGCCTTTCTGGCACCGGGCTGTCGCGACGATGCAGACTCCCCCGCTCCGCCGCCGGAGGGCGAGTCGCAAACGGAGGCCGGTATCCAGCCCGCGGAGGAGCCCGCAAGCACGCCCAACCCGGTCGCGGTCGAGCTGGCTCAGGATCTCGAAGGCGCACGGCAACGCCTGACGAACGCCGAGAATTGGCGAGCACTGGCAGAGCTGATGCTCACCACCTGGGAAAAAACGCTTCAAGGGCTTGCCTCGGATCCGAAGCTTCACCTCTCGGCCGGTAGAGCGGCTATGGAGCGAGGTGACGTATCCGCGGCGTTGCGGCGTTTCCGCCGAGCGACCCGGCTTGCGCCGCAAGACGCCGACACCTGGCGGCATCTGGCGTTGGCGCAGACCGCGGCCGACGAACACAGCGGGTCGGTCGAATCTTACCGGCGCGTTTTGGAGCTTTCCCCCCAAGACCGGACGGCTCGGTACAATCTTGCGGTTGCACTGTCGCGTCTGGGGCGTCTCGGTGAGGCCGAGCGAGCGTACACACAACTCGTGGCCGATTATCCCGACTTTGTCGAGGGGCGGTACAATCTTGCCGTCCTGCTGCAGTCCCGCGGGCGACGCGGCGAAGCGCTGAAGCACTGGCGGAAGGTAGCCGAGCGGAAGCCCGATCTGGCGTCTGCCCATGCGGCTATAGGGGAGTTGCTGACAGACCTCGGGCGGGATGCGGAGGCGATGGATGCCTTCGCCCGGGCCGCCAAGTGCGGGCCGGAGTCTCCGACGGCATGGGCGAATCTGGCGTTCAGTGCCGAATCGGCGGGCAGCTTCGGGCGGGCTGTCGTAGCGGCCCGACGCGCAAGGGAAGCGGCCGAGCGGTCAGAAAAACCCCACGCGGAGCTGCTGGTGCAACTGGGCGATCTGCTGCTGCGTACGCACCGTCGGCTTGAGGATGCGGAACTGCTTGCCGAGGCGGTCGCCTGCTGGCGTGAGAGCTTGTCCGAAAATGCCGACCAGCCGGAGCTGCGCCGACGGGTGGAGCTTTACCGAAGCGTCACGACCCGGCCGTCGGCCGATGCGGGCGAGTGACCGGGTGTTGGGTTGGCGACGGCTCTGTGGTATCGTCTTGAGCGTCGTCGACGAAACCGGCGGCGGAAACATATCAGGAGGCGCATGCGATGGCATTTGATTTTATAGAATTCTGCGAAAAGGTTCGCGTTCTGGACGGCGCGTGGGGCACGTCGCTTCAGGAGAAGGGCCTGCCCGCCGGCGGAGCGCCGGAACTTTGGAACACGCTCAACCCTTCGTCGGTGGAGTATGTGGCGCGCGGGTACGTCGAGGCCGGCAGCGACGTGATACTGACCAACACGTTCGGCGCGAATCGCTACGTGCTGGCGTCGCACGGCGAAGGCGAACGGACCGCGGAGCTTTGCGAGGCGGCGGCGAGCATTTCCCGCAAGGCGGCCGAGGGGACAAGCGTGAAGATCTTCGGCTCCATCGGTCCGACCGGCAAGATAGTGATGACCGGCGACGTATCGACCGACGAGCTGATGTCCGCTTTCACCGAACCTGCCGAGGCGCTGGCATTCGGCGGCGTGGACGCCATCGTGCTGGAGACCTTCAACGAGCTGGATGAGTTGAAGATAGCGCTCGATGCGGTCAAAAACGCCTGCGACCTGCCGGTGGTGACGTGCATGACGTTCGCCTCAGGTCCGGAGAAGACCGCCACGATGATGGGCAACAAGCCCGAAGACCTCGCCAAGGCGGCAAAAACCGGCGGCGCGGACGCCATAGGAGCCAACTGCGGCGCCGGACCGGAGCACTACGTTACGGTCGCGCGGCTGTTGGCGGAGGCGACCGACATGCCGGTCTGGATCAAGCCCAACGCAGGTCTGCCGGAAGTCCGCGACCGCAAGACGTATTGGCCGACGGGGCCGGAGGAGTTCGCCGCTTACGTAAAACCATTGGTCGAAGCCGGCACGACTTTGGTGGGCGGATGCTGCGGCACAAAGGCAGAGCACATCGCCGCCGTCCGCAAAGCGGTTGACGAGCTGGGCTGAGGGTTTATGGCTGTTCGACTGAAACGCTACCAGAAGGGTTTCGAGCACTCATACGCTTACGGTGTGTTTCCGACGATCGAGCTTTTGACGCGTCGGCCGGGCTGTGCGCTGCGCGTGCTGCTAAGCTCAAAAGGCGAAGGCAGTGACGGCGTCGGGCGCATCCGTCAGCTTTGCGACGACGCTGACATTCCCGTGGAGCTGGCCGACCGCACGCTTCAGCGGCTCGGCGCGCGGGACAATGAGCACGCCGTCGGGGTTTTCCGCAAGTTCGATTCGCCGCTGGAAACCGGCGCAAACCACGTGCTGCTCCATCAGCCCAGCGATATGGGCAACCTCGGCGCAATCATCCGAACCATGCTGGCGTTTGACATGCCGGACCTGGCCATCGTCACGCCGGCGGCCGACCTGTTCCACCCGAAGGTCGTGCGGGCATCGATGGGCGGTGTGTTTCAGGTACGGTTCGAGACGTTCAACGAACTGGAAGAATACCGGTCCCGCTTCGACCGCCGCCTCTACGCTCTTACCACCGAAACCGGCAGGGATCTGGCGGCGACAGAGTTCGCGCAGCCCTGGACGCTGATGCTTGGCGGCGAAGGTCCGGGCTTACCCGACGAGTACATAGGCGCCGCCGAGTGTGTTCGCATACCGCAGAGCGAGCGAGTGGACTCGCTGAACCTCGCGGTGGCGGCCGGCGTCGCGCTTTACGAGGCAACCAGGCGGTAGCGAAGGAACAGGTTCAAAGCAGATTCAACAATTCGCTCGGATGGTAGATGAGAGTCTCGGCGCCGCTGTCGGTAAGCTCGTCGGCGTCGCGAAAGCCCCACAGAACACCCACCGGAGACATACCGGCGGCTACGGCGGTTTGCATGTCCGTGCCGGTGTCGCCGACGTAGAGAAACTGCTCCGGGTGCGTTTTCAGCGATCGGGCGATGCTCAAGGCGGCAGTCGGGTCGGGTTTTTTCGCCACGCCGTCTATCGCGCCGCGGACCTCGGCGAAGGGCGCCCCCGGCAGCATGGCGTAAACCATCCGCCTGGTCATATCCTCGGGCTTGTTGCTGAGCACAGCCATCGCCAGTCGCCGCCGCGTCAGTTCGCCAAGCAGTCCGGGTATGCCCTCGTAAGGACGCGTTTTGGTTGACCAGCGGTTGGAGTATTCGCTCCGCATATTCTCTACGAGTCGGTCGATGGTCGCGGCGTTGCGAGCTTGCTCTGGAAGCGCCCGCTCGGCGAACTTCCGCATGCCGTCTCCGACGAAGTGCTTGCACTGCTCCATGCTCCCTGGCCGAAACCCGAGACGCGCAAGAGCGGCGTTCATGGAGTCCGTGAGGTCCTCGATGGTGTCCAGCAGCGTTCCGTCGAGGTCAAAAAGCACAGCCGCGAAGGGCATTTCCGGCTCCTGTAAAAGACCCGCGCCATGGCACGCATGCGCGGGTCTGGACTCTGCATCAGAATATCCTTCGGCCGCGAATCGTCGCCGTCAGTCCAGGTTCATGCTCATGAGAAACTCGGCGTTGTTCTGGGTCTTCTGGAGCCGGCTGATGAGCAGCTCCATCGCCTCGACCGGCTGCATGGTGCTGAGCACCTTCCGCAGACGCGTGACTAGCTTAAGCTCCTGCGGATCCAGCAGCAGCTCCTCTTTCCGCGTGCCGGAGCGGCTGATGTCGATCGCCGGCCAGATGCGGCGGTCCGCGAGGCGCCTATCGAGCTGAAGCTCGCTGTTACCGGTGCCCTTGAACTCCTCGAAGATGACCTCGTCCATCCGGCTGCCGGTGTCCACCAACGCCGTGCCGATAACCGTAAGCGAACCGCCCTGGTCTATCGCGCGGGCGGCGCCGAAGAACCGCTTGGGCGACTGAAGCGCGCTGGCGTCCACGCCGCCGGTGAGTATCTTGCCGGAATGCGGCGCCTCGGCGTTGTACGCCCTTGCCAGGCGGGTGATGCTGTCCAGCAGGATGACCACGTCGTGGCCGTACTCCACCATCCTCCGGGCCTTTGCCGTGACCATCTCGGCTATCTGAATGTGCCGCGAGGGCGGCTCGTCAAACGTTGAGGAAATCACCTCCGCGTTGGTGTTGCGCTTCATGTCGGTGACTTCCTCCGGGCGCTCGTCTATCAGCAGTACGATGACGTAGGTCCCGGGGTGATTTGCATCGACGGCGTTTGCAATCTTCTGCAGTATCACTGTCTTTCCCGCCCGCGGCGGCGAGACGATAAGCATCCGCTGGCCGAACCCTATCGGCGTGATAAGGTTGACCACGCGCATATTGATCTCCTCGGGCGTGGTCTCCAGGAATACGCGTCTGTCCGGATGCGTGGGGGTGAGGTCCTCGAAGTTGACCTTATCGGAGAGCTTGTCGGGCTGCTCGAAGTTGACGGCCTCTACGCGCAGCAGCGCGAAATATTTCTCGGACTCCTTCGGCGGGCGTATCTGACCGGCGACGATGCAGCCCTGCTCCAGACCGAACCGGCGAATCTGGCTCGGCGAGACGTATATGTCGTCGGGGCTGGGCAGGTAGTCGTAGTCCGGGCTTCGCAGGAAGCCGAATCCGTCGGGCAGAATCTCCAGCACGCCTTCACCGTACATCAGCCCGTCGCGCTGGATGCGCTGCTTGAGGATCTGGAAGACCAGCTCCTGCTTGTTCAGACCGGTGTAGTCTTCGATGCCCTCGTTCTTGGCAATCTCGTGCAGCTCGGCGACGTTCATCTTCTGGAGGTCAGTGATATGCAGCTCGCCGCGTTTAACGCGTTCGTACTTCTGCTGCATTTCGTCGTCGAACGACGCGGGCTGCTCCGCCTCCTCCTCCGCGGATGATGTCTGCCGCTCGGACGTGTCCTGGGAGTCTTCGTCCTTCTGCTCGTCGTGCTTCGCAGTCGACGCGGATTTTGACTTCGTGTTTTTTCGCGACTTACTTGTCGTCTTTTTCGTTTTCTTGGTGGTCTTAGCCATGACTACTGGAAACCTCCACTGGAAACGTGGGTACGCCTGGGCGAAACACGCCCGATGAACACACCCTTACCGCCCGCTGCGCAGGCAAGCCCCCCGCAACGGGACCACAGGCCTCTCCGACCGCGCGCCTCGACAATCAAAAAGGCAACGTCAGCCCGATGGGGAATGTCTTGGTTGGAACAGCCGACGAGCCCACCCTGATGCAAAGCCACGACCCATAGCACCTTCAGGATCGACCCGCAGACCCAACAATCTTCTGGAAAAGCCCGTGGGCCTGCTTGCGCAGGTGGGATACGCTGGAACTGTTTTCAAGCATATATTGGCAGCTACGGGCCTTCTTGTCCAGAGGAATCTGCATTTTTTCCCGGCGATGCCAGGCGGCCTCGTCCCAGCCCCTGTCGGCGGCGACACGGTGTCGTCTCTGCTCGGCGGGAGCGTCCACGAACACGCATACCGTGCACAAATCATCCCAGCCGGCTTCGAGAAGCACCGGCGCGTCGAGCACCACCGCCGGCGTCGAAGCGTCGCGCATGGCGCCTTCGATATACTTCCCCGCCCGCTCGCGTATCCGCGGGTGAAGCAGGCGGTTCAGTTCCTCCATTTCATCGGGATCGTCGAAAACCCTCTCCGCCAGCGTCGCGCGGTCCACCTGCCCGTCGGGGGCTATTACTTCGTCGCCCCAACGCCGGCGGACGCTCTCGCGGATGTCCGGCTCTCGGAGCACCTCGTGCCCGATAGCATCGGCGTCAACCACCGCGCAGCCGAGACGGGCGAGTTCGGCGGCAACGGTGCTCTTTCCCGAGCCGACCCCGCCGAGCAGTCCGATGACAGGTTTGCCCTCGCTTTCATCACTCACAAAAGGCATTGTCCCCCGCCCGGCGCCGCTGTCAACGCCAACCCCTGCAAGAACAAACCTTCGAGGAGGCAAAATTCCAGCGTCGGCGCTTGAGATATGCGGGCAACGGCGGTTTAATCAGAAAAA
>JBKHJB010000253.1:0-2795 GCA_046538345.1 Phycisphaerae bacterium
GGCGTGACGGTGATGTATCCCTCGGCGAGTGCGACGGCGTCGGTGTTTTCCTGCTCGGCCGTGAAGGAGTATTCGTCGGTCAGCCGATAGCTCTCCGAGCCGTCGTGGGCAACGTCGCGATGGTAGGCGTCCTCGATGCCGGCTGTGGACTGCCGAACCACGCGCACGCCGGCGGGCCTGCCTTCCCCGAGCTGAGGGATGTTGACGTTTATCAGCTCGCCGGGTGCCAGACCGGCAGCGAGCAGTTGACCCAGAACGTGCGCGCACAGCTCGGCGGCTGCTGGGAAGTCCGCCTCGCCGTCGGCCGTCTCGCTGGAAAACGCCACCGCGGGCAGACCCAGCATGGCCGCTTCGGCGGCTGCGGCGACCGTCCCGGAATAAAACACGTTTATCCCCACGTTGCTGCCGGCGTTCAGACCGGTAATCACCAGGTCGGGCGGAGCGTCCATCAAGCTGCGGACGGCCAGTCGCACGCAGTCGGCGGGTCGCCCGGCGACGGAGAACCCGGCAAACGGCGGCGGTCCGTCCACCTCCACGCGGTGCACCGCAAGCGGGTTGCGGATGGTTATGGCGTGTCCGGCGGCGGACTGCGGCGAATCCGGGGCCGCGACGATGACTTCGCCCATGTCCGCGACGGCGCCGTAGAGAGCGGCCAGGCCGGGCGCGAGTATTCCATCGTCGTTGCTCAGCAGGATTCTCATGGCTGTTGAGTCTATCGTCGCCGGCGTCGCGGGCAAACGGTCAATTCCCGCGCATCGCCGCGACGATCAGCGCCCGTGGTCGAAGAAACCCCACACACGTTCGGAGTAGGTGGACCAGTAAAGCCCGTCATCCTCAAGCGTCTCGCCGGGCGGGACGGTGTTCGCCCGCACCGTGTCGTCGTCTTCGATTGTCTTCACGGCCCCGCCTCCGAAGGCGACGTTGAACTTCCCGCCGTGGCACCAGCGGGCGCGCACGGGATACGTCCGCGGCCCGGGCGAGCCGGGCGCCGGCTCGCTGTGGTCCTGCCGCCAGAACTGGTCCGCCAGCACGGCGTCCTGCATCGGGCGGAACTCCCCGCCGATCGGCTCGACCAGGCGATAGACCTTGTCCAGTCGCACCACGGGCACGCGCAGTCGGCTTCGACCGATGGGGACGTTCTGCCCACCGGCGCGGGCCGAGTAAATCTGGAGCACTTGGCGACCGGCGAAATACGCCAGCTTCCGCGCGCGTGCAAAGAGGTCCTCGCTCGGTGGGAAACGGAGCGCATAGCTGCTGAAACGGAAGGTATAGGGGAAATGACTCGCACTGCCCTCGACGACGGCCGACTCCTCCGACGGACATATGAGCCGCTGCTGGGCGATGTACCGCTCATCCACCAATACCCACAGGTTCACGCTGTCCGTACCGCTTCGGCCGAACCCGCCCGGATCGCCGCTCTCGCCTGTTCCGCCCCAGTGGCTCGAAAGCGGCAGGTTGGCGCCGCGAAAGTCGGAGAATGCGAACGGTGGGAAGCGCTGATTGTTACCCGCGACATAGCTCAGCAGCGCCTGGTGCACACCCCGCATCGAGCCGGAGCAGCTCGCCAGTCGGGCACGGTCGCGAATGGTCCATACGGCCGGAAGCAGCACCCCCAGAAGCAGCGCAATTACAGCCAACACGACCAGAAGCTCCACCAGCGTCCAACCCTTGCGAGACGACATGACCCGACCCTTATCTGTGCTGAGTTGCCGATAACGCTGAGACGGGCCGGATTCTTACCGATCGCCAACGTATTGTCAACGACTAACTTGCCGCCTTCGGGGATCCGCCGGCGGCTCAGAACCACCACGCCTCGCCGGCTTTTTCCTGGATGATGATGGGCTGGAGGTACTCGACCGCTTTTTCGAAGCCCTCGGACATGCTCATAAGCGCGTCCTCGTGCTCGATGCTGATGACGCCGTCGTAGTCGTACCGTCGCAGCATGCTCAAAAACGGTTTCCAGAAGTCGTCGCCGTGACCGTAGCCGACCGTGCGGAAGACCCACGCGCGGGCGTTAATCTCGCCGTAGCTCTTGATGTCCAGGTTGCCGTTGATGCGGCTGTTGCGGGCGTCTATCTCGCAGTCCTTGGCGTGCACGTGGTAGATGCACTTGTTCTCGCCGAGGTATCGGGCGGCCTCGACGGGGTCTATGCCCTGCCAGAAGAAGTGGCTGGGGTCAAGGTTCGCGCCCAGGGCGTTTCCGGCGGCCTTGCGGAGGCGGACGACGTCCTCGGGATTGTGGACGGTCATACCCGGATGCGCCTCGAAGGCGATCTTCACGCCGTGCTTTTTGGCGAAATCGGCCTCCTTGGACCAGTAGGGGATGAGGACCTTGTTCCACTGGTAGTCGGCTATCTGCTCGAAGTCCGGCGGCCAGGGGCACGTCACCCAGTTTGGCGTGCGGTCGTTGGGTCCGCCGCCGGGACAGCCGGAGAAGTTGATGACGACGGTGTTGAACTCACCCGCCAGCCGCACCGCACTGCGATGCATCTTGTGGTGGGCGTTTGCGGTGCGCTTGTCCGGGTGGACCGGGTTGCCGTGTGCGGCGACGCCGCGGACCTTCAGCCCACGGTCGGCGAGCTTGGCCTTGAGTTCCTTGAGCTTGCCCTTTTTGGCGTGGATGCCGGCGAGGTTCCACGGGTCGCCGGGGTATGCCCCGCAGGGCAGCTCGATGGCGTCCAGCTCGAGCTTCCGGCAGTAGTCCAGCGCTTCGTCCAGCGACATCCCGCCGAAAAGTGCTCCCATCACGCCGAGTTCCATGATGTGTCTCCTGTCTGAATCCGGGGCTTGTTTTC
>JBKHJB010000254.1:0-2789 GCA_046538345.1 Phycisphaerae bacterium
GCCATTTGCGATGTGGCCTTTGTCCGTAGCGCGGGCGAGACGCCCGCGCTACGAACATCGCAAATGGCTTGAGCATGAGCCCGAAGGTGTCGGCGCCGGGGGGGTCGCGCTGCGACTACCGCACGATCTCGAACGAACTTGCGTGGGTCGGGCGGTACTCGCCTTCGCAGGGTGCGCTCTGGGCGTAGCGCCTCAGTGCGGCCTGCATCAGGCGATCCGGCGCCGCGCGATGCCGCACGCGAACCCGAACGGGCTGCGGGCGACGCCTGCGGAACGCCGCAATGGCCGCGCGCGCCTTGTCCAGCGCGCGTCGAGCCGCTGTCTGGGGGGATGCCTCCTCCCCCCGAACGGCGGGAACGGACTTGCTCGTGGCGGCTGGCGGCGATCTCACGGCTGCGTGCCTCTGCGACGGCCGGCTGCTCTGCGGCCGACGCGGATTCGAGCGAACGCGTCCGTGCGATGTGTGCCGGCCCGTACGTCGGGGCCTTCCGCCGGCTCCCTCCGGAGGTGGTCGGCTCTCATCCGACAAGAGTATTCTACCACGCCTGAGCCGGGGCGCCAGCGCCGCTGCGTCGGGTTTTTTCGCAGGATCGCGGAGGCCGAAGCCCGCAGGCGCGGCCGTTTAGCATGCCTGGCGGTACGCGCCCGCCGCTGCACTCCTCGCAGGGGGGCGGATCAGGCACCCGCAGCTCAGCAGGACAGAGCACCGGTTTCCTAATTCAAAACAGGCGATTTCGGCAAGATTCTGTCCGTGCCATAGTTACCTGTTGAAACAGGGCTTACATCAAAGCGATCACAGCGTCCGTAGAGCCCATACCGCCTCAAAAGCCCCTTTGCGGTTGCTACGGCGAAGCCGTCGATGCTACGCCTCGATGGCCTGGCGGATGTGTCCGCGCTGCTGGGGGGCGTCTGGCAGCGGCGCGGCCCGGCGCGGGTTGCGAAACGGCGTCAGCCAGGCGCAGCCCGGGTGTTGCCGCGGTGGGCGAAACAGGCGGCCAGCAGTTCCCCGCGGCTGGAGACGCCGAAATGCCGGTGGAGGCGCTTGACGTGGTCGTGGACGGTGTGCGGGCTGATGTCGAGCTCGGCGGCGACCTGCTTTTCGCTAAGGCCCGCGCATGAGGAGGTCGAGAACCTGGCGCATTCGCGGCGGCAGCCTCGCCTGGCGGGCGTCGGCGATCGTTGCCAGCTTCGCCCCCAGCAGGGGCGACAGCTCGGCGATGAAGAGGCGCAGAATCCGCTGTTCGCGCACCGTGTAGGGGGGGGCGCCGACGGCGTGGCTTTTAATCAGCCGGCCGTAATGGTCGTAATTGTTCGTCCCGCCGCCGCTGGAGGACCAGAAGGTCTGTGCGACAATCCGCGTCGCGCCGTCGTAGTAGGTACCCTGTGGGCTTCCATCGATGGGTTGCACCATGTTTGAACCCGCCTGGGACGACCCTATTCTGTTATTCACGTTGATCCGCAGGAGCGGTAGCAGCGGGTTCAGGCCATGGTCCCGCTGCCCCCAACAGTGACGGCTCCGTGACCCCGCTGTACATAAGTTCGAGGGGGACAAGACGTGATTCGCCGTTTGGCATGAGTCGTCTTGCCGTCCACGTCTTTGGATCGTCGGTCCGCAAGCCGATCTCCCAGGTGGTTCCGTCGCTGTCAACACAACGGATTATAGGACCGTCTCTGAATGACGGAGGCTGGCCCCAACCCAAGGTGCGTATCAAGACTGTCGAAGGTGAGTTGGGGAGCGATGCTCGGTAGACTTGGTGGGAAAACGGCGGATCCGTTGGACCGAAGCCCAGCAGGCACATTGGCAATGCGGCCGCGAGAAACGTAACGACTCGGGACATAGTAATCTCCTTATGCTGTGTGTCCAAGGACCGAGGCAATCCGGCCATGCCCGGATTGCCTCGGCCTATCCAATATCCGCATGTCCTGCTGCATTCCCATGAAAGGCCACAAGAGGCGCACCCGACCTCGAACATCATCGAGGAACCCACGCTCTGACGCGGACGTGAAACAGAACGCAGGGGCTGGCTTGCTGGCCCTGTAGTCGGACGAATGGTCGGGCCCGTTGCTGGTTGCGTGCTCGACACAGTAGTTGGCTGGGTACTTGGCTGGCTGGTAGGTTGCGTCGCCGGTTGTGTCGCAGGTTGTGTTGCGGGAGCCCCTGCAACAGGCCAACCAACTCCGATATAGTTGCCTTGGTTGTCCAGTAAGTCTGAGCAACTCAGGCTTGCCTTGCAGCTACCCCAGGCCAAGGCAGTGCAAACGGCATCCGTGTTGCACATCTTGGAAAGGAAATAGTCCCTCTTTTCTTCAATCAGGCAGTTCTTGCAGCCCAGTTTCCAGTAGCCGCATATGCTTTCTGCGTGAATCAACTCATGCAAAAGGCTGTGAGTAACACTTCAGCGGTCTGCAATTCGGGGGCCGAAGAATAATTGAAGATTCCGAGAATTCCGACTTGCGCCAGGCCCTCGCGCGCGGTATGCGCGGGGCATGGATGCCGGAATCGATGCAAGCGAACGGATTCGCGAACTGCTGGCCGCGGCGCTGGACGGGACGCTCAGCGACGCCCAGGCCGAGGAACTGGCCGGCGTCGACCGCGACCTTCTCAAGCTGGCCTGGCTGGCGGTCGCCAAGCGTATCGCAGAGCAGGACCAGCGCATCGCCGAGCTGCGGGCGAAGTTGGACGGACCGCCCAAGCTCGATCCGGCCACGCCGTCGGGCCGGCGGCCGGTGTACGCCAAGCCGCCCGCGCCGAAGCGCAAGGGCAGGCCCGGCGCGAGGAAGGGTCACGC
>JBKHJB010000255.1:0-2788 GCA_046538345.1 Phycisphaerae bacterium
GCTGTTCACAGTGCTGCTGGTGGGCGGCTTCGTTGTCCTGAAGTATGTGGTCTAGACCTTCGAGCCGGCGCTTCGCGCCTCACTCAGAACTCGCTGTGAGTCCCGGCTCGGCGGTATGGAAACCGGACCGGGGGGGGCTGTTGACGCATCGTCGCTCCGTAGATAATCCGGGCTAGCCGAGCTTGACCGCCTTTCCACGTTGCTGCGACTTATACAGCCCTTCCAGCACGGCTATCACCGCGCGGGTCTGCTCCGGAGGCACGGGAACGGGCTTGTTGTCCATAACTGACTTTGCGAAGGCCTCGATGACCGCGTGATGGGCCTTGGGTCCGGTATCGCGGACGGTCAGATCCGTGTCGGCGTAGTCGGTCTCGGTATGGTCGTAGTAGCGGCAGTCGGGCCAGCTCGCGCCCGCCTCAGTGCCGAACAGGTCTATCCGCGTCTCGTTTCGCGGACCCTGGTTGAGCATGAAGCTGCACTCCAGCGACAGCGCCGAACCATCGGCGAAGCGGATTATCCCCGCGGCGAAATCCTCCACGTCCATACCTTCCTTGTCGAAGCAACCCCATTCCATTTCTGTGAAAGACTCCGGGCGTTTGGCGAGCTTGTTGACGGCCAATCCGGAGACGCTGACCGGCTCGAAGTTGCCCATCAGGTGCATGGCCAGGTCGAGAATATGCACGCCGACATCGATGCAGCATCCGCCGCCGGAGTGTTTTTTGTATATGAACCCCGCGCGGGCGGGCAGCGAGCGCCGGCGGTTGTACCACGCGCGGCTGTAATACACCTCGCCGAGGGGGTTGTCGGCGAGATACCGCTTGAGGGCAAGACTGTTGGCCTGGAATCGCATGTGCTGCGCGCACATGAGCTTTCGCCGGGCTTCTTTCGCGGCGGAGATCATCTCATCGACCTCCTTCGCTGTAAGCGCCAGTGGCTTCTCGCAGAGGACGTGCTTCTTTGCTTGTAGCGCTGCGACGGTATAGGGCTTGTGGTAGCGGTTGGGCGTGACGATATCCACCACGTCTATGTCGTCGCGGGCGATAAGGCGCTCGCCGTCGGATTCCACGGTCTCGATGTGGAACTCCTCGGCCCGGCGAAGGGCGGCGTCCTTGTTGACGTCGGTTATCGCCACCAGCTCCGCACCGTCGAGGCGGGTCCAGCCCTGACAGTGGTTACCGCTGATGCCGCCGGCGACTATCATTCCCACGCGAAGCTTCCTGTTCGCGGATTTCTTTTTCGACACAGCCGCTACTCCTTTGCCCCCTCCGATGCTTGTTTCTGCCATACCGCCCCGACTTTCGGCGCGGAAGCAGGGAGGATGCCGCGACAACCGGGCGTTGTCAAGCTCGGCCGGTGAAGATGTATGCTCACGGCGGATTGATTCGCGGACGGCGCGCCTATGATAAGCTTTGATGGAGGATGGCAAACATAGAGTAATCGATCGGGAGTCACTCCGAGACAAGCGCGGTGTGTTCGCCGACCGCGCCGAGGCGGGCAGGATACTCGCCGAGATGCTCGCTGAGGACTATCGCGGTTCCGGGGCACTTGTGATGGCGGTTCCCGCCGGCGGCATGCCCGTGGCGGTGGAGGTGGCCGGCGGGTTGTCCCTGGAGCTGGACGTAGCCGTAGCCAGCAAGCTAACGCCGCCGCAGAACAGCGAGGTCGGATACGGCGCGGTGGCATGGGACGGGACATTCCGCATGAACCGCCCGTTGCTCAGGGCGCTGGGACTCAGCGACCATCAGGTGCAGGAAACGCTGGTGAAGACCAACCGCAAGGTCCATCGCCGCACCGAGCATCTACGCGGGCGGCGGGACTGGCCGGATATGAGCGGACGCACCATCGTGCTGGTGGATGACGGACTGGCGACCGGTTTTACGATCATGGTGGCCGCCGAGGCCGTGCACAACGCCGGCGCGAGTGACGTGGTCGTAGCCGTGCCCACCGCACATGGCGACGCCGCACGGCGGCTGACGACGGATGTGCGGACTGTATATGTAGCTAACCTGCGTAGCGGGGCGACCTTTGCGGTCGCGGACGCTTACCGCCGCTGGCGCGACATCGACGAGGACGAGGCCGCCCGCATACTCCGCCGCTTCCGACGCACTCAGCCGCGGGAATGATAGGCCCCGCTTCGCGGGCGCGCGGTCGGGGGCGCCACCTGCTTGCTTTTGCTCTTTGACGGTTCCCGCCAAGTGGGACTATACTTTCGGCTGCAAATCACAAGCGGCCTCCGGGAAGTCCGCCGGGAAGGGGTAAAACATGAACAATAAGGATGCGTCCGGGCAGCGGGATCCTGAAGCCAAGGCGAGGGCCCTGGGGCCGGTTACGATCGTAGCTGCAATCGCTCTTTTGGGCATTATCGTGGTCTGCGCATATTCCATCTATCAATACGTCCAGACGTCCGACGTGTTTTCCGCGGAGGGTCCCGCCTACGAAAAGGAAGAAACTCCCGACCAGCGCGCGGTGCGATTGTTCAGGCAGGCCAATCGCACTGAGGATCCGGCAGAACGCATCCGGCTCTATAGCGAGGCCATCCGCCTGAAACCCGATTATGTAGGCGCTTACAACAATCGCGGGACGGTTTACCGCAGCGGGACCGGCGACCTCGATGCGGCGCTGGCCGACTACAACAAGGCGATTGAACTGGAACCTGATTACGCTACCAGCTACTACAATCGCGGGTTGGTCAACATGGACAGGGGACGTCACAAACAGGCGTTGGAGGACTTTTCCGGATCCTCGCTGTTTGGTGTGGGTAGGTTTGGGGGACCAGTCCCCCAAGCCC
>JBKHJB010000256.1:0-2778 GCA_046538345.1 Phycisphaerae bacterium
CCTCTGCTATTGCCCCGCGGGCGCTCAAGCCCCTGCCAAACCAGCAGTCAAAACAGTCGGCGACAGGACAAACAGGCAGGTTTTCCGGACGCTCTGGGCGGGGCGGACCAGTTTAGGATGCTGCTGTAAAAGCACTTAGCTTGCATGGCACCACGGTTGCAAGCGTCTTGGCGAACTGGTGTACCCATAGCCGCGCAGCAAGGCCGGTGCCGAATCGGCCAGGCCCCCAGCGTGAAACGATGGTCGGTTTGAAAACACACAACCATAAGCCCTTCGGCCTGGTCGTCACGGGAGAGGCCGAGACCTGGCGAGAGGTGGTCGAGCAGATAGTCGGAGCCGACATGCTCACCACCTATCCCGTAGCAGGGGACCGTGAACTTCTCAGCGTGGTCGAGTCCGGTCGGGTTGACGCGGCCGTGCTGGACGACGACGCCGGCTGGGTGCACGACGTGCTGCAATTGCTGCGGATGATCCGCCGTTTCGATACGGCTCTGCCGGTGGTGGTCGTAACCACGCGGCGCGAGAGGCGGTACCTGGAGAACGCACTGCGGCTGGCGGCGTTCAGTGTCGTCAGCAAGCCGTTGGAGCTTGAGGAGCTGCTCAGGCAGATACAGAGAATGATGGATCGTTTGGAGGCCAACCTTCGCGCGGACATCGACGAGGGTCCGTAGCGACAGGCGAGCCGACGGGTTGAACGAGTCAGTTACCACACTGAGAACAGACAAAGCAGAAAGGAGTAGCACATGCCCAAAGCTGCACCCAACATCCGCCCGCTTGGCGAGAAGGTGCTGATGCGGCGCCTCGAGGCGGAGGAAAAGACCCCCGGAGGTATCGTTCTGCCGGACACCGCCAGAGAGAAGCCCCAGCGGGGTACCGTCGTAGCGCTTGGCGATGGACGTCCGCTGCCTGACGGCGGGCGCGCCGAGTTCCAGGTGAAGCTGGGCGATAAGGTGCTGTTCGCCAGTTTTGCCGGTACGGACATAACAGTGGACGGCGAAGAGTATCTCCTGATGGACGAGTCGGACATTCTGGCGATTCTGGACTGAGCGGTGACCGCCGCGGGGCGGAGGCCTCGCGGACGACGACAACTGCCGGTGCGTTTATCTATTGATAGAGCTTACAGGAGCTGAGAGATGGCGAAGAAGAAGATCGTATATGACGTTGAAGCCCGTGACGGCATCCGGCGAGGTGTGAATAAACTCGCCCGCGCCGTACGCAGCACATTGGGGCCCACCGGACGCGTGGTGGTCCTGGAGAAGTCCTACGGGGCGCCGACGGTTACCAAGGACGGCGTGACCGTAGCGAAGGAAATCGAGCTGGAGGACGCCAACGAGAACATGGGCGCCCAGATGGTCAAGGAGGTTGCCTCCAAGACCTCCGACGTCGCAGGTGACGGAACCACGACGGCGACCATCTATGCCGAGACCATCTTCGAGGAAGGTCTCAAGAACGTCGTCGCCGGAGCCGAGGCGATGAAGCTCAAGCGGGGCGTCGACAAAGCCGTCAACGCCATCGTCGAGAAGCTGAAAAAGCTCTCCAAGCCCATCAAAAGCTCCAAGGAGATCGCCCAGGTCGGCACCTGCGCCGCCAACCAGGAGGCCGAGATCGGTCGGAAGATCGCCGAGGCGATGGACAAGGTCGGCAAGGATGGCGTTATCACCGTCGAGGAAGGCAAGGGTCTGGAAACCACCATCGACCTCGTCGAGGGTATGCAGTTCGACCGCGGTTACATCTCCCCGCACTTCATCAACGACACCGAGTCGAGGGAGGTGGACCTGGAGAACCCCTACATCCTCATCCACGAGAAGAAGATCTCCGCGGTAAAGGACATGGTCCCACTGCTGGAGAAGATCGCCCAGTCCGGCCGACCGCTGCTGATTATCGCCGAGGATATCGAGGGCGAGGCACTGGCGACCCTTGTGGTCAACAAGCTTCGCGGCACGCTGCAGTGCTGCGCTGTCAAGGCGCCGGGCTTCGGCGACCGCCGCAAAGAGATGCTCCGCGACGTCGCGGTGTTGACCGGCGGAAAGGCCATCATGGAAGACATGGGCATCTCGCTGGAGAGCATCGAGATCGGCGACCTCGGCGCCGCCAAGCGAGTGCGCGTGGACAAGGAGAACACCACCGTCATCGAGGGCGCAGGCAAGACCTCGGACATCAAGGGCAGAATCGATCAGATTCGTGGCGAGATCGAGTCGACCACCAGCGACTACGATCGCGAGAAGCTCGAAGAGCGACTCGCGAAGCTCTCCGGCGGCGTGGCGCAGATTAATGTAGGCGCCGCGACCGAGGTGGAGATGAAGGAGCGCAAGGCACGCGTCGAGGACGCCCTGCACGCCTGTCGGGCGGCCGTCGAGGAAGGCACCCTGCCCGGTGGCGGAGTGGCCGTCCTGCGTGCCCGCAAGGCGCTCGATAACGTCAAGTGCGATAACGACGACGAGAAGATCGGCGTCGATATCGTCCGCCGGGCGCTGGTAGGCCCGATCAAGCAGATTGCCACCAACTCCGGGCTGGAAGGCAGCATCGTCGCCGAGAAGGTGCTGAACTCCGAAGATGTGAACTACGGCTACAACGCCGTCACCGGGAAATACGGCGATCTGGTAAAGGCCGGCGTCATAGTGCCCACCAAGGTCGAGCGGACCGCGCTTCAGAACGCCGCTTCGGTGGCGGGCCTGCTGTTGACGACCGAAGCCATCATCTCGGAGATCCCCGAGAAGAAAGAGGCCGCCGGCGCCGGTGCGGGCGGCGGAATGGAAGGGATGTACTAAGCCGGTTGAT
>JBKHJB010000257.1:0-2759 GCA_046538345.1 Phycisphaerae bacterium
AAACACCCGGCGAGCAAGTTCCTGTGGACTCCGGGGCGTGGGTCCGTTTACATTCATACACCGTCGAAACGCCCGCACGAGCGAATCATGGACCGTCGGACGAAAATCTGCATCTGGGTAATACTGCTGGGGCTGGCGAACTTCTTCGCCTACACGCTGATTTACGTCTTCATAGACGGAGAGGCCGTCAACGGCAAGGTCATTCCCGAGCCGGACGGGGAGCTGCGCTACGAGCTTCAAAGCGGCACCGAGGTCAGCCGCAGCGTATTCATCTACAGCGGCATCCACTCCATAAGCATCTGGCCGACCGTGGCGGCTGTGATGCTGGCGATGTTGACGCTCGCCAAGGACCGCATCGTCTCGTCCATGCGATCGACCGTCGTTCGCGGCAGGACCTTCATCACCATCCTGGCGACGATTATCGCCTTCACTACAGCGATTGTCACCGTTTGGTTCATACTCCAGTTCGCCAGTCGGCTCACGCCCGAGCAGCCCGAAAACGACAGCAGAGTAAGCATGGTGGTATGCCCGTATCGGCCATAGAAATCCTCTCTCCGGGCGGAGCGATAAGCCGACGCCTGGGCAACTATGAGCACCGCCCCGAGCAGCTGGAGATGGCCGGCGCCGTCGCGGACGCCTTCGACGACGCCGAGCACCTGATGGTCGAAGCCGGCACGGGCGTGGGAAAGAGCTTCGCGTACCTTGTCCCGGCCATCGTTCGCGCAGCAGAGGACGAGCAGCGGGTCGTAGTCTCCACCTGCACCATAGCCCTGCAGGAGCAGCTTATCGCCAAGGACCTGCCGTTTCTCGCGGAGGTAATGCCGCACAGCTTCAAGGCGGTTCTGGGCAAGGGCAGGAGCAACTATCTGTGCTTTCGCCGCATGGGCAATGCCGTCAAGAACCGCTCGCGCCTGTTCGCCGACGACCGTCAGCAGCGCACGCTCGACCGCCTGTGCGAGTGGGCGATGGAAACCCCCGGCGGCTCTCGACAGGATATCGACTTCCACGTGGATGAGGACCTGTGGCGGAAGGTCCGCTCCGAGCGGGGCATGTGCCGCGGCAATCAGTGCAAATACTTCCCCAAGTGCCACCTCCAGGCCGCCCGGAAGAAGATGCAGTCGGCCGACATTCTGGTCGTCAACCACGCACTGTTCTTCTCCAATCTGGCGCTGCCGGAGGATGCGACCCTGTTCGGGCCCTATGACTACGTTGTGCTCGACGAGGCCCACACGCTGGAACGCGTCGCGGGCGATCACTTCGGCACGAGTATATCCTCAGCGGCCGCCCAGGGACTGCTCCGCGAGCTGTACGACGAGCGCAACGATCGCGGAATGCTGGTGACGATGAAAGACTCCGACGCCATAGCCGCCGCCCGGCGGGCGACAGGGGCCGTGGAGAACTTCTTCACGGCTTTGGATAACTATACGGGTCCGGCCCTGGCGAAAAGCGGGCGCATCCGCGAGGCGGGAATAGTGCCCAACGACGCGTCACCGGCGCTGAGGGAGCTGGCCAAGGCGCTGGGCGCGCTGCGGAAGCGGAACAAGGACGCCGAAACGGCGATTGAGCTGTCGGCCTACGAGAGGCGATGCCTGGAAACGGCCGACACTATCGATGCCCTGCTGACGCAGTCGCGAGAGGACCACGCCTACTGGGTGGAACGCCGTCGCGCCGGGAGGCGTGGTTACCGCGTTACGCTGTCATCGGCGCCGATAAACGTCGCGCCCATCATGCGGGAGATGGTATTCGATGCGGTCCGGTCGGCGGTTCTTACCAGCGCCACTCTGGCGACCAGCCGCGGCGGCAAACATGGCTTCGAGTATATGCGCAGCCGCCTCGGCATGGAGGAGGGTCGCGAGTTGCTGCTGGAAAGTCCGTTCGATTTCCGCCGCCAGGCAAAGCTCTACGTCGAGACGCAACTGGGCAATCCCAACGAGGCGACCACCTTCGCTCCCGCGACGGCCGGGGCAATCGCCCACTACGCACAGAAGACGCACGGGCGATGCTTCGCGCTGTTCACCAGCTATTCACTGCTCAACGCGGTGGCCGACGAGCTGGAGGATTTCTGCCGGCGGGAGGAATACGAGCTTCTCGCCCAGGGCAGGGATCTGCCCAGGAGCAAAATGCTCGAGCGTTTCCGCAGCCGGGAGGGGTGCATATTGCTGGGGACCATGAGCTTCTGGCAGGGCGTGGATGTCTCCGGCGAGGCGCTGTCGAATGTGATAATCACCAAGCTGCCCTTCGCCGTACCGGACGCACCGCTGGTGGAAGCACGCATAGACGACATCCGCCGGCAAGGTGGCAACCCCTTTACAGACTACCAGTTGCCGGAAGCGATCATCCTGTTCAAGCAGGGCTTCGGCCGGCTTATACGCTCTACCAGCGACACCGGCATCGTGGTGGTGCTTGACCACAGGATCCAAACCAAGCCCTACGGCCGGCATTTCGTCAACGCCCTGCCGCCTATAGACATGGTCCGCGACGAGTACTCATCGACCGACGGCTGAGCGAACGCCAATCCGCCATCAGAGCAGGGACCATAGCAGCAGCCCCGCCGCGGCAAGAGCAAGACCCAGCCACCACCACAGCCGAGCACCTGACGACGGACCATGGTCGGGGACAATCCACTCGCCGCATTGCGGGCATCTGTCCGCGTCCTCATAGACTTCCCCGCCGCAGGCGGGACAGACACTGGTGTCGGTCGATTCGTCGTCGGTCAGGTCGCTGTCGGCGGGACCCGGCCCTTCGTTGAAGGATTGCTC
>JBKHJB010000258.1:0-2748 GCA_046538345.1 Phycisphaerae bacterium
CGGGACGCTGATGAAGCGTTTGACCGCGGCTACCATCGACTCGGCGTCGAAAGGTTTTGGCAGGAAGCCAACGACGCCGGCGGCGAGCAGCCCCTGAATCATGTGGTCGCGATCGGCATCCGCGGTTACAGCGACCTTGGCGCTTGGATTGAGCTGTTTTATCCGCCCGAACAGCTCGCGCCCGCTCATGCCGGGCATTATCAGATCAACTATCACCATCGCAAACGCCGAGGGGTCTTGCCGGTAAATTTCCAGCGCCTCGCCCGGCTCGCTGCAGTCGGTGACCTCGAAACCCGCGCGTGTCAGCGCCCGCGCGGCCAGGCCCCGCAAATCGTCCTCGTCGTCCACCAGGAGTATGCGTCCCCGTTCCGGCGCGTCGGCCGCGACCGGTGTGTCTGCCGCTGCTTCCGCCTGACCGACAGGTAGCAGAAGGTAGAAAGTCGTGCCCTCGTCAGGCGCCGTCTCCACCGACACCGAACCGCCATGGTACTCTACGCAGCCGTACACGCTCGCCAGTCCCAGACCGGTGCCTCTGCCAAGCTCTTTGGTGGTGAAGAACGGTTCGAATATCCTCGCCCTCGTCGCCTCGTCCATACCGCAGCCAGTATCGCTGACGCTTATCTGCACGTAGTCGCCTTCGGGAAGCTCTTGCCCGTGGGCATCGCGGTCGCCCGGGACGGTCACGTTGTTCGTCGAGAAAGTGAGCGTGCCGCCGGACTCCATGGCATCGCAGGCGTTTATGCCCAGGTTCAGCAGAGCCATCTTGAGTTGCGTGGCGTCGCCCACCGTCCGAGGAGTTTGGGCAGACAGGTCTGTAACCACCTGAATCTTCCTGCCCGTTTCCGGTTTGAGCATGGATGCTACTTCAGCGATGGTCTCGTGCAGGTCGACTGTGGAGATGCTGAACTTACCCTTGCGGGCAAACGCGAGCAGTTGCTGCGTCAAATCGGCCGCCTGGCGACCCGCCCGCGATATCTCGCCAAGGGCCGGGCCTATCCGGGGATCCGAACCGTGGCTCTGCTCCAGCAGCTCGGCGTTGCCGAGTATGACCGTCAGTATGTTGTTGAAGTCGTGCGCCACGCCGCCGGCAAGCCGGCCGATGGCCTCCATCTTCTGACTGTGGCGGAGCTGACTTTCCAGGGCGGCCTTTTCGGTCGCGTCGTGTCCGACGAGTATGTAGCTGGTCACCTCGCCGCGTTCGTCCCGCAGCGGGGAGCAGTCTATATCCGCTGGAAATACGCTTCCGTCGGCTCGGCGAAGATTGGCCCTGCCGGACCATGTCCGACCCTCGCTCAGTTCGTGCCACATCTGCTGGTACAGCAGTCGTGCTGTATCATCGGCCAGAAAGACTTCGTGCCCGCTTTGACGGATTTGCCCGGCGGAGTAGCCGGTAATCCTCTCGGCGGCGGCATTGGCGTATATCGTCTCACCGGACGGACCCAAAACCGCGACGGCCTCGTTGGTCTGCTCCACCACCGCCGCCAGGTGCGCCCGTTCGCGTTCGCGACGCTCCCTGTCTATTGCTATGGCAAGCGGGTTGGCGACTTCGTAGGCGATGTCCATGTCTTCCTGACAAAACGCATGGGCGGCTTCGGACCCCACGCACAAGACCCCGATTAAACAACCCTCCGAGAGAAGCGGAACGGCAAAGTAGGAGTTCAGCCCGTTCTCGAAGAAGTTCCGCTCGACGGGGCCCTTCGGCGGTACCGAAGAAAAGTCGCCGACCGCACAGACTTCCGACTGCATGTATCGCTTCAGATTCGCGAGCTTATTCAGCTCCAAGGAGCTGCCACCTTTGAGCAGCCCGCTATCCAACGTGTCGTCCACATTGGTCGCCAGAACGCGTGCCCGCCCGTTTTCCAAATCAAATTCCGCGACGCCGACGTAGGAACACTCCACCAGCCGGGCGATGCAATCCAAACCGGCACGGCAGACCTCCGACAACGAGTGGGCGTTGAGCACTTCCTTGTCCAGTCCCCGCAACGCCTCCAGTCGCTCGGTGTGACGTTGCAGCGCCTGGGCGGCGCGGACCTGCTCGGTTATCTCACTGGTGACCTCAACGGCCCCGGCGACCTGACCGTCCGGTCCGTGCACCGGATAGCTGCGTATGTTCCATACCCGCCCGTCGGGGGTGGTCACCCGCCCTTCCTGCGGACGCCCGGTCTGAAGCCCCCTGACCAGCGGACAGTCATCGCATGGCCGGTCGCGACCGTGCCATATCTCATAGCAGTGCCGCCCGACCAGATCCGCCGGGTCCTGACCAACCGACTCAGCCGCTGCCCGGTTCGCCCAGATTACCCGCAGGTCCTTGTCCTGGTAATTCACCAGTTCCGAGACAGTTGAGAGGATGACGGCCTTGTCCCGCTCGGACTGTCGGAGCTGCTGTTCGGCGCGACGTTGCTCGGTAACGTCCAGAAACACTCCCGCCGCCCCCACCACGCGCCCATCGGAATCACGGAGTGGGCTGGAGGTAACCTCCACCTGGCGGATATCTCCGTCGCGGCGGCGAACGCGGGTAGTGTAGCGGCTCACCTTGCCGAGAATACGCTTCTGTGTCTCGGCGAGAATATCGGGCCAGTCCTCCTGAAGGACGAACCGCGAGAGGTTCATCCCAATTAGCTGGCGCTGGGAATAGTCAACAATTCGAGCCGCCGCCGGATTGGCGAAAAGGATGTACTCGTCGAGGTCCACAATCACGACGCCTTCGTCCATCGACTGGACGACGTGCTTGTAGAAATCGCCCGACGT
>JBKHJB010000259.1:0-2746 GCA_046538345.1 Phycisphaerae bacterium
GAGCGGCTGCAGCCACCTCAGAACACGAATGACACGAATAGCGGTACGATAGTGTTTTGGCACTCCAACAGCGATCCGCTTAATCTTCTGCTTCTTATTCGTGTAATCTGTTTACATCTGTGTAATTCGTGTTCCCGGGCCTGGCCGCGCGCAGAGGGGCCGGGGCTTTCAGAGCCAAGTCATCGGCCCAGCGAAGCCGCAGAACACGAATGACACGAACAGCAGCACGAATGCCACGAAAGGATATTGTTGTCGCACTCCAACAGCGGTCTGCTTAACCCTCTGCTTTTGATTCGTGCAATTCGTTTTAATCTGTGCAATTCGTGTTCTCGGGCCTGGTTGCCGTCGCGGGTACAGCCCGGCAGGTCGGGCGGACTCCCAGAGGGACGGCCTTGGCATTGCCCGACGAGCTTGTTGTGTGTTTATAACGGCTGAATGGTAAGCACGTTAGGCAACGGGGTGTGGTCGCGGGGCTTGCAGTTTATTTGTCGCTTCCGGGTCGGTCGGTTATACTGACTGGATTATCGGCAATGGCCAGGAAGCGCAAGACATCCTCGAAGCCCAAGAAGGCCCGCAAGCGTACCTCACGGAAGCCGCCGCCGGAGGTGGTCGAGCAGTTCGGCGACGCCCGCCGTGAGATAGTTGTGCTCGGCGCCAAGGAGCACAACCTCCAGGGCATTGACGTCCGAATCCCCCGCGACAAGCTCGTGGTGGTCACAGGGCTGAGCGGATCGGGCAAGAGTTCGCTGGCGTTCGACACCATCTACGCCGAGGGGCAGCGAAAGTACGTCGAGAGCTTGTCCGCCTACGCCAGACAGTTCCTCGAGCAGCTCTCCAAGCCGGATGTCGAGCACATCGAGGGACTCCCGCCCACCGTCGCCATTGAGCAGCGCTCCGGACAGGCCAATCCCCGCTCGACCGTCGCGACGATAACCGAGATTTACGACTACCTGCGGCTGCTGTTCGCACGCGTGGGCGAGCCGCACTGCTGGATATGCGGCCGACGTATCAGCAGCCAGACCGTCTCGCAGATTGTGGACGCCGTGCTGGAGTTGCCCGAAGGCACGCGATTCATGGTGCTTGCCCCGGTTGTCCGCGGGCAGAAGGGCAAACACGCCGAGCTTCTGCGGCACATGCAGCGGGAGGGCTACGTCCGCGCCCGCATCGACGGCGAGATACACGACCTCAAGGAACCGCCCGACCTCCACAAGAACCGCAAACACCACATCGACGTGGTGGTGGATCGGCTGGTGATGAAGCAGGGGGTGAACATCCGGCTGTCCGACAGCATCGAGACGGCGCTTACGCTGGCAGGCGGTCTGGTGCGCGTCTGCTACGAGCCGCAGGACGATGAAGCCCGGGGCGACTCGTCCTCGTCCAAACGCTCCACAGGCAAGCCAACCACGCGCGACCTGCCCGGCTGGAAGGACTGGCTGTTCAGCGCCACCTACGCCTGCCCCAAACACCCGGAGGCGAACCTCGAAGAGCTGTCCCCGCGGATGTTCAGCTTCAACAGCCCCTACGGCGCCTGCGACGAGTGCGACGGGCTGGGGACCATCCTGGAGTTCGACCCGGAGTTGATAGTGCCCGACCCCGGCCTGTCGCTGGTCCAGGGCGCGGTGGACGCCTGGCGACGCGGCGGAAAGCGCATGAACATTTACTACAATCGCCTCATCCGCCGGTTCTGCCGCAGATACAACGTCCCGCCCAACGAACCGTTCGAGAAGCTCGACAAGGACATCCGCGACATACTGCTCTACGGCGACGCCGACGACGACTGGGAGGGCGTGATACCCAACCTCGAACGCCGCTGGCAGAAGACCGACAGCGAGTACGTCAAACAGCGTCTGCACGGGTATCTGTCCGAGCAGCCCTGCACGAGCTGCGGCGGGGCACGGCTGAAGCAGGCGTCGCTGGCGGTGACCATCGACGAGAAGAACATCCACGACGTTACACAAATGTATATCGCCGAGGCGCTGGAGTTCTTCGACTCGCTGGAGCTGGACGCCGAGCGCAGACGCATTGCCGAGATCATCCTGCGGGAGATTCGCCACCGGCTGACCTTCCTGCGCGACGTCGGTCTGGACTACATCACGCTGGACAGAACGGCTGCGACGCTCTCCGGCGGCGAGGCGCAGCGGATACGCCTGGCTACTCAGGTCGGCAGCGGACTGGTGGGCGTCTGCTACGTGCTGGACGAGCCGACCATCGGCCTGCACCAGCGCGACAACCGCCGGCTCATCCGCACGCTTACCCGCCTGCGCGATATGGGCAACACGGTCGTGGTCGTGGAGCACGACGAGGCCACCATCCGCTCCGCCGACGAGGTCATAGACATGGGACCGGCCGCCGGCAAGCACGGCGGCAGGATCGTCGCACAGGGCACGCCGGACGAGATATGCGAGTCCGAGCAGTCCATCACCGGAAAGTATCTCTCGCGGCGCATGCGTATCTCCACGCCGCAGCGACGGCGGAAGATGTCCGCGAAAAAGTGCGTGGAGATTCGCGGCTGCCGGGAGCACAACCTCAAGGACATCGACGTGAAGTTCCCGCTCGGCGGGATCATCTGCGTAACGGGCGTTTCCGGCTCGGGCAAGAGCACGCTGGTGAACCTTACGCTGCTGCGGGCGCTGAAGCGCCGAATCTACAGCTCACGGGAGAAGCCCGGTGAGTTCGACAAGGTCCTGGGCGTCGGCCGCGTGGACAAGGTCATCGAGATAGACCAGTCGCCCATCGGCAGGACGCC
>JBKHJB010000260.1:0-2745 GCA_046538345.1 Phycisphaerae bacterium
GTTCTGATTCTGCTGCGGATTTTCATCTTTACCAGCGGCAGCAGTTTCCGACGCTGGCAAGGTGTTCCGCTTCTGGGAGCGTACGTGGTGTTCATCTGGCTGACACTGCATTTCGGCGTGGCGGCGAGCGTATAGTAACGCCCGCGGCGGGGGGCTTATGTTACAATGCTGCAGCCAACGAAGCTGTAAGACGTGAGTCAGTCCGCAATACGCCGTGCCTGTTGTCGGCAGGCCGGGCAGGAGCGACTTAATGAGACGCTTCCAGGCGTTTTCGATCATCAGTGCACTGGTGTTGTCCGCGGCTGGGGTTCGTGGTCAGTTGCAGACCAACGAGTCGCAGCAGAAGCTGGAATTCCCCCACGCCGGCGTGGCTCTGAAGCTACCCGGTGATTTCGAACGTCGGCGGCTGGTCGAGCCGTTCGACGTGCTGAGTTACGCCCTGGTGCGTGACGGGGTGACGGAGATTTCAGTATCGCTTTCCGCGTTCCCGGTTGACGAGGACGAAACGCCGAAAAGCCTTGCCGATTCGAAGCTCGAGGACCTGCGCGGTCGCCTTGCGATGCGGAAGTTCAGGATCCTCAAAACCGCGGAGATGCCAGTCGCCGGCGTGACGGGGCATGCGGTCCGCATGAGCTACACGTTCGGCGGCATCGAGACGACAGCCGCCCAGCTTTACTTCATACGCGAGGTCTCCGAGAGCCCGGTGCGCATCTGCTATCTGCTGACCATCGAAGAGCGGGGCAAGGAGACGAATCTGCTGCCGGTTCTCGGCGACGTGGTTCGCACGCTGAAATTCGTTTCATTCCGCCGGCCCGGTGAGTTGCCGGTCCCCGAAGCCGACGAGCAGATAACCCGCCCGGAGCTGGGCTTTGTGGTTCGTCCGCCGGTGGGGTGGTTCGCGGACAGTTCGCCGCAGGGCGTTAGTATGGGGCAGATGGACTATGTTCTCGGTGGTGTGGCGGTGCCGATGGTCCATGTGAGGGTCGGCCGTGTCCGCCCGGGTGAAACCACAGAGCAGTTCGTGGACCGTCACCTGGACCTGCTGCGGGAGGACGCCGAAGGGCGGAACGTGAAGGTCGAGGTGTTGTCCAAGGGCGAGGCGGAGCTTGCCGGTCATGACGGCAGCCAGTTCGTGGTGAGACATTCGACCGACTCGCCGGGTGGTTCGTCGCAGGAATCTCGCCCGGCGATTATCGTTCAGAGGACCATTTTCGAGCCGAGAGAGGGGGAGTCTAACTCGCAGGGACAGGGCGGGTCCGCCGGCGGGAACGAGCGACCCCGCGCCTACACCCTGGCGTGTATTTACAATGGCGACGATGAGGATCGGCCAGTGGAAATCCTCGAGAAGGTGGCGGAGGGTTTCTCGCTGGTCTCCGAGGACGCCGATGAGCCGACGACCTCGACCGCGCCGGCGGTCGGCGCGGCCTATGAGCCGGAGCGGATATCGGGCGACGACGAATAGTCGCGCAACAACGGTTCAGAATAATACTTGCGCTCCGTCCAGTCGGGCGCTATCCTGATTGGCATGAGCACGACGGACATGGAAGATACTCAGGACAAGGTGGTCCGGGCCGATTGCGTGAAGTGGCTGCGGAAGTGGCGCGAGCAGGCGGGGGATGAAACCGCGGGGCTTGCAGACCTTATCTTTGCCGACCCGCCGTTCAATATCGGCTACAAGTACGACGTGTACGAAGACCGCAAGGCCTATCAGGAATACTACGACTGGACCAAACAGTGGATGTCGGCATGTCGTGACGTTCTCAAGCCGACCGGGAGTTTCTGGATAGCGGTTGGGGATGAATATGCGGCCGAGGTGCGCATGATCGGCCGGGAACTGGACCTGCACCTGCGCAACTGGGTTATCTGGCATTACACGTTCGGGCAGAACACCAAGAAGAAGTTCGCCCGGGCGCACACGCACTTGTTTTACTTCGTGGCAGACCCGAGGGAGTTCACGTTCAACGATGAGGCGGTTCGGACGCTCTCGGACCGGCAGCGCGTATATCGCGACAAGCGTGCCAGCAAGAACGGCAAGATACCCGACGACGTGTGGGCGGAGTTTCCGCGTGTCTGCGGGACTTTCGCCGAGCGCGAGGGTTGGCACCCCTGCCAGATGCCGGAGACGCTGCTTGCGAGGATCATCCGCGCCTGCTCCAGGGTGGGCGAGATGGTGCTGGACCCCTTCGCCGGAAGCGGCACCACGCTGGTAGCGGCCAAGAAGCTGAACCGGCATTACCTCGGCATGGAGATGTCCAAACAATACGCCGCCAAGGCCTCTGACCGACTGGGACAGACCAGACGGCTGTGTGATCTTGCGCCGAAGGAGGAAAAACACTGGGCGATCGAGCACATCCAGGAGCTTTGCTGTGTGTATGCGGAAATAGGAGTCGAAACGACTCGTCTGTTTGAGAATCCCCACCTGCTGGAGTCGTTCGTCCAACATTTTCGCAATCGATTGCGATCGGCCGGCGTGGAGTACGTATACAGCGTGAACGAGATATGGCGAAAACTCGAGACGCTGCGAAGGCAGTTGAAATTGCCGATGATTCGGACTCACGCCGAGGAGCCGGTCAGCGAACCGATCCGGTCTCTGGATACTCCGTTGTTCGACGCGTCCCAGCTGAGCGGCGCCAAGCGGGTCAGTCGGCGGCAGGGGTGAATCCGGACCGGGCGAAACGCAAGCTCCATGAGGGAAGGGCCGCAGCGGTTACATGAATACAGGAATGCCCTGCTACGCGCTCACTA
>JBKHJB010000046.1:0-12696 GCA_046538345.1 Phycisphaerae bacterium
CAACCCGGGGGCTACCCGTCTATCCAAATGTGCGAAACTTATCGTACGTTATCTCTTTGGCACCGAACCTGACGTAGCGTTCTTTGACAAAGGTGGCCTATTGCGAATGGCGATCGAGATAAAAGGCAGTCTCGACAAGGCCGGTGCGCAGACCCGCTACGGAGAAGCCAAAAAGTCCTTTGCCAAGGCAATCAAAGAGAACCCGCGCTGCCATACGATTTATCTTGCCTCTTGTTTCACTGAGGCCGTCGTAGAGCAAATCAAGGCGGATGGGCAGGTCCGTGAGTGGTTCAACCTGACGTCGATTCTATATGACGATACCGAGCGAGCGCATTTTCTCGAATCGCTTTTTCATGTTGTTGATGCGCCATATCGTACCGGGTGAGCCAACAACCTCTTAGTTGCATGGCGACTAATCCCTAATGCGCTAACGCCCCAAGCTCGCGCAGAAAACTCGCTGAGGCGCATGAGCCGCGGTAGAACTGCTCGAGGCGGAAGTGTTCGTTGGGGGAATGGACGTTGTCGTCGCTGAGTCCGAAGCCCATCATCGCGGCGTCTATGCCCAGCAGGCGCTGAATAAGCTCCGCTATGGGCACCGAGCCGCCGGTGCGGATCATCGCCGGCTTGCGGCCGAATGCTTCCGCCATCGCCGCCGAAGCCGAGCGAATGGCAGGGGATTGCCGGCTCAGCAGCACAGGCCGGGCCGTCGAGTGCACCGTCAGTTCCGAACGAATGCCCGCGGGCGTGTTCTCGGCGATGAAGCTGCGGAAGCCCTCCAGCACCTTCTCCGGGTCCTGGTCGGGCACGAGACGGCAGGAGACCTTCGCCGTCGCGCGGGCGGGGATGATGGTCTTGGCTCCCTGCTCGGTATAGCCCGAGACCATTCCGTTGACGTCGAGCGTCGGTCTGGACCAGCGGCGCTGAAGAACGTCGCGGTCGCTTTCTCCGCCGGCAAGCTCAGAAACGCCCAGCGAGCGGGCATAATCGGCCTCGTCGAAGGGCAGCTCGTTCCACAGCCGCCGCTGGTCGTCGGTAAGCTCCCGCACGTCGTCATAGAAACCCGGTAGAGCGACCCGGCCGTTGTCGTCGTGCATGCGGGCTATCAGCTTACCCAGGGCGTTGGCGGGGTTTACCACGACGCCGCCGTGAGAGCCGCTGTGAAGGTCGGCGGTCGGTCCGTAAAAGGTAATCTCCACGTAAACGATACCCCGCAGACCGTACACCAGGCAGGGCAGGTCCGGTGCGAAGAACTCCGAGTCGCTGATGACGGCGGCGTCGGCCGATAGCCGATGGGCGTTTTCGGCGACGTATGGCTCAAGGTTCGGCGATGAGACCTCTTCCTCGCCTTCCAGCAGGACCTTAACGTTCACAGGCAGTCCGCCGCCGGCGTTCTGCCAGGCGTCCATCGCCATTATGTGGGTGTAGAGCTGGCCCTTGTCGTCGTTGGCGCCGCGGGCATAGACCGCGCCGTCGCGGATGGACGGTTCGAAAGGCGGCGTGTCCCACTCGTTCAGGGGATCGGCGGGTTGAACGTCGTAGTGTCCGTATATAAGCACGGTCGGCGCGTCTTCGTACGGTCTGGCTTCGGCGAAGACCACGGGCCTTCCGCCTGTCGGCTCGATGCTCGCCGAAAGACCTATTTGCTCCAGCCGCTCGGCGAGCCAATCGGCCGCCTGCCGGCAGCGGTCCGGCTCGCCGCGTACGTTGGCGATGCTGGGTATCCGCAACAGCTCGCACAACTCGGCGAGATGGCGGTCGCGGTTCGCGTCCAGATATTCACGCACGGCTTCTGGTAGCATCTGAAGGTCCTTAACCAATCGCACCGCCGCAAAAGTCACAAAATTCGCCAAGACCACGAAGGGCACGAAGCTCCAGGAATTTAAGGACTTTTACGAGGTGCTGCGGCATATCGGTCGCTATTTGCGCCGGAACTGCCACCATCGCTTGCGGGTTTTTTCGCGGTCGCTCTTGACGGATTGCGCCATGGCGCCAAGCTTGGGCAGCTTCGACCGCATATCGAGAAGCTTTTCGCGTGCGAAGCTTTCGGGGTGTTCGCGGAACGCGTCTCGGCTGGGTTCGGTGAAAAAGGCCGATGCGTCGGGAAGCTCGTCCTCCTCGCCGTAGAACTTCAGCGCCTCGCGCAGGCAAAGGGCCGCCCGATATCCCAGCAATCGTCGCTCGCGGGCGGGGGTATTGTCGTCGGCCGCGGTTTCTATGTGCCGGTAGAACAAGCTCAGCCACTGGGCGACGTCGATGAGCCCGCTGGGCGACTCCGAGGCGCTGATAAGTTCGGCGTCCTCGTCCCTGGAGGCACTGTCGCAGACGAACTCGAAGGTCTCCTCCCGGCCGCACGACTTGCACCTGGCATCTATGCTGAATTTCTCTCCGGATGCCGCCGGTTCAGTGCTGTCGTCCAGCAGCCACGGACCCTTACCGCACCCGGGACAGGGGGTGACCATCAGAAAATACTTGGCCTCGTTTACGGTTGCCGCATGAGGAAGTTCACTCATGATCTGCGACCCCCGGTTACTGCTCACGTCTTTCTCTGGCCTGTTCGGCAAGCCGACGCTGATCCTCGAGCAGACTAGGGTCGAGGCGGACCTCCGTGGGCGCGGGCGGCGCGTGTAGAGCCGCATCGGGGATGTCCGCGCCGTCCTGCGACCGCCCCTGCTCGCAGCCGGCGGCGAACAGTGCGGTTGCGGCGACTGCTATTAGTACAAGCATGCGTAGCATACGACTGCTCCTTCGCCCCGGCGGGGCGTAGTGCGCTTAGCTTGGATTGTCCGGATCGTCGTCCTCGACGTCCTCGGTCGTCGGCGCGGGCTCCTCCATCGGCTCATGCTCGTCGGAGCGGGCGATACCCAGTTGCTCCAAAGCGTTGCACTCGACCATGGCGCGGAGCTTCTCTCGCGGAACCGACGGCAAATTTGTTCCCTGCGTGACCTCGTAGAGCCGATACACGCTTTCGATGGCCTCGGCGGCGTGCATATAAGGGAAGTCGCTGCCGAAGAGCACCTTGTCCATCACGTTGTACTGGTGCGCCAGCACAAGGGCGTTATATGCCTGCCAGGGCCTGTGTATCAGCCCGGCGATACCCGCGAATACGCGTTCGTGCTTGCCGATAAGCGCTACGCACTCTTCCACCCACGGGTGACCCATCGACGCCACCACCATCGTCAGCGAGGGAAATTCCCGCGCGATCTCGTCCAGCAGCAACGGGCGGGCGTATTCCATGCGGTCCTCGCTGCGGAAGTGCGTTCCCTGGTGCAGGAAGATGGGCGCCTCGAGCCGCTCGGCCAGCTCGTAGAGGTCCATCGCCCGACTGTCGGCGGGGTGGAAGTGCTGCGACGCCGGACTGATGGTCAGTCCGCGGAATTCATCCCGACCGAGCAGCTCCTCGGCCGCCTCGACCGACCCGTTTTCCATGGGGTCTATCCCGGCAATGCCGACCATCGTGTCGCTGTGGGCGGCGACTTGCTGCGCGATGAGATCGTTGGATACACCCGCGTCCAACGAAGCGCTGCGGTAACCCAGCACCAGAGTTTTATCGACGCACCGGGCCGCGGTGGCGTGGGTCCGGGGGTCGGCGGGGAGATTATCCCGCCCGCTCTGGCGGCGCAGGTATTTCTGCGCATCGCGACCGAGCTGGTCGGGGCTTGTCCAGATATGCGTGTGACAATCGCAGATCATCGGCCGCTTGTTCCTTCCGCTGCCGCGGGGCACAACGCCCCGCACGGGGTGCTATTCTAGAGCCGCCCATGCCGTTACGCAACGGGCCTGTGGCGGCCGCCGAATGGGAGATCGGTGTCCGCCAAGAGCGCGGCTTATTAACGACAAAACCGCATCTTCTTGAACAAGCCGGGCTAGGAATCCTCCTCTTCGCCCGCTTCGGTAAGCTCGCCCGATTCGCTCAGCTCGCCGTTCTCGGTCTCCGCGAGGACCTGTATCTTCCGCTCGGCTTCGTCGAGTATCGAGCGGCACTGCTTGATGAGCTTGATGCCGCGAGCGTACTTGTCGATGGATTCTTCCAGCGATACCTCGCCGGACTCTATCTGCTCGACGATTCTTTCAAGTTGCTCCAGCGCCTGCTCGAACGTTACCTTCTGTTCTGCGTCGCCGGTCTGATGCTCTTTGTCTTTCGCCATTTTATGGCTCTCCCTGTATGCCGTGCGTCGGAGTCCACGAATTACACAGATTAAGTGAGGATTACACGAATGGCTTATTTCTGCAAAACAATCGGTGAAATCCTGCTTCAATCCGTGTAGTTCGTGCTCTTCACGTTCAATTACTGCAAGTAGCTATCTGTCTGGATGCTCGTGTTCTTTTTCGTTGACGGTGCTTCGCAGTTTGCCGTCGGCCAGTTCCGTCAGCAGCGTATCACCGGGCGATACGCCCTCGACGCCGCGCAGGATTTTCCCGTCGGCCCCGCGGGTTATGCTGAAACCCCGCCGCAGTACGCTTCGATGGCTCATTGACTCGAGCTGCCTGGTCAGGGAATCAAGCTTCTGGCGGTGCAGCTTGAGTCGTTGTCGCGGGTCCGCCCGGTGCAGCCGGGCTTCAAAGCGGGTGAGTCGGTCCGCGGCGCGTTTTGCGCGCGCCCCGAGCGCCCATCTCAGCCGGGCGACCGCGCGGTCAACCCGGCCGATCGCCTGCTCCCGTCTGCGGGCGGGGTGCAGCTCGGCGAGTTTCTGCGCGGGCAGTTCCAGCTTGCGGCGGCCGCGGTTGAGCAGGGTGGACGTCGCCGAGCGAAGGCGTATGGAAAGTTCGTCCACCTCCCGGCTGTGGGTTCGCAGGCGAGCCGTCGGGTCGCGGAAGGCCGCACTGCGGAGCACGCCTTTCAGCGACCCCTGGGCCGCGGCGACAGTTTCGGTGAGTCTCCTGCGCGCACGGTTGGCGAGTTGACTGAGATACTTCGCCATCTCGCGCCTGTCGGGCACAGCCGCCGCGGCAGCGGCGGTAGGGGTGGCGGCCCGTGCGTCGGCGACCATATCCGCTATGGTCACGTCCACTTCGTGTCCCACGCCGCTGATTACCGGCGTGCGTGCTGCGAATATCGCCCGGGCGACAACTTCTTCGTTGAACGCCCAGAGGTCCTCCAGCGAGCCGCCGCCGCGTGCGACGATTATCGTCTCTATCCCCAGCCGGTCCGCGTTGGCGTCCAGCAGGGCGACGGCCCGGGCTATCTGCCCGGCCGATGCTTCCCCCTGCACCGCGACCGGCAGCAGATACGCCCTCGCCGCGGGCCAACGTGCCGAGAGAGTTCGGCGTATGTCGCGGATCGCCGCCCCGCCGGCGCTGGTTACTATGCCGATGGCGCGAGGTATTCGCGGTATGGGCTTCTTGCGGCGCTCGTCGAAGAGTCCTTCCGCCTGGAGCTTTTCGCGGAGTTGACGGAAAGCCAGCTCCAGTGCGCCGGCGCCTTTGGGTGTGATTTGCCGCACGTAGAGCTGCAACTGCCCGCGGCGGTCGTAAACGTCGACGCTCCCCTCGGCAACCACTTCCAGTCCGTCTTCGGGAGAGAACTTCAGCTTCGATGCGTCGCGACGGAACATCACCGCGTCAATGGCGCAGCGTTCGTCTTTCAGCCGGAAGTACAAATGCCCGCTGCTGGGGTGGCGCTTGAAGTTGCTGATCTCGCCGACGACATGGACCGATTGCGGGAATGCATCACTCAGGGCGTCCTTTATGCGGGAGACCAGCAGCGAGACCGGCCACGGGCGATTCACGTCCGGCGAGCCGCCTGTAATCTCTTCGGTTACGTCCTTTCCAACATCCGGGCGCGTATCGGCGCCGCGTGCGTTTTCCGGGTCGAACAGGGGATATTCGCTCTCAGCCATCACGGGCATTGTACATACGTGGCAGGGCCTGTGCCACGCCGTCGCCGGGCGTCGGAAAGGCAGGGGTAATTGTAAAAAAGCCGACGCCCGCTACGCGCCGTCGGATAATCTGCTATAATGCGGAGTTTTGCGAAGGTGGAATGCTGCGTGAGTGGCTCCGGAAGACATCTTCTGTGGCGATACCTGGCCTACGCCGCCCCCTATAAGTGGTGGATAGTGCTCATGTGCGTCGGCGGCGTGGCGAAGTTTACGCTGCCCATGGTCCCGGCGGCGTTGAGCAGGACCATCGTCGATGACGTGGTGAACAATATCCGCGGGCTTGAGACACCCGAGCGGCTGGGTCTGTTGTGGTGGATAGCCGGCGGAATGCTCGCCGCTGCCGTCGCCGAGGGCGTCGCCATTTACATACGTGGGTATTACACCGTCAAGGTCAGCTCGTCTGTCGCGTTCGATATCCGCCGCGACCTGTGGAGGCACCTGCAACGACTGAGCTTGGGATACCACCAGTCCCGCCCGACGGGGACGCTTCTGGCGCGTCTGATGAACGATATCTCCGTCAGTCAGCAGATGGTCCGAGGCGGTATCGGCAACGTGGTCATAGACTCCGGCAGCGGAATCATCGCGCTGGTCGTGCTGCTGAGCATATCCTGGGAGCTGACGCTGATAGTCCTCGGTGTGATGCCGTTGTATGCCGTGCTCTATCGCAAGCTGAACCCGCGGCTTCGACAGGCCAGCCACGACGTCCAGGAGCAGCGCTCCGTGATGAGCGGGTCGGCCGTGGAACGCCTGAACGGCATAGCGCTGATCCAGAGCTTCGCCCAGGAGCCGTCCGAGCAGCAGGTCTTCAAGGACCACGCCGGGGAGCTTCGCGGCCGAAGCATCCGTCGCGGACGACTGCATCAAAGCATAAGTTCGATGAGCAACCTGCTGGTGGCGATGGGGTCGGCGGGCGTGTGGGTGGTCGGCGGCTACCTGGCGGTTCGCGGCCGTCTTACGCCCGGGCAGATTGTGCAGTTTACGGCGACCGCGGCATTGCTGTATCTGCCGATTCGCCGCTTCAGTGAGATAAACAACGTCTATCAGATGTCGATAGCGGCTATACAACGGGTCTTCGAGGTCTTCGACGACGTCCCCGAAGTCCAGGGTCAGCCCAAGGCCGCCAAACGAAAAGTGCAGCGCGGCGAGATAGAATTCGACCACGTCACCTTCCGATACACCTCCGAGCAGGAGGCGGTGCTGGAGGATATCTCATTCAATATCGAGCCGGGCAAACGGGTTGCCGTTGTAGGCGAAAGCGGGGCCGGCAAGAGCACGCTGGTGACACTCATCCCACGGCTGTTCGACGTGACCGACGGCGCCGTCCGCATCGACGGTGTGGACGTGCGCGACTACCGCCTGCGCGACCTGCGCCGCAGCATCGGAATCGTCCTCCAGGAGACCATCCTGTTCTCCGGGACCATACGTGAGAACCTGCGCTACGGGCGTAAGGACGCCACCGAGGAGGAGATAATCGACGCGGCCAGGATCGCCAACGCGCACCGCTTCATATCGGAGCTTCCCGACGGTTACGACACCGAGGTCGGCGAGCACGGAGTGAGCTTGTCCGGCGGACAGAGGCAGCGGATATCACTGGCAAGGGCAATCCTCCAGGACCCGAAGGTGCTCATACTCGACGAGGCCACCAGCAGTCTCGACAGCGAGAGCGAGAACCTCATCGTCGAGGCGATGCAGCGCGTGATGGCCGGTCGGACGTCACTGGTGATAGCACACCGTCTGAGCACGATTCTGGACGCCGACCGCATACTGGTCCTCAGCAAGGGACGACTCGTGGAGGACGGCACGCACGAGGACCTGCTTGCCCGAAACGGCGCCTATCGACACCTGTTTGAGCAGCAGTTCGGACCTTTGCAGCGCATGCTTTCCGACGGGCGACTGTGATGGGGTTGAGCGGACGCGTGGTAAGCACGAAATGCAAAGCATGAAAACCGAAATACGAAACAAGCCCGAAGCATCTAAATCCGAATGCTCCAAACCGCATGTCGGCGGCCCTGCTGTTTAGAACATTGGTATTTCGAATTTAGGATTTGTTTCGGATTTCGAGCTTCGTATTTCGCGTTTTCGGTTCATCGAGCCGATCGCCGGTCTCAGACGCCCAGCGAGAGTTTTTGGGTGAACCTGACGGCTACTTCGCATTGGTTTGCATTACCGGGATCTGTCCGGACGACTTTTCCCTGCCCGCTTATGAGGCATGGGGCTACGGAATAACCTTCGCCGGGCGGTACGGTCAGCTCGAAGCGGACTTCCTGCCCGTGTCGCGGAGCCGAGTCCACCGGCATCCGCACGAGCATGCCGCCGGGGGAGACGTTGGTAGTGAACAATCCTCCCCGGACGCCTTCGGCAAAGTCGCCCAGCGACGCAACCGGCAGGCGAAGAGGTACTCGCCTGTGCGACCGTCTGTCTTGACAGTCCGCCATCACCGACCCCTCACCGGTACGTGCATCCCGCCATACGGACATGAGACAATCTCCATGCCGCAGCCGGCTCCCCGGCGAGCGTCCCCTCGGGACGGCTGCGTATGGGTATCATCGGCAGGAAGCAACGATAAGCGTTAGCTGTTTGCCAACAGCATCCGACAGCCAACGGAACAGAGCCGAAATGTTGCGTTACAGCAACAGGATGTTGCCAAAAAGCATCACTGGTACTGCATGCCCAGCTCGTCCAGCAGCCCCTTCAGTCCGGCGACGGCCTTTGCGAACAGGTCCGGTCCGCTGAAGCCGGAGAACTGCCCGGCCGCCTTCATGTGCGGCTCGAGAGTCATCACGCCGGAGAACCCGCGTTCCTTGGCATCGGCGAAGGTCTCGCGCATCTGGCCGTTCCCTTCGCCCGCCGGTACGCAGGTCTCGGCTCCGGGGACCTTGTCCTTGATGTGGAAGTAGTCGGTAAGCTCGGCGAGTCCCTTGCACCAGCCGTCGTCGTACGGCGCGACGCCTTCCTCGACATAGTTGGCCGGGTCGAAAATGCCCTTGAAATGCTCGGATTTGATGGTCGCGAACAGGTCCTTCACGCCCTCGGGCTTGGCGCCGTAGATGCCTTTCTCGTTCTCATGGAGCAGGACGCAGTCGGCCTGCTCGGCGGCCGATACCATCTGCCGCATGCGGTCCATTACGCCGTCGCGCTGCTCGGCGATGTCCTTGCCTTGCGATGGATAAAAGCTGAACATACGTATGTTTGTGGTGCCGAACGCCTCGGCTACATCGAAGCAGCGTTTCAGCAGATCGAGGTGCTCGGCGAAGTCGTCGTCCATTGTGATCTTGCCGATGGGCGAGCCGATGCACGGCACGGAGAAGCCGCGGTCGTCCATCCGCTTTTTATACTCACGGGCCTGCTCAGCGGACATCTTCGAGACATTCGTCCCGTCGATGCCACGTACGTCGATGCACTTGACGCCGTTGGCCCGGCAGATGTCCATCTGGGTCGGCAGGTCGGCGGCGATTTCGTCGGCAAATGCGCTGATTGTAATCATGACTGGCTCCTGTCCTTTCTGTGCTGGGTGAGCTGGGCATACTATCAGCCGCCCGGGCCCGCGGCAAGCGGCCTGCGGGTACGTGCTGACCGGATTAGGCGTTGACGCGGCGGTCGGTGGGTGGAGAATACGGCCTCTTGCTGCTTGAGAATAACGAAGGAGGCACTTCGTGAGATACGCCAAAGACCTGCTGGAGACATGGCACGCGCCGCCGGCCGAGTTCCGCAGCGCACCTTTCTGGTCGTGGAACGGCGAACTGGACCCGATGCGGCTATGCCGTGAGATAGACAGCATGAACGAAGCGGGTATGGGGGGCTTTTTCATGCACAGCCGTTACGGGTTGAAGACCCCGTACCTCTCCGAGGACTGGTTCGCCTGTGTGACGGTCTGCATCCAGCGGGCCGCTGAGCTGGGCATGAAGGCGTATCTCTACGACGAGGACCGTTGGCCTTCAGGACCCGCCGGCGGGATCGTGACGCGCGACAACCCCGAGTACGCCAAACACGTGCTTATCGCCGGCCCGCCGGCGGAGGAAGACGAAAACGCCGTCCGCCAGGGCCTGTTCGCCGTGGAGCTGGACGAGCAGGGTCGGCTGCTTGACTATCATGCCATCGAGGATCCATCGGAGTCCGCCGCCTCCAACGGGCAGGTATTGGCCTTTGATATGTTCGTCGCCGGTCCTTCCGGACAGCACAACGACGCGCCGTATCTGGACACTATGAACGCCGAGGCCGTCGAGGAATTCCTCCACGTCACCCACCAGGCGTACGCGGACCGCTACTCCAAGTATTTCGGAGGCGTAATCCCTGCCATATTCACCGACGAACCGAACTACGGTGGATGGGGTTGCGACCGCGGCAAGTCGCACCTGCAGTGGACGTGGAACCTCCCGCGGGAGTTCCGCCGGCGCTGCGGATACGACCTGCGCGAACACCTGCCGGAACTGATGTATGCCACCCCCGCTGGTTTCTCGAAGGTCCGCTATGACTACCGACGGACACTCACCGAACTGTTCGTCGAAAACTTCACGCAGCAGATTGGGATATGGTGCGGCAAGCACAATATCGCCCTGACCGGTCACATGCTGGAAGAGCCGACGCTCAGCTCGCAGGTCAAGGTGGTGGGCGCGTGCATGCCTCACTACGAGCACATGCAGTGGCCCGGTATAGACATGCTCACCGACCAGTCCGAGGAACTGACAACGGCCAAGCAGTGTTCCTCGGTAGCCGACCAGCTCGGGCGCGAGCGCGTGCTCAGCGAACTGTATGGCTGCACGGGCTGGGATTGGCCGCTGGAAGGCCACAAGTTTGTCGGCGACTGGCAGTTCGCATGCGGAGTGAACTTCCGTTGTCCGCACCTGACGCACTATTCGCTCGCCGGTGGCGCCAAGCGGGACTACCCCGCGAGCATCTTCGCCCACAGTCCGTGGTGGGAACACTACCACGTTGTGGAGGAGTATTTCGCCCGGCTGGGCTTCATGCTCACTCGCGGCAAGCCCATACGCGACGTGCTGGTTGTCCACACGGTCGAAAGCGCCTGGGGTCTTATGACGCCCGGCGGTGACGGCAATATGGGCGTCTTGGAGATGGAGCAGTCGTTGGATCGACTAATCCGCACGCTCTCCGGGAGGCACTGGGATTGGGATTTCGGCGATGAGTCGCTTCTGGAGAAATACGCCAGGGTCTCCGGCGAGACGCTTTCGGTCGGCGAGATGGGCTACAAGCTGGTGGTGGTCCCGCCGTGCGAGACGCTACGGTCATCGACTATCGAGCTGCTGAGACGTTTCTCCAGGCAGGGAGGTAAGGTGCTGTTTGTCGGCGAGGCGCCGCGTCGCGTGGATGCCAAAGACAGCGAAGAGGCGCTGAAACTGGCGGCCGACGTTCATGCCTGCCAGGACGAATCCGGGCAGATATCCCTGACCGTCGAGAAGCTGCTGGACCGCCGTGTGTCGCTGCGCGAAGGCGACGACGAGGCGGAGTTCGTCTGGTCGATGATGCGGGACATCAAGGGCGCCCGGGTGCTGTTCTGTCAATCGCACGATCGCAACAGAGGGCATCGCCTCGCGGCGGAGGTCGCCGGCGCGCAGCCGGTGTTGTTGTGGGATGCCCTTACCGGGCGAATAAGCCGTGTGGAGTCGCAGCAGTCGGGCGATCGGGTCCAGTTCGAGCTGGAGCTGCCGCCGACCGGCTCGGCGCTGTTGACGCTGGGCGTTGCCCATCGCGACGCCGAGGAGCCGACGCCGGAGCCGACAGTCGCGGACAGCCGGAGCATTCCCGGGCCGTTTGCCGTGGAGCTTGTCGAGCCGAATACGATGCCGCTGGACTACTGCCGCTTCCGCATGGGCGACGGACAATGGTCCGACCCGTTGCCGACCCTCAAGGCCGATACACGCATCCGCGAGCACTTCGGACTTTCGGAGCGTCAGAACAAAGGCCCGCAGCCATGGTATCTCTATCATACGGGCGCTATGGACAACAGCCCGCGTGGACGTTGTGAACTGGGATGGGATTTCCACGTGAGCGACCTGCCGCCGAGGTGTCTGCTGGCGCTGGAAAGTCCTGAGGATTTTGCCATTACCGTCAACGGCAAGCCGGCCGGGAAGCCGGAGGGCTTTTGGGTGGACGAGGATATCCGCACCATAGACATTACCGACCTGCTGGTCGAGGGCGACAATGAGCTGCGCCTGAGCTTCGACTATCGTCCGGATATGGAGCTGGAGGACCTGTACCTTGCCGGGGAGTTCGGCGTCCGCCCGCTGAGAGGCGAGAAGTTTGAGCCGGGGAACCTGACGCTTACCGAGCAACCCAAGGAGCTGGAAATCGGCTCCTGGCTGTGCCAGGGATTGCCTTTCTACGGTGGCGCTGTGCGTTATCGCATGTCCGTCAAAAAACCGCCTGGCGGTAGGGTGCGCCTGCGGCTGGATGAACCCGCGGCGACCGCGGTCGTCGTCCGGGCGGGCGGTCATTCGTGGACGCTGCCTTGGGCGCCGTTTGTGGCGGACATCACCGATGGTCTGACCGAAGCAGACAACGAGGTGGTCGTGGAGGTAATCGGCGGCCGAAAGAACATACTCGGTCCGCTGCACACTCCCTGGCGACAGTGGACGGGGCCTGGCGATTTCCACCCCGACAATCGGAGCTGGAGCAGGGAGTATCAGTTGAACGCCCACGGGCTGGCGCGACCGCCGGTAGTGGAGGTGACGGACTGACCGGCCGGGGGCGGGAAAATCTTCAGCTTTATTAGCTTGACAAAGCATTTGGTTGCGGTGATGATTCAAAACCTGGAAAGGCGGCGGGCGAAGCCGGGGAAGCGTTTCCCTAACCCACTGCCGACGGT
>JBKHJB010000261.1:0-2703 GCA_046538345.1 Phycisphaerae bacterium
CACGAAGTCCTCGTTGACGGCGATCTCCAGGCGGACCTTTTTCAGCAGGTTCACCTCGGCCTCGACGCCGCGGTAGGTCTCGGTGTAGCCCCGTTGCTGGCCGCAACCGAGGGCATTAGTCACCGAGAGTTTGTAAACCTTGGCCGCGTAGAGGGCCTGCTTGACGTCGTTGAGCTTCTCCGGCTGTATGTATGCGATTATCAGTCTCACGGTCTTGCTCCTTTAGCTCGTTTGTTACTGCGTGGTGAAGATCTGGAACCCGTCGTACGCCTCCATGCCGTGCTCGCCGATATCCAGTCCGCGGAGTTCCTCCTCGCGGCTGACTCGCAGGCCGATGGTCTTGCTCAGTGCGAAGAACAGAGCAAGTCCCAGCCCGAAAGCCCATGCGAACGCGACGCCCGCGCCCAGCGCCTGCACGCCGAGCTGGCCGACACCGCCGCCGTAGAACAAGCCGGCGTCGGTGTTGAACAGACCCACCGCCAGCGTGCCCCACGCGCCGCAGACACCGTGGACACTGACGGCCCCGACCGGGTCGTCCACCTTCAGCACGCGGTCGATGAACGTAACGCTCAGTACAACCAGCGCCCCGGCGATCGCGCCTATGCATAGTGCTCCGAACGGGCTGACGCCGTCACAGCCGGCGGTTATGCCCACCAGGCCCGCCAGAGCGCCGTTGAGCGCCATGGAGGCGTCGGGCTTACCGAACATCGCCCAGGCGGTGAACATCGCGACGACCGCGCCGGCGGCAGCGGCCATGTTGGTCGTAACGGCGATGTAGCCGATGTCTCCGCCGACGGCAGTGGTGCTGCCGGCGTTGAAGCCGAACCAGCCGAACCACAGTATGAACACGCCCAGCGCCGCCAGCGGCAGGTTGTGTCCCATGATCGCCTTAGGCCGACCGTCCGGTGTGTACTTGCCGATGCGCGGACCAAGCACCACCGCACCCGCCAGCGCCAGCCAGCCGCCGATGGAGTGGACCACCGTGGAACCGGCGAAGTCCAGAAAGCCCATGTTCTCCAGCCAGCCGCCGCCCTGGAGCAATCCGCCCCAGGCCCATGAGCCGAACACCGGGTAAATCACCAGCGTTATTGCGAAGCTGTACAGAAGATACGCCTTGAACTTCGTGCGCTCGGCCATCGCACCGGATACGATAGTGGCGGCGGTTGCGGCGAATACCGTCTGGAAGATCAGGAAACTATATTCCCACGTACTCTCGCCGATTCCGCTCAGCGCGAACAGCGTGGTCCCGAAAAGCCCGTTGCTCCGCCCGAACATGAGTCCGAAGCCAAGCACGAAAAACGCGATGGTCCCCACGGAGAAGTCCATCAGGTTCTTCATGATGATGTTGACGGCGTTCTTGGCGCGGGTGAAGCCGGCCTCGACCATCGCAAAGCCCGGCTGCATGAAAAACACCAGAAACGCCGCCAGGCAGGTCCAGAGCACGTCGGCATAGCTGTGCTCGCCGCCGAGGGTGTCGGTCACGACGCCGTCGTCGGCAACGGCGGCCGCCCCGGGTAGCAGCAAAACCGCCCCAAGCGTCAGCACAGCCGTCGCTCGAATCGCCATAGTGGTCATTTTCTTAATTCCGTCCTTTCTACCGCTTAACCAGGCCTTTGGGCCTGTGTGCTTTCGTCCGCTATCCCGTCGGCCGGGGCGGCTACAACTCGGCCGCCGGCCCCGACCGGCCGGAATCTCTTACCACGCCCAGGAGACGGTCATTCCGCCGAACAGCTCGTCGTTAATCAGCTCGCTTCGCAGCGCCTGCGAGTAGTACAGGAACCCGCCGAGGGAAAACTCGCCCCACGCCTCGGGTACATCCAGCGCCGACGAGAGGTCGTAGCCAACGTCCAACCCGTACAGCAGATTGCCCAAGCGCGTGGACTTCTGACCTTCGCCGACCGCGGGCGCCATCCAGCGGTGATCGATGCCCAAAGTCAGCGAGGGCGTAACCGTCAGGTCCTTCAGGACCGGCGTCGCAGCCAGTGACTCGTTCTCGCCGAGGGCAAAGTCATGGCTGACGCCAATCTCCAGCCAGCTTCCCTGGAAGTCGTCCACGTCGTGATAGAACGTGACGGTCGGGTTCAGAACCGGCGCATCTGTGCCGAACCATGCGCTGTCGTCGAAGCCCATCGAGACATAGAACTCGTGCGTGCACTCGTCATCGCCGGACAGCCGGGGAAAGTGGTACGCGATGTACCCAAGCTCCAGCGTGGCGTCGAGCGGCTCCAGCCCGTAGCTCCAATACACCGAGTAGTCCACTTCCTGGAGATTGCTTCCGCTCTCGGGCGTCAGCCGCTGCTGTCCGGCGTACCACTCGAACCAGACCGACGCTCCGAAAGCGCCCAGCGAGCCGGCGTCGTATTCCGTGCCCACGCCGAGCTGGTGGTTCAGCTTTTCCCTGCCCTCGCCGGGATACTCGCTGAAGTTGATCCCGCGGAAGATGTAGTCGGTGACCAGCGTGTAATCGACGCTGAACGACAGCGGTACGGGTTTAGTCCAATCGGCCTGGGGTTGCTGCGTGGAAACTCCGTCGCCCTGTTCGTCTGACCAGGCCGGGGCGACCAGGAAACCCAGAACCAGAGTCGCCACCATCGACAACCGGACTGCTGTGGGGCTGTACATCGCTGCTCTCCTTTCGACTAGCACTACCGGCATCCGGACCACTCGGCCCGGCCTGTGCCGGCTTGACTTACACGCTTTGAC
>JBKHJB010000262.1:0-2685 GCA_046538345.1 Phycisphaerae bacterium
AGTCCGGATCCGTGGAGGGGGTGCCCCGTTCAAGGGGCATCCCTACTCCGACTGGCAGTATGCTTCGCACCTGCCGAACAGGTTACCGCCCCGACGGCGCCGAAGCAACACGCAACGCCCGTGGCCGCTGGTTGGAAAAGCCCGGTGCGGGCGGGTAATATCCGTCCATGCAGCTTTTCGAGGACGGACAATCCGCCGCAAAGACCGCTCAGCGGGTGGTCGGGGTCGCGGTCAATGCCCACGTCTGGGGCGAGTTCGACTACGTCTGGCCGGGGCATTTCGGCCAGCCGCAGCGAGGACAGCGCGTCCGCGTGCCGTTCGGGCGAGGGGACCGGCGGACGCTGGGCTTTGTCGTGGACCCCTCGCGCAAATCTGAACGGACCGGCGAAAAGCCCCGCAAGCTCAAATCCGTTGCCGAGGTCGTGGACGAGGAAAGCCGACTGACCGAGAAGCTCTGGGACCTGGCGCACTGGATAAGCCACTATTACCTCGCGCCTCCGGGCGTAACGCTGGCGGCGATGATTCCCTCGGCCGTCGGACGACGAGGCGAGAGGACCGAGCAGGTCGCCATTCTCAACAGCACCCGGCCGGATTGGCCGTCAACGCTCGGCTCGCGGCAGCGACGTGTGCTCGATGAGCTTTTCGAGGCCCGCCGGCAAGGTGTCGAGGAGCTTCCCCTCCGCGAGGTGCTCCGCAAGAGCGGCGCCACGCGCGACAGCGTAAATCGACTTGTGGGGCGCGGGCTTCTGCGGCTGGCCAGTCGCGAAGTCCACCTGCCGGAGGTCTCCGGCGAGCAGCACGAGCCGCAGTTCGAGCTGAACGACGACCAGAAGAGCGTCCTTTCCGAGGTGGAGCCGGTCCTGGGCGAAGGTTTTTGCGCCATGCTGCTGCATGGCGTTACCGGCAGCGGGAAAACCGAGATTTATGTCCGCGCAATACGGAACGTGATTGCCAAAGGCCGCCAGGCGATCGTCCTGGTGCCTGAAATTGCACTCGCCACGCAGACGTTGCATCGTCTGCTGGAGCGCCTGCCGCGAGTGGCCGTTCTGCACAGCGGTCTGACCGACGCCGAGCGGGCCTTCCATTACGAGCAGATACGCCGTGGAAACGCCGACGTGGTCGTAGGCCCGCGCAGTGCCGTGTTCGCGCCCACACCGAAGCTGGGGTTTATCGTGGTCGATGAAGAGCACGAGCCGTCCTACAAGCAGGACACCGCCCCCCGCTACCACGGCCGGGATACCGCCGTTAAGCGTGCTTCTCTGGAGGACGTGCCGATACTGCTTGGCTCGGCGACGCCGTCGTTGGAGTCGCTGCACAATGCCCGCCGCGGCCGCTATAAGCTGCTCCGCCTGCCGCACCGCGTCCGGGGGTTGCCCATGCCGCACCTGGAGGTGGTGCACCTGCGGAAGGAGCTTCAGCCGGGGCGTATCGAGCTTATAGGACGGACGCTGACGCAGAAGATGGCCGCCGCCCTGGACCGCGACGAGCAGACCATCCTGTTGATGAACCGTCGCGGCTACGCCAGTCACGTATTCTGTCCGTCGTGCGGGTGGATCATGACCTGCCGCCACTGCACAAGGACGATGGTGTTCCACCAGGCGACGCAGATGGCCGTCTGCCATTACTGCCAGCAGTCGGCGTCACTGCCGGAGTCCTGCCCCGGATGCCGGGGCAAGCTGTTGCTGTTCGGCTACGGCATCCAGCGCATAGAGAGCGAGCTTGCGAGGAAGTTCCCCGAGGCGATCTCGGCGAGGATGGACAGCGACACGATGACTTCGCCCAAGCAGTTCCGCAAGGTATTCGACGGTTTCGCCGCCGGGGAAATAGACATACTGCTTGGCACGCAGATGGTTGCCAAGGGGCTGGACTTCCCGCGTGTGTCGCTGGTGGGCGTGGTCTCTGCCGACACGTCGCTGGCGATACCGGACTTTCGTGCGGCCGAGCGTACGTTCCAACTCATCGTGCAGGTCGCGGGCAGAGCGGGCCGGTCCGACAGACCGGGCGAAGTGGTCGTGCAGACGCTGAATGAAGACGAGCCGGCGATAAGCTTCGCCGTCGGCCACGACTACCAGGGCTTTGCCGACAACGAGCTTCCGCTGCGGAAGGAGGTGAATCTGCCGCCGTTCGCGCGACTGGTGCGGTTCCTGGCGAGGCACAAGGACGTTTCCAAAGCCGACGCAGGCGCCAGGGAACTTGCCAGGCGGCTGCGGGGTGTATTGACTACGAATGTGAGCATGCTTGGACCGCAGCCGGCGGGGGTAAAAAAGATTCGCGACCGCTTCCGCTTCGAGCTGCTGCTGATTTGCGACCGGCCCGGCTACGTACAGGACCTGCTCGCCGGGAGGATGGCCGAGCTGACAAAGGGCATCGCGGGCGAGATTATCGCCGAGCCGGACCCGGTGAACCTGATGTAGCAAGCGTTGGAGTTCTCGTTGATTCGTGTATTCGTGTACTCGCCGCCTGCCGGCTCAGGGGTAGTGAAAGGCAGACAATAGGCAGTAGGCAAAAGGCAATAGGCAGTAGGCAACAGGCAACAGGCAAAAGCAGGTCATAGGTCGTAGGTCATGGGTTTGGGACTGGAAAAATCGGACCGACGGTTAACAGGCCATGGCTTCAGCCATGGTAATGGGGGCTTCGCCCATATATGATTTCAGCCCGTTTCAACGGGCTTCAAACGCTGGCTTC
>JBKHJB010000047.1:0-12532 GCA_046538345.1 Phycisphaerae bacterium
GAAAGATTGTCGTCCTGTTCGTCGGTGAGGACGATCCTGACAAGGACGGCGAAGCTGTAAGTGCCATTGGCGCAGGCAATGTCGCAGCATTGTCGATGCAGCCGGACGCCGCCAGGCGAAGCCACAACCAGAACAGGGCGACAGGATTTCTGCAAACTGCTCTAAAGCTCCGGGGGCAGGCAGGGCAACGTGCCGGACGCACTGCGCCGTTAAGGATGCAAACTCGCTGCGCAATTGCCAATCTCGTCGAGTATAATTCCGTCCCAGAAAACAACTACTTGGCAGTGATGAATTACGCCCCTAACGGGGCATGCATGGGAGGACTGTACAGACATGTCGGAAGATACAGCACAAAACACTCGCCCTAGCCCTCACGGCAGGGTTCGACTGGCGGACAGGCCGTCGATAGCGTTCGTGGGTGACTACATTCCCCGACGATGCGGTATCGCGACGTTCACAGCCGATCTGTGCGAATCCGTCGCCGGTCACATCGGCGAGAACGAAGACGTGTTCGTCGTGGCAATGAACGATGTCCCGGAGGGCTATCCCTACCCCTCCCGGGTTCGGTTCGAGGTTCGCCAAGCCGTTCAGGCGGACTATCGGCTGGTGGCCGAGTTTCTGAATATCCATCAGGTTTCAACGGTATGTGTGCAGCACGAGTATGGCATCTACGGCGGCATTGAGGGCTCCCACCTGCTGAGCATGCTCAAACTGCTGCGCCGCCCGATCGTCACTACTCTGCATACCGTGCTGAAAAACCCTTCGGACCGTCAGCGGATGGTGATGGAGGAAATCGCCCGTCTCAGCGACCGGCTGGTGGTAATGAGCGAGACCGCCCGCGGGCTGCTGACGGAGAACTATTCCGTGCCGGCCGAGAAGGTCGCGATGATACCGCACGGGATTCCGGACGTTCCGTTCATAGACCCCAGCTACTACAAGGACCAGTTCGGCGTTGAAGGGCGAAAGGTCCTGCTGACGTTCGGACTGCTCAGTCCGGGCAAGGGCATTGAATACGCCATAGACGCCCTTCCCCGCATTATCGAGAAACACCCCGAGGTGGTATACATAGTCCTGGGAGCGACGCACCCCCAGGTACGGCGCGAAAGCGGCGAGGCCTACCGCAACAGCTTGCAGCGGCGAGTCGGCGAGCTGGGGCTAAGCGACCATGTTATCTTCCAGAACCGCTTCGTAGCGCAGAAGGAGCTTTGCGAATACCTGGGAGCGGCCGATGTGTATCTCACACCGTATCTCAACGCCGAGCAGATAACCTCCGGTACTCTCGCTTACGCGCTGGGCGCGGGCAAGGCCGTGGTCTCCACACCCTACTGGTACGCCGAAGAGATGCTTGCCAATGACCGGGGCGTGCTGGTGGACTTCCGTGACGCCGACGCCATCGCCGACGCGGTCATCGACCTTCTGGACAATGAGACGCGTTGCCACGCCATCCGTAAAAAGGCCTACAACTTCTGTCGGAGCATGGTCTGGCCCGAGGTCGGGCGAAGGTATCTGGAGCTCTTCGAGCAGGCCCGCGATGCATGGGTGGGTCGTCTCCAGGCGCCGGTGGCTCCGGGCGGACGCCGACGGAAAGCGCAGGACGCCGACGCGGACATAGAACTGCCCGAAGCGGACCTGCGTCACTTCTATAACATCATCGACGATACCGGCATGCTTCAGCACTCGCTGTACGCAACTCCCGACCGCAGCCACGGCTACTGCACGGACGACAACGCCCGCGGTCTGGTGGTAGCCGGGATGTACTGGGACCAGACCCACGACGAGCGCATCATCCGTCCGATGCAGACCTTTCTGTCGTTTCTGGCGTACGCGTTGAAGGAGGACACGGGACGGTTCCGCAACTTTATGGGCTACGACCGGAGATGGTCCGAGCAGGTCGGCAGCGAGGACAGTCACGCCCGCGCGTTGTGGGGACTGGGACAGGCCGTGGCGCTGTGCCCGTATGAGTCGATGATCGCCCTGGCGACCAACCTGTTCAAAGTCGGTCTTGCCGCCACCGAAGAGTTTGTCTCGCCGCGCGCCTGGGCGTTCGCCATCGTTGGTATCCACGCGTACCTGCGACGCTTCAGCGGCGACAGCGACGCCCGCCGGTCCCGGGCGCTGCTGGCCGAGAAGCTCGGACAACGCTTCATGAATCACATGGAAGACGATTGGCCCTGGTGCGAGGACACGGTCACCTACTCCAACGCCAAGCTACCCCACGCGCTGATAATGGCCGGCAAATGGATGCAGAAAGGCGAATATACCGACATAGGACTCCGTGCGCTGAACTGGCTGCTCGACGTGCAGACTTCACCCGCGGGTGTGCTTTCGCTCATCGGAAACGACGGGTGGTTCACCCGCGGCGGCGAAAAGGCCTCCTTCGACCAGCAGCCCGTAGAGGCCCACGCCCTGGTCGATGCGTGTGTGGAGGCCTACCGTGTCACCGGTGACAGGTCGTGGATACGCCAGGCCTATAAGGCGCTCAACTGGTTCCTGGACGAAAACGACCTGCGCACCCCGCTGTACGACTTCACCACCGGCGGGTGCCGCGACGGTCTGCACGCCGACAGGGTAAACGAGAACCAGGGCGCCGAGAGCACATTGGCATGGCTGATGAGCTTGCTGTTAATGCAGGACGTCCAGAGCGAGCTGGCGATCGGGCAGACCCCGCCGGAACAGTCGGGCAAACAGCGACCGGTGCGACGAGCCATCCGCTCGCCGGGCCCCGTCGTGGAAGGCAAGCAACCGTCGCCCAAAGAAAGCTCTAAACGCTAAGGCATGCCGACCATAGCCCCATACGCGCTGTGAGCCCCGTGCGCCGGGACGGGAGGAATGCCGGTTTCTGCGATTATTCTCCCCGTCCCGGCGGTACCTTGACCTCAACGGTGGTGCCCTCGCCGACCGTGCTGTCAAGCTGCAGTTGCGCGTCCAGGCGGTCGGCCGCGTATTTCACTATCGCCAGCCCCAACCCCGTCCCCCGTCGCTGGGCACTACCGCTGCGCGAGGGGTCGGCCTGGAAGAACCGCTCGAAGACCCGCTCCGTCAGCCCCGGCGGTATGCCGCAGCCCGTGTCGGAGACCCTCAAGGTCAGCCCACCGTCCGCCGGAATTAGCACACACTCAACGCGCCCGCCGGAGGGGGTGAACTTCAGCCCGTTATCAATGAGGTTTTGCAGGATCATACGCAGGAGCTTTCCGTCGCTGCGAACTGTCGCGGCGTCATGTTCGCAGAGCACCTCGAATCTGACGCCGGCCTCTTCCACACGCGTCGCGAAATGCCCGCGAGCCCAATCGGCCAGATCGCCCAGGCGCACATCCTCCAGGTGCGGCTCTGCGCGGGTCTGCTCCAGCAGGTGCAGGTCCAGCAGATCCTGCGTTAACTCCTCCAGGCGGGAAACGTGCCTGGTGACGATATCCAGCAATCGCCGGACGGTATCGCGGTCGGCGGCGTCGGTCGTTTCGAGCGAATCGACGGCCGCTCGCAGCGTCGCCAGCGGCGTACGGAGTTCGTGCGACGCGTTGGCGACGAACTCCGCCTTTACGGTGGCGGTTCGCGCGATGTCCGTTATGTCCCGCAACACGACCAGGGTTCGGATGCCGCCGGCAGCGTCGGCCGATAATGCCGCCACGCGCATATCCAGAATCCGCCGAGGCCGACGCAGCTCAACCTGCCGACGGACACTGCGATCGGGCGCAACGCGACCAACAGCGTCGGCCACCTCCGCAATGCGCACCACAGACTGCACGTGGCGACCGGTGGGGTCCTCCACGTCCGGGCAGACCATCTCAATAGCCGAGCGGTTCATCAGGACTACGTGACCTCTCTTGTCGAGAGCAATAAGCCCCTCAGTCAGGTTGGCCACCACCGTGCGAAGATTCTCTCGCTGCATGGCGACGGTTTCTATCTGCTCGGAAAGGTTTCGCCGCATTTCGTCGAGCGCGTCGGCGAGTTCCCTGAGCTCGCGGGAGCCGCCGATATGCCGCGGACGGGAAAGGTCGCCCGAGGCAAGCCGTCTGGCCGTCAATGTCACCTGCCGGAGCGGTCGCGACCACAACCAGCTCACCAGCAATCCGCCGGCCGCCGCCGCCAGCGCTGCCGCCGCGACCGACCAAAGCAGCGACCGCCAGATGAAGCTCTGCCGCTCGACAAGCCCGCTGACCGGCCTGGCCAGGCGAACCGCGCCGACCACCCGACCGTTCCGCCTCAGCGGCTCGGCGAGATATCGGAAGTCGATGTTCAGCGTACCGCTGCGGCGGGTGGACTCACCGGAGCGGCCGCCCAACGCCGCCAGAAGCTCCGGGCGATCCTCCGTGCGATGGTTCTCCATTGTCAGCGGGTCGGCGTGGCTGTCTCCCAGCACCTGCCCGTCGGAAGCGACCACCGTCAACCGACCCGGTAACTCACCGACCAACTGCTCGCACAGCCGATCAACCTCGGCGGGTTGCAGGTCTTCTTGCTGCTGGAAGATATCACGGAACGTGCGCGTCAGGCGATGCTGACTGCGAAGCTCTTTGGCGTGGTACTCCCGGTTGAGGTAGGCGTAGGAGACCGCACAACTGACGGCGATAATCACGCCGACCAGGACGACGTTTCCCACGAAAAGGCGAAAGAAGAAGCTATGCGGTTTCATCTTCCTCACAGGCCAGTCGATAACCTACGCCGCGAACGGTTTGTATGAAGCGTCTGGCGTCCCCCAGCTTACGCCGCAGCGCGGTGAGGTGCACGTCGATTGTACGGTCGGTTACCACGGCGTCCTGACCCATCGCCTTGTCAATGAGCTGATTCCGCGTCAGCACCCGTCCCCGTCCGGCGAGGATGGCCGATAGCAGCCTGAACTCCGTCAGCGTCAGCGATACGCTCTCGCCGTCAACCTCCACCAAATGCGTCTGCCGGTTGACGCGTATGGGACCGGCGGTCAGGACGTCGCCCTCGGGAGCCGAAGGTTCGCTGCGTCGAAGCACGGCGGCAACCCGGGCCGAGAGCACCGACATGCTGAAGGGCTTGGTGACGTAATCGTCCGCGCCGAGATGAAGGCCCGATACCACGTCGCTTTCTTCGCTGCGGGCGGTGAGAACGACTACCGGAACGTTGGCGGTGTGGGGGTCGGACCGCAGCCGCCGCAACACCTCCTGACCGGAAATCCCCGGCAACATCAGATCCAGAAGAACCAGGTCGGGCGGGCGCCTGCGGATAAGCTCCAGACCCGCAGACCCGTCGTGGGCAACCTCCACTTCGTAATGCTCACGACGGAGCTGCATGGCCACCAGCTCGGCCATGTCCGGCTCGTCCTCGACGATCACAATGCGCTTTGCGGACATGTAAGTCACATTTTACCCGTCCGCAACGATAGCTGGCAACGCGCCACGAGCAGTCCTAACACAATCTTAGCGAAACCGCAGGCATATCTAAGCGCCGCGGTTGAATAATGTCCGCACACGCTGAGCCGTAGCGGACGCCCGCGCAGGCGAGACGAAATGAACTTAACGCCATCTTTATCCGACCTTGCCGAATCTCGCATCCGTCGCCGGTACAACACACGGGCGAAATCGGAACAGGTCCGAAAAGTACGCACGAGCTTTGGAAGGAGATGAACAGATGGCACGCAAGCTACAGATGGCGGCAGTTGCGACGGTCGTGCTGGCGGTGTTGTTCGGCGCCTGCGGCGAGGTCCTCGCCCAGTCCGCCGGCGACGAGGAACAGATACAGATAGAGGGATCGACCACGGTCGGACCCATCGCCAAGGCCTTCGCCGAGGCGTTCATGTCCGAGCACGAAAATGTTAACGTAACCGTGAAGCTCACCGGCAGCGGCGACGGGGCGGCCGCCCTTATCGACGGTCGATGCCACGTTGCTGCCATGAGCCGCTTCATGAAGCCCGGCGAGTTCGCAAAAGCCGTCGAAAACGGCGTCCTGCCCGTCGCCCACACCGTGGCGATGGACGGAGTCTGCCCGGTGGTGCATCCGTCCAACCCCGTCGGCGAACTTACCACGCAGGAGCTCAAGGACATCTACCTGGGTAATATCACAAACTGGAAGCAGTTGGGCGGCGTGGACCAGCGTATCGTCGCCATCAGTCGCGACACTTCTTCGGGAACGTTCGGCGTCTTCAGCAAGCTCGTAATGAACGACGAGAAAATGACGGGCGGCGTGGAATACGTCACCTCCAACCAGAACATGCACCAGCGGATCGCCTCGACCCGAGGCGCGATCGGATACGTGGGCGTCGGTTTCCTCGACCGCAACGTCAAGGCAGTGAAGCTCGACGGCGTGGCGCCGGACCGAAGGACGCTCGCCACCGGACAATTCCCGCTGGTCCGCCCGCTGTTCATGTGGACCGACGGCTACCCCAAGATCGGCTCCACGCTGCACCAGTTCGTGTCCTTCTATCTGACCGAAACAGGACAGGACATCATCGAGGCAAAGGGCTTTGTGCCCCTGACCAAATACTGATCGACACAACGCGAGACTGATATTGTCACGCAAAGAATACTCCAACAGTAATCCTGCGGACACGGCAGCGGCGGTCGGCTTCGACCGGCCGCTGCTGCTTACCCCGGGCAGAGACCTGGCCGGCTACGTTGGGCGGGGTTTCGGGTGGTTTGCACTGACGGCCGTCGCTTTCACTTCGGTCGCGGCGGTGCTGTTGATCTTCGTGTTTATCATCAAAGAGGCCTGGCCGTTTCTGGCCAGCGGACAGTTTACGGAGTTGTTCGCCGCCGACTCGTGGCATCCCACCCACGACCCGCCGGACTTCGGGGCGATTTCGCTGTTCGCCGGCAGCGCCTACGCGACACTCGGAGCGATAGTCATCGCCGGACCGGTGGGCATACTGGCGGCCGTGTTCCTCAGCGACATAGTACCCTTCGGCGTGCGGCAGATACTTAAGCCCGTCGTTGAGATATTGGCCGCCATACCTTCTGTCGCATACGGCTTTTTCGCGCTGCTGGTCGTCGCGCCGTGGATGCAGGAGCGACTGGGCTTCTCCACCGGTACGAACATTCTCAATGTCACAATCATGCTGTCGATCATGGCGATACCTACGGTGGTGAGCATCGCCGAAGACGCGCTGACAGCCGTCGGCAGAAACCTCCGCGAAGGCGCATATGCGATGGGCTGCACCCGCGCCGAGATGCTGGTGAAGGTGGTCATTCCGGCGGCTCACAGCGGAATCATCGCGGCGGTCATCCTTGGCATGATGCGAGCGGTGGGAGAGACCATGCTGGTGTGGATGGCTTCCGGCAACGCCACGCAGATTCCACACCCCTGGTGGGACATCAGCCAGTCCATACGCACACTGACCGCCACCATAGCCGGCGAGATGGCCGAAGCGGAAAAAGGCGGCGTGCACTATCGCGCGCTGTTCGCGCTGGGTTTGATTCTCCTGGCCATTACGTTCGGACTGAACCTGGTAAGTGAATACTTCCTCAGGCGCGCCCGGCGCCGACAGGGTACAGGCGGATAATGCCGAGACCTCTGCGACAACTCCTGGATAAGCTGTTCACCACCTCGGCGGGACTGAGCGTCCTGCTGATGACCGTGGCGCTGGCTGTGATACTCGGTGTGATTTTCTATCGGGGTTCGCAGGCGGTGGTCTTCCGCGGAACCGTCGAGTGGCGCAAGATGCAGTTTTCGCGGTCCAATCGCGGCGACGCCGAAAAGCTTCAGCAGGAAGTTCAACATGTAAGACGCGCCCGCCAACGTGTGTATGACATTGTCGATTCATTCGGAAAGGCGCTGGACCCGGACGCACTGGCCGACAAGGCCAAGAACATCTATCGGCAGTACCGCCGGCAGGTGCGCAACCGCATAGATACCGGAGACCTGGAGGACGGCGTCTACATAATCCTCCGCGACAAGGCTCGCGAGGTGCGGGACGACCTCATCGCCGCCTACGAAGCCACCGACCCCGCGGACGCCGAGCGACTGCTAGACCAGGTCCTCGCCGGGGAAGGCGACCCGGACTTTACCGGCACGGTAGCGGAGGGTTACTTCGAGCTGGCGCGCGAGTATCGCGAGGTGCTCTCCGTGGTGGACCTTTCCCGGCGAAAGGAATACGCCGAAGATTACCTCGAGGTCCGCGAATTGCTGCGGGAATTGTTCGGGCCCCGGACGGGGGAAAAAGCGGCCGCCCTGGAACGCCTGCAATATGGAGCCACGCGGTGGGACCAGGCCCAGCGGGTATTGGAGCACATCCTCTGGGTTGAACGGTGGGCCCCTCAGGGACCGGGGCAACCCCTGAAAAAGACGCTCGTTCCGCGCCGTGAGCAATTCGAGGGCACGGCGATGGTAAAGGTCTTCGACCTCCTTGAGAACGACCTGGATTCCATGCTCCAACCGCGATGGACGTTTTACTGGAACTACTTCACCGACAAGCCCAACCCTGAAGGCGGCTTCGGCGGCGCGGGTCCGGAGATATGGGGCACATTCATGCTCGCCGGTCTTGCGATAGCGATAGCGCTGCCGTTGGGGCTGGTGGCCGCCGCGTTCCTGGTCGAGTGCACCAGCGGAGGGCCTTTGGTGCGGCTGCTGCGAATGTGCATCAACACGCTGGCGGGCGTTCCGAGTATCGTGTTCGGGCTGTTCGGCTTGGCCGCCATCGTGATGTTCTTCCAGCCGAAGGTGCTGGGCTGGGAATCCAACTCCACGGTCTTAGCCGGCGGAATGACACTGGGGCTTCTGGTTCTGCCGATAATCATCCGCGCATCGGAGGAGGCCATCCGGTCCGTGCCGAAATCATACCGCGAGGCGTCGCTGGCACTGGGCGCGGGGAAGCTACGGACGTTCCTGACGGTGACGTTTCCCGCCGCCCTGCCGGGGATACTCACCGGCGTTATCCTCTCCCTCGGCCGCGCCGCCGGCGAGACCGCTCCGATACTCTTCACCGCCGCCGTAGCCGTCGGAGACTGGGCCACCGACCTGCAAGACCCCACGCGATGCCTGCCTTACAGCAGCTACCAGTTCGCCACGAGCGACCGGCTGGCATCGAAAGCACCGCACGTCCAGTGGGGAATGATAATGACGCTGGTATTGCTGGTGCTACTGTTAAACCTCGTGGCCATCGTTGTCCGCTGGCGTGTTTCCAAGCGGCTGCGGGGAGGATAGCAGAAGCCACGGCAGAGGAAATACAATGACCGAAAACGCGAGAACCGCGAATATGACAATGAGTGAACAAAGCGAAGATGCCGGCGCGGATCACGGGCTGTCTTTTCAGTTCCCCTCCGGCGAGCGGCCTACGGCTCAAACCGCACCAGAGAGCGGAACCACGTGCTGCGAGCCGATCGTACGATCCGGCAACTTCAGCTTGTACTACGGGCAGAAGGTGGGCGTCAAAGACGTATCACTGAACATATACCCGTGCAGTGTCACGGCCATCATCGGACCCAGCGGTTGCGGGAAAAGCACGTTTCTCCGCAGTATCAACCGGATGAACGACCTTGTCCCCTCGGCCCGCGCCGAAGGCGAGCTGGAGGTGGCCGGCACGAACGTCTATGACAAACGCGTCAACCTCGTGCACCTCCGCCAGCAGGTGGGAATGGTCTTCCAGAACCCCAACCCCTTCCCCAAGAGCGTTTACGACAACATCGCCTTCGGGCCTCGACTCCAGGGCATACGCCGTCGCAGACGTCTGGATGATATTGTCGAGAACTGTCTGCGAAGCGCCGCGCTTTGGGACGAGGTCAAAGACGACCTGAAGAAGTCCGCCCTGGCGCTGTCCGGCGGACAGCAACAGCGGCTCTGCATTGCCCGGGCGCTGGCGACCGAGCCGAAGGTCCTGCTGATGGACGAGCCGTGTTCGGCGCTGGACCCCATCGCCACGGGGCGCATCGAGGAGCTTATCGCCCAGCTCCGCGATCGGTACACAATCGTTATCGTCACGCACAACATGCAGCAGGCCGCCAGGGTGAGCGAGCGCACCGCATTCATGTGCATGGGCGAACTCATAGAGTACGGATTCACGCGGGACCTGTTCACCAACCCGCGCGAGAAACAGACCGAAGACTACATAACCGGGCGTTTCGGCTGATACGGAAAAGACACATGAGCGAACTCCAACAGAGACTCGACCAACTCGTCCTTCGCCTTGACCGCATGGGTATGCGCGTGGAACAGGCGGTCATAGACGCCCTCGCCGCCGTCGCCAACGGCGACATCCAGGCCGGGACGGCCGTTGACGAAAACGACTCCGTCGTGGACCGCGAAGAGGTCCAGATTGAGCAGGAGTGCGTCCGTCTGCTGGCGTTGTATCAGCCGGCGGCCGTCGATTTGCGGACTATCTGCACGATAATCAAGGTCAACAGCGACCTGGAGCGCATCGCCGACCTGGCGGCCGGCATAGGACGGCGCGTCAAACACGTTATAAAGGACGACTTGGACCTGCGCGAAGACGCCGGTTTTCGTCGGCTGAGGGAGTCCACGCTCGACCTGCTCGGACGAACCGTTCGCACGCTGACCGCCACCGACGCCACCAGCGCCCGTGCGGTCATTACCGGCGACAAGGAAATCGACAACGCCTACGGCGCCTACGTCCGCGCAGTGCTCGACGCCGAAGACCGCCGCGCCGGCGGCGCCGAGCCGGCCATGACGCAGATCAACCTCGCCAAGGCACTTGAGCGAATCGGCGATCTGTGCACCAACATCGCCGAGGACGTCATATTCCTGCGCACCGGTGACATCATCCGCCACGCCGACGCGTTCGACACCTCCGAGTGAACCAACGGACGTGCTCCCGCCCGTAGCGGTCCAGGCACTTTTTCGCCTCCGGCATATTCTCACCTGACCGCCGGTAGTGCCGCCTCTCGCGTGGAAGACTACTTAGCGCCCATTTAACCCCGTCCTCACGGTGCTCTTGCGCTGCGCGCGCATCATACGCACCGACGTAAAGACCACGGCGTCGGTCGAACGGTCGTCCGGCGTCTCGTACGCAACGTCTCGCAGGAAAGGAACGGGCATATGCTGAAACGTATCTGTAGTGTCGTCGCCTCGGCGGTGCTGTGTATGACGGCCGCCGCCGTGGGCGAACCACAGGCCGAGAGCGACGAGGACCTCCAGACCACCATCCGCGCGCTGAAGATGCAGCTTCGCGAACAACAGCAGCGGCTGGGCAATCTGGAGAAATCTCAGCAGCGACAGGAGCAACTCCAGCGCGAAAATATACTGGAAGTGCTCAAGGACATGGAAGCCGATGCAGCCGGTCGGTCGACCGTGCCGAGCTGGCTGGATGACCTCAAGTTCGGCGGTGACCTGCGACTGAGGTTCCAGACCGACGACCGTGGCGGCGACAAGGACAGGCACCGCGCCAGGTTCCGACTGCGATTCGGCGTTGAAAAGAACTGGCTGGACGGACAGTTGACCACGGGTTTTCGCCTGGCGACCGGGTCGGCCGACAGCGACGACTGGGACGAGATCGGCGGAAGCGACCCCACCAGCAGTAACCAGACCTTCGACGGGCTCTTCTCGCAGAAGCCCATCTGGGTGGACCGTGCATACGCCACCTATAAGCCCAAAGCAATAAAGGGTCTGATGCTTACAGCCGGTAAGATATCCAATCCCCTTCGCACCAGCTCGCTGTTCATCGACAGTGATGTCAACCCCGAAGGCGCCTGGGGTCAGTACACCTACGGTGAGCTTGGCTCGTTCGCTCCCTTTGCCGGAGCCGGTTTCTTCGTCGTCGAGGAAAGCAGCGGTTCGGACGCCGTGCTGATGGCGTACTCGGCCGGTTTCGACTGGGAACTCGTCGAGGACGTCAAATGGTCCATGGCCGCCAACGTCTGGGACTACGACAACTACGACACCCACGTCGTCTCCAACCGCGGTAACACCGACATCGCCTGGAATCTGGACTTCCTTGTGCTGAACATCCACAACCAGATGAAGTTCAAGGCCTTCAACCTGCCAGTGGCTCTGTACTTCGACTGGGCACACAATTGCCGCGAAGGCGAGAAGGCCTCGGCCTACGCCGGCGAGGACAACGCCTACCACGCGGGCGTGAAGGTCGGTGCAAACAAGAAGAAAGGCGACTGGTCGGCCAAGTACGAGTACGGCTGGATTGAAGCCAACGCCATACCCGGCTTCTGGGCAGACGGCGACTTCGGCAGAGCCAACCGTCGCGGGCACATAATCAAGGGAGCGTATAACCTCACCGACTTCATGACAGCCGGACTGGCTTTGTTCTGCACCGAACGGATCCGCTCCACCGATGGAGACGACGACGCGTTCACACTCCAGGCCGATTTGGTCTGGAAGTTCTAAACAAGCATTCCCGGAGCAATGACGGACCAGGCCCGGCCGGATACCCGACACCGGCCGGGTCTGCCACCGGGAGAAACGATATGAAACAGACACTCTACGAAATACTCGCGGGCCTATGCGAAACGGCCCTGTTTGCAGCCGCGGCGGCTATACTATTGACTGCCGCCCTGCCGGATCCCTGACGTCCCTGACAACAGTCCCGCTCCACTGTTCGGGCAGGATTGCCGACATAACGAAAGCGACGGGCCGGAAGACCGACCCGCCGCTTTCTGTTTTTACTTCCTTA
>JBKHJB010000048.1:0-12532 GCA_046538345.1 Phycisphaerae bacterium
GCATGGGCCGCGAGGGATTCGAACCCCCGACCCGCTGATTAAGAGTCAGCTGCTCTGCCAGCTGAGCTAGCGGCCCGTGTGTCGTTCGATACTGCCCAATGCGGAGTCTAGCGACAACAGCCGAAGACGGTCAAGCGCTTTTGGTTGCGCTTCGGCGCAAAGTCGCTCCGGCGGCTTTCGTCGCGGCGGCCGGCTTATTCGCCGGAATCTCCCTGCTGTTGAGAGGATTCGTCTTTGCCGCCCATGCCGGACTCGGCCAGCACCTGCGACGGCAGGTGCGACTCGATGAACGCCACCAGCGGCTTGAAGTCCTTGAGTTTCCAGGAGTCCAGGCGAAGCTTGCGCTTGCCGCCCTCGCCGTGGTAGACGTCCAATATGCCCTTGGAGGCGAGGTCGGAGGCGTCTACTTTGGTGATGGTATGCCAGGGGATTTTGTCCTTCCCGGCGTAGCCGATGCCCTCGGCGTCGGCGATGAGCCGCCGCCGCAGGAACAGCAGCGCCCAGGCGAGCACGACCAGCCCGCCTGGCAACGTCAGGAAGACGAGCACATTGGTCACCAGGAACGAGCCGACCTCGTTGGCGTGTTCCAAATCCCAGGCGGTCGGCGTGGGCTTCCAATCGAGAAAGCACCATACTGAATAGGCCAGCAGCATGCCCGCAAGTATGAACATACGCACGGCCGGGTCGGCGGCGGCTCGTGCCTCGATGCGATCGTGCGTGCTCTCGGAAGTCGATTCGCTCATGGTCCGCTCCTGTGGGTATCCGGTCCTTTACACTTAAGGTATGAACGGGCGGGGCTTTTGCCAAGGTGTTTTTGTATTCGGCAAATCCGCAAATGCGGTTGACATGTGCCCGGCGGATGTCTAGGGTTTTGTGCTCTACCCGTCCGCCGGACCTGGCATGGGAGCTTCGCCGGCGACGGGGTGTTACGCTATCCCTGAAACCGGAAAGGAGCGGATAATCCATGGCAGTGAAAGTAGGAATCAACGGATTTGGACGAATCGGTCGGCACGTTTTCCGTGCGATGATGGAGCAGAAGGGCGAGTTCGACGTTGTTGGAATCAACGACCTTGCAGACGCCGACATGCTGGCCTACCTGCTGAAGTACGACTCCACGCAGGGCAAGTACCCCGGAACCATCGAGGCGAAGGACGGCGCGCTGGTGGTTGACGGCAAAGAGATCGAGGTCTTTGCCGAGAAAGACCCCGCCCAGCTTCCCTGGGGCGACCGCGGCGCACAGATCGTCGTTGAGTCCACGGGCCTTTTCACCAGCAACAAGAGCGATGGCAAGCCCGGCTACGACAGTCACCTCGACGCCGGCGCCGAGAAGGTAGTCGTCTCCGCGCCGACCAAGGGCCCGGCGAAGATGGTCCTGATGGGCGTGAACGACGACAGTCTCACGGCCGACGACAAATGCGTCTCCAACGCATCCTGCACCACGAACTCGCTCGCGCCGGTGGTGAAGGTCCTCGATGAGACCTTCGGCGTGGAGAACGGTCTGATGACGACCTGCCACGGTTACACCAACGACCAGTCCATTCTGGATATGGTCCACAAGAAAAAGACCCGCGCCCGAGCGGCCGCCGTCAATATCATCCCGACCACGACCGGCGCCGCAGAGGCCGTTGGTAAGGTTCTGCCGAGCATGCAAGGCAAGCTCACCGGCTTCGCGCTGCGGGTTCCCGTACCGTGCGGTTCCATTACCGACCTGACGGTCAATCTTCAGAAGGAAGCCGACGTCGAGCAGATCCATGAGGCGGTGAAGAAGGCGGCCGATGGTCCCATGAAGGGCATCATCGAGTACTGCGAAGATCCGATCGTCTCTTCGGATATCATCCATAACCCGCACAGCTCCATCTTTGATTCCAACAACACGCTGGTGTTGGGCAAGATGGCGAAGGTCACCATGTGGTACGACAACGAGTGGGGCTACTCGTGCCGCACGGTGGATCTGGTCAAGAAGATGGCTTCGCTGTAAGCGCCCCTCAACGGACAGATAGTTGAACCGGCGGGCCTGTCCTTTGCGGGGCAGGCCCGCTTGCGATTCCAAGACACCGGAAGGAAACTGCCATGGCGACCAAGACAATCGCGGACATCGACGTATCGGGCAAGCGGGTTCTGATGCGTGTGGACTTCAACGTCCCGCTTACCGAAGGAAAGGTCGGAAACGACCGGCGTATCGTGATGGCGTTGCCCACCATCCGCCACGCGCTGGACGCCGGCGCGAAGGTGGTTCTCATGAGCCACCTCGGCCGACCCAAGGGCAAGGGCTTCGAGCCGGAGCTGTCGATGAAGCCGGTGGCAGAGCGTCTCGGCGAGCATCTGGGCAAAGAGGTCAAGCTCGGCCCGCAGGACGTGGTTGGCGACGATGCCGAGAAACTCGCCGATCAGTTGGGCTCCGGCGAGGTGATGCTGCTGGAGAACCTGCGGTTCCACGCCGGCGAGACCATGCCCGACAAGGCGAAGAAGAACCCCGACGGCAAGCTGACCGACGAGCAGAAGCAGACGCACGAGCAGTTCTCCGAAGCTCTGGGCAAGCTGGGCGACGTGTACGTAAACGATGCGTTCGGCACCTGTCACCGCGCCCACGCCAGCATGGTCGGCGCCGCCATGAGCATCCAGGCCCGCGGGGGACCGGCAGTGGCGGGCTTCCTGGTCGAGAAGGAAATCAAGTACCTCGGAGAGGCCGTCGCCAACCCGGCCCGTCCGTTCGTCGCCATTCTCGGCGGAGCGAAGGTTTCCGATAAGATAAAGCTCATCGCCAACCTCCTGGAGAAGGTGGACAAGCTGCTCATCGGCGGGGCGATGGCCTATACGCTTTTGCGGGCGCGCGGCGTGGATGTCGGCTCCAGCCGAGTCGAGGACGACGAGGTCGTGGACGATATGACGCCGCTGCTGGACAAGGCCGGCGAGAAGATCGTGCTGCCCTGCGACCACATTGCCACCGACGATTTCGAGAGCGGCAAGCCCACCCCCGTGGACGAGGTGGAGATTCCCGCCAACCTGATGGGCATGGATATCGGCGCAAAGACCGCGCGGGCTTTCGAGAAGGAGATCGCCTCGGCCCGGACGGTGGTATGGAACGGACCTATGGGCGTCTTCGAGAGGCCCGAATACGCCTCCGGCACCAAGGCGGTCGCCGAGGCGGTAACTTCCGCTACCGACGCCGGCGCGGTGAGTATCATCGGCGGGGGAGACTCCGCCGCCGCCGTCGAACAGTTGGGACTTGGCGAGAAGATGTCCCACGTGTCCACAGGCGGCGGAGCGTCGCTGGAGTTTCTCGAGGGTAAGCCCCTGCCCGGCGTGAAGGTACTCGACTCAAAGTAGCCGGCTGCGGAAACTAGGCGCGCCTGCGGTCAGGGCGTAGAATATGTGCATCCAAAACAATGCCCATCGGGAAGTACTTTCCGGTGGGCTTTGGTTTTGAAATGGCGGATACCATGAACCGAGGCAACCCGTGGCCGCGACTGCCGCAGAAGGCGCTGATTGCGCCGTCACTGCTGGCGTGCGACTTCGCGCGCGCCGGAGAGCAGATAAACGAGGCGGTATCAGCCGGCGCCGACGTACTGCACGTGGATATCATGGACGGGCATTTTGTGCCTAATCTTTCGATGGGCCCACCGTTCGTCAAAAGCATACGCGCCTTCATCGGCCATCCGCTGGACGTGCATATAATGGTCACCGATCCGGCTTACTATATCGAGCGGTTCGCCGAGGTCGGCGCCGACAGCATAACGTTCCACGTGGAGGCGACCGACGACGCGCCCAAGCTCATTCGTCGGCTTCGGGAGTTGGGTCTGGGGGCGGCCGTTACGCTGAAGCCCGGCACCGAGCCGGACACGCTGAAAAGTGTAATTGAAGACGTGGACATGGTGCTGGTGATGACGGTCGAACCGGGCTACGGCGGGCAGAAGTTCATGGACGACATGCTCGCCAAGGTCGGCGAGGTAAGGAAGATGCTCCGGCCGGAGCAGCGGCTGGAGGTCGATGGCGGAATCAACGTGGAGACGGCGCCGCGATGCGTCCGGGCCGGCGCGGATGTGTTCGTAGCCGGCGCCAATATTTTCGGATCGGGCGACATTACGGCCGCTTTGCAGTCTTTGCGGAGGGCGATCGATGCGGCTTAGAACCGAACAGCGTGCGCCGCGGAACTCCGGACTGGGCAACATGACACGCCTGTATCTCCTTAAGACCGGTCAGACTGTCTGGGAGCAGCAGGGGCGGGTGGATTCGGCGGCCGGCGAGCCGCTGACGGAGTTGGGCGTAAGCGAGGTGGCTTCGGCGATGCCGGATCTCGACGACGCGCACATAAAGGCGGTCTATGCCGGCACAGGAGAAGCCGAGGGCGAAACAGCAAAGCTGATAGCCGACCACGTGGGAGTGAAAGTCCACCGGTACAAGGACCTTCGCGAGCTGGACTACGGTCTGTGGCAGGGTTTGACGGGTGGAGAAATCAAGCGACGCCAGCCGAAGGTGTACCGACAGTGGGTTTCCGCGCCGGACAGCGTCCGTCCGCCCGAGGGTGAGACGCTGGAGGAAGCCCGCAATCGCATGGTGTCGGCGGCGAAGCGGATAATCAAACGCCACAAAGGCGCAGCGGCTGTCGTGGTCTGTAGGCCTGTCGCGCTGGCGATACTGAAATGCGCGCTGTCGAATGTGTCGCTTGATACGCTCTGGCAACAACTCGGCGAAGATGCCGGGTGTGTGAGCTTTGATACCGACGAAAAGAGCTTGTAGAGGATATACCAATGGCTGAGTCGCAGGACGGTTCTTTCGTACCTTATGATCCCTCGATATTCGACGGTCCGGCCATGCGCAAGAAGCGCGACGTTCCGGATGGATTGTGGATGCGCTGTCCGGGATGCGAGTCGATGCTGTTCAGGAAGCAGGTCTCCGAGAACCTGGAGGTCTGCCCGAGTTGCGACCATCATTTTGCGGTCGCCGCGCGGGATCGCATCGAGCAGCTTCTGGACACCGATACGTTCGAGGAGTTTTTCGAGGACATAGGACCGGGCGATCCGCTTCAGTTCGAGTGGCGCGGACAATCGTACAAGGATCGCGCTGCGAAGGAGCAGAGAAAGACCGGCAACCGTGAGGCGGTCGTCACCGGCGTGGGCTATGTCAAAGGGCGTCGCGTGGCGCTGGGTGTGCTCGACGGCAAGTTCCTGATGGGCTCCATGGGCTGTGCCATGGGCGAGAAGATTACGCTTCTCATAGAGGAGGCGACCCGCTCTTCGCTGCCGCTGATAATCGTGAGCACCTCCGGCGGCGCGCGCATGCACGAGGGAGTTCTGAGCTTGATGCAGATGGGCAAGACCTCCGCGGCTCTGGGGCGGTTCGACGAGGCCGGTGGACTGTATATCTCCGTCCTGGCGGACCCGACCACGGCGGGCGTTCTGGCGAGCTTTGCCTCGCTGGGTGACATCATCATCGCCGAGCCGGGCGCGCTTATCGGTTTCACCGGACAGCGTGTAATCGCCAACACCATCAAGACCGAGCTTCCGGAGGGATTCCAGCGGGCGGAATTTCTGCTGGAGCACGGGTTCGTGGACACTATCGTCAACCGCCGCGACCTCCGCAGCGAGCTGGCGCGACTGGTGGATTACTGCGTCGCGTCGTGAGTCCCGCAACCATAGCAACGGACCGCGGGTTGCGCCCGCCCGTCGCATTTGCTCCGGACAGAACATGAACGTCCGCGAAGAACTTTCCATAAAACACGGCCGGGTGGTTCAGTACCTCCGAGAGCACAAGCTGGACGGGGTTCTTCTCAGCAGACGGTGCAACTTCTCCTGGTACACCTGCGGTGCTCATAACTACGTGGGCAACGCCTGTGGCGTCGGCAACAGCCACCTTCTGGTAACACCCGACTCGGCGAAAGTTCTGACCAACAACATCGAGGCGACCCGACTGTCAAATGAGGAGCTTCCCGCCGCCGGCATAGAGGTGCGGTCGTTCCCTTATTTCGACGCCGAAGAACGGGCGAAGTTGTTTGAGTCGGTGTGTGGATCCATGCGAATTGCAGTCGATGCTCCGGCCGCCGGTCTGGAGGCGGCGCCACTGGATGCCGGCTTCGACCGGCTGCGATGGTCTCTGACGGCCGGCGAGATAGACCGCTATCGCGAGCTTTGCCGGGATACCGCGGCGGCTTTGGAGTCTGTCGCCCAGACCGCCGAGCCGGGCCAGACGGAGAACGAACTGGCGGGTCTGTTGGCGTGTTCTCTGCGATCGTCGGGGTGCACGCCTTGGGTGCTGCTGGTCGGCGGCGACGAGCGTGCCAGGCGCCTGCGTCACCCGCTGCCTACCGACGCCAAGGTCAACGAATACTTCATGCTTGTCGCCGGCGCCGAGCGACACGGTCTGATTGGGGCCTCCACGCGAGTGGCGTGCTTCGGGAAGGTTCCGGGCGAACTGGCGGAGAAGCACAACTCGGCCGTCACCGTGGACGCCGCGCTTACCGGAGCGACCCGTCCCGGCGCGACACTCGGGGAGATATTCGACGTTGCCCGCGACGCCTACAAGCAAGCGGGCTTTCCCGACGAGTGGCGCATGCACCATCAGGGCGGGTCCATCGGCTATCTGCCGCGGGAGGTCAAGGCCGACCCGGGCGAGAAAACGGCAGTGCTGGAAGACCAGGCCTTCGCCTGGAACCCGTCGGTCGCCGGTGCGAAGTCGGAGGTGACGGTGCTCTGCCGCCGGGATGAGACCGTATCACTGGAAGGTCCGACGGATTGGCCCATGGTGACGGGCCGGTGGAAGGGCTTCAAGGTTCGTCGCCCCGGTATACTCGCTATCTGAACTGCGAGATTCCTGCCCGCACGCTGACGCGTTAGACCAGCGGCGACCGGCAGGCGGCGGTCAGCAACTCTTAAACGTTACTTGGCACCGGCGACCGCTTCCTGTTCGCTGGGCTGGTCGGTGTAGTGGTGTGCGTCCTCGAAGCGGACACTGATGCGCTTCGATACGCCCGGCTCCTGCATGGTCACGCCGTAGAGCACCCCCGCCATCGCCATCGTCCGCTTGGCGTGCGTGATGATGATGAATTGACTGTCGGCGATGAACTCCTCGACCACGTGATTGAACCGCTCGTTGTTTGACTCGTCCAGCGCCGCGTCCACCTCGTCCAGCAGACAGAACGGACTCGGCTTGGCGCGGAAGAAGGCGAACATAAGCGCTATGGCGGTCATGGTCTTCTCGCCGCCGGACAGCAAGCTCAAGCTGCGGAGATCCTTGCCCGGAGGACGCGCGACGATTTCGATGTCGCTTTCCAGCACGTTCTCCTCGTCCAGGAGCATCACGTCGGCCCGTCCGCCGCCGAACATCTTGCGGAACAGGTGCTGGAAGTTCTCCCGTACCTTGGAGAACGTCTCAAGGAACATCTCCCGGCTCTGGCGGTTGATGCGCTTGATCAGGTCGGTAAGCTGCCTCTGGGAATCCTGGACGTCCTCGAGCTGGCCGGCGAGGAACTCCCGCCGCTTTTCCAGCTCTTCCTGCTCGGCGATGGCGTCGAGGTTGACGTTTCCGAGTCGGTCGATCTTCTCGCGCAGCTGCTGTATCTCGGCCGCGACGGCGTCCCAGTCGCGGTCCTCGTCGTGCTCATAGTTCGCATAGCACCGGGTGAGGTCCATGTGCATCTCTTCGGACGCCCGGGCAATGAGGTCGTCCACGCGGGTGTCCACCTCGCCCAGCTCGACCCGCGCGGCGTTCACGCGCTCGGCGGCGGCTTCCTGGGCTTTGCGACGCTCGCTCAGCTCGCTGCGGATCTGCTCGGCCTTTTCCTGCAAACCGGCGCGGGATTCCTCGGTTTCCTCGGCCTGGGAGTTCAGTTGCTGCTGCTGCTCGTAGAGATTGTCTATCTCCTCGCGGGTCGTGGAGATTGCCTTCCGGGTGTCGGTGTGACGCTGACGGTTCAGTTCGATTCCCGACCGGGCGGCCTGGAGTTGTTCGGCCATCTGTTCGCGCTGGCGGGTGAGCGTATCCAGCGCCTCGCGGACGGAGAGCTTCTTCTGCTCGGCCTGGGCGGCGGCGACCTTCAGCTCCGTGAGCTTCTCTGAAAGCTCCTTCACGCCGGCGCGGGCCTGCTGAAGCCGTTCGCCGAGCTTCTCTATGTCTTCCTTGCGGCTGCTGTTCTCGTCTTCCAACTCGGCGATTTTCCGGCGCGCTTCGCGACTCTGGGCTTCAACGGAATTCGCCTCCTTCGCCAGGGCGTCCATGTCCTCGGCGATGGTGGGCTTTTCACGGCGGAGCTTGTCAATCTGCTCGTCCAGTCGCTCCAGACGGCTTTCACAGTGCACACGCTCGGTGTTGGCTTCATAGACGGCTGTGCGGAGCTGCTGCTGTACCTGCTCGAGCTGGTCTCGCTCGCTGTGAGTGGCCGACGCCGACGCGCTTAGCTGCTCGATGCGGGCGTCTATATCCTCCAACTTCTGCGCGAGCTGCGACAGCTCGCTACGCCGGGCGACCACGCCGGTGGCGCGGTTGGCGGCGCCTATCCGGACTCGCCCGTCCGCTTCGAGGACCTCACCGGAAAGCGTCACGAAGCGCACGCCGGCGGGCAACCTATCTGCGGCTGCGCGGGCGTCGTCCAGTGTTTCCACTACCAGCGTATTGCCCAGAAGCCGCCACATCAGCGGAGCGAGTTGCGACTCGTGTTTCACCCAGTCGATGGCGCGGGCCTTGACTTCCGGACAGCCCGATATGTCCAGGTCGCTGCGGAAGCCGCCGAGGCGATCCAGACAGACCACCTCCACCGCGCCGCTGTCGCCGAGGATCTCCTTGAGCTCCTCGCGGGCGTCGCGGACGGAGGCGAAATCGTCGGCCAGCAGCATCTGGTCGGCGCCGGAAAGCGCCGCCTCCAGAAGCCCGGCGTGCTGCACGTCGGCGGATATCGAATCGCCCAGCATTCCGCGTATGCTCGCGAGGCGCCCGTCCCGCTTGGCCTCGAGTACGCGACGCACACCGGCGGCGACGCCTTCGAGCCGACGCTGCATCTCCTGGAGCGCCTGAATACGGCTTTGAAGGGCGCTGCGCTGCTCCCGGGTGTCCGAAAGCTCGTTTCGCAGTCGCTGTTCCTCGTCGCCGAGTTGATCGGCCTTGGTCCTGGCGTTGTGAAGCTCCTGTTGCGACTGCTCGATGGTCCCGCGGACCTCGTCAAGCTTGGTGACGACTTCGTTTCGATTGTCGCCGAGTTCCTGCAACTCGGTTTCGATTTGCTCGGCCCGGCTGCCCAGACGCTGCCGCTGGGCCTGAAGATTGTCCCGCCGGGAGTCCATGGCGCGGATGTCATTGTTGAGCTGGGCGATTTGTCGCATCAGGTCGATGCTGCCGGCCTTGGCGTCCTCCAGCTTCGCGGCAATGTCGTTGATGCTCAGCTCCGCGGAATTGTGCCGTTCACGGGCGGCGTCGTAGTCGGCGTTGATCCGTTCGGCCTGCTCGGAGACCTCCTGGAGTTGCTGCCGCCTCTCGGCGATATCCGTGTCGCGGGCGTCGATTGCCTTCTGCGCCTCCTCGCATCGCTGGTTCTCGGCCTTGAGCTGCTCGTCCAGTTCGGCGAGGCGGGAGGTGAGCATTTCCACGCGCTGCTCGCAGCTTGTAATCCGCCCGCTGACGGCGGCGATGCGGCTTTGAAGGTCCCTGGCGGCTCGCTCGAGGTCAACCGACTCCACCTCCGTGCCGCTGCGGGCGCTTTCGAGCTGGTCGATGCGCGTGTTGATGCTCGCGAGGTGGTCGTCTTCGGCTTCCAGCGTACGGGACAGCTCCTCGCGCCGCCGGCGGAGCTGATGGTAGCGGGCGAGGAAATGCAGCGACCGCAGCTCGTTGAGCCGCTGGGTGTGGGTCTGATAGCTGCGGGCCTTGCCGGCCTGTTGCTTGATGCTCCGCAGACGTTTGTCCACCTCGGCGAGTATGTCCGCCAGCCGCAACAGGTTTTGCTCCACCCGGTCGAGCTTGCGAAGCGCCTCGGCCTTGCGGGCTTTGTACTTGCTGATACCGGCCGCTTCGTCGAAGACCATTCGACGTTCCTCGTGCGACGCCTGGAGGAACGCCTCGACCCGTCCCTGCTCGATGAGACTGTAGGCGCGGCGCCCCACGCCCGTGTCCATGAACATCTCGCGGATGTCCCGCAGACGGCAGGACGTCTTGTTAACGAGATACTCGCTGTTGCCGGAGCGGTAGAGGCGTCTGGTTACCGATACCACGGGGTAACCGTCGCCGTTGCCGCCGGCGTCCACATTCGGCTGGAGCAGACCGGAGGAGTTGTCGAAAACGAGCGTCACCTCGGCCATTCCGGCGGCCTTGCGGGTGGAAGAGCCGTTAAAGATGACGTCCTGCATCTCCGAGCCGCGGAGCGACTTGGCGGACTGTTCGCCGAGGACCCACTTGAACGCATCGACGATGTTGCTCTTGCCGCAGCCGTTGGGACCGACTACGCAGCTCACACCATCGTCGAAATCGAAAGAGGTGCGGTCGGCGAAACTCTTGAACCCCGAGAGTATAAGTTTGGTCAGCTTCATCAGTGCGTTGTCCTTAACGCCCAGTGCCCGAGCGTCCTTGCTGGATGGGTTGACGAATCAAGATTCGTCCGGCGCGTCCGGACGACCCATCTCGGGCATGTCCTGGTAGATTCTCTGAAGCTCCGGTATCGGCTGCAAGACGAATTTTGCCGGTATATCGCCTTCTTCGCACATGTGATACAGCACCGAGACTACCTGACCGTAGGTAAGCCCCAGACCTTTGATGTTCCCGTTGTTGTCCATTTCGGGACGGTTGCCCAGGATCCGGGCAAGCTCGCGGACGTATCGGTCCACATAGAATGGGTCGCTGTAATCTCCGCGACGGGGGATCTTGCGATACACCAGCAACTTCTCGTCGTCACGATGAGCGTTGATCGTTACCAGATCATCGGAAGAGTTATAGAAAACGGGACGACGGACCACCATGTCCTCCCCGAACAGCACTATCCGAGGGCGACCGGTCTGGGAGACATAGATAACGTACCGACAATCCGATTTGACGGTGTGGACCTCGAATTTCCCGGAGACATTCATACGTCGAATCGCCGAGCTTCCCCCTCTGCGCAGCAGCGCGCGGTATGCGGCGAACCTCACAAACTGGTTCTCGTCGCTCAGTAGTTCTTCAAGGACCGGACGGCCCTCGAGTATCCGTGGATGGCGCCCCAGTTCCCGGATGGCCGATGTCTGCAACGAAGAGTCCCGGTCACGCGCGGTCTCAAGCACGATTTCGGCGGCCGAGTCGTCCCCCAGTCGCAGACCCGTCCTGGCCGCGTAGTACGCCACCGTAGGGTCGTCCGCTGTGTAATGTTCCTCGATGACCGGGAGAATCTGCCGGCCGGTGGCTTCCCAGATCAGCGCGAGCGATTCATGGTCCGCGTCGGACTGCTCCATGAATCGGGCCACCTGCCATGCCTTGTCTTCCTCGGCCGACGGTCCCCACGCCAGTGGCAGATGCATCACCAAATCCAGGAAGTGACGGTAGTTGTTCTTGTATTCGCTGGGGACAGTTAACTCGATTACCGACGAATCCCGAGCACGGGCGGCTTTCTGACGGGCGGAACTGAAGCGGGCGTTGATTCGGCGCGCGATAAGATTGCACCGGGAATAGTCCGATTCGAGCAATTGCACGCGAATCGTCCGCGCTCTCTTCACCTTTCCTCCGCCTACTATGCGTCCGCGGCGGTTATCGGCCATCGCGGCTTCCTCGTCTTCCTCGTCAAGAAAGGGATTAACCAGTACCGAACCCGTACCCTCGGCGACCACCCGCGAAGGACCTCCCGGACGAGCGACACCACCGACCGCCAGTCGCAGTTCGGCCGGCATAAGCATGCCGCCTTCGAGACTTCTGGTCTGCGTCTGAGGCAGGCACGTGACGTTGAGATCGAACCGCGATCCCGCGGGCGCGCCCGGAAGTATGCTCCCGCCGATAAGAACCACTGTCGTGTCGCGGTCACGCAATATCCGCTGCGGGGTAAGCTGCTCGGTCCCCTGAGTCCATCGCCCCAGATCCTGTTTGCGGAGGTACTCTTCGAGATACCCGGCGAGGTGTGGGGGGACCTCCGAGGAGCCATCCTCCCCCAGCCCGACCACAATGCCGTAACCCTGAACCGAGACCGAGCCGCCGTGGAGAAGGCGGGCATATTCCGCGATAGTGCCCTGCACGTGCGGAGGGACGGGCGGAAGCTCCGCGGAGTCATCGTCGATTTTGCGCTGGTCGCCGCAACCGGCGAGGGCAAAGATCGTCAGAGTGGCCGAAACCATCAGTAGGGGCTTCGCGCGCATGAATCACCTCACGTCATAGTCGTTATCGGACGTTTGTCCGCCGGGCGGTTAGCACATTTCCCGCCATTGGAAGCAAGGAATAATACCAAAAACCCTCCGGTTTCGACAAATCCTCCAGCTACCTGTCGTTCGCAGGACGATCAGGTTCAGGCCAATAATTCATGCCCAGGAGAGAAACATCAGACAGAACCTAGTGTTCTGTTACACATCAATTACGGGGTAGAGTCTTTTCAGTTTTACGC
>JBKHJB010000263.1:0-2673 GCA_046538345.1 Phycisphaerae bacterium
TGTGAAATTGTCGGGCTTGCTCGACACTGAAAAGCTCCTCCCGCACCGCGGCCGGCTAACCCGGCCGCAAAGCAAACCAGCTTACCCGCGGAGCGGGTGATGTCAAGCACGCTGCGGCGGGTTTGCGTATGGCGATAGTTTGCCTATAATCACCGCTTCGAAAGTGTGATTACCTTTACCTGTATGGTGCCCCCCGGCGTCGAAGATGGTGGAAAAATTGAGCGACGATACGAAGATGGACCAGACCTGCGAAAAGTGCGGCGGACAGTGCTGCACGTACTTCTGCTTCGAAATCGACGAGCCGGAGGACTACGAGGAGTTCGAGGACATCCGCTGGTACGTGCTCCACGACGGAGTCAGCGTGCATATCGACGACGGGGACTGGTACATCTCCATCGAGAATCGCTGCAAGGCGCTGGACCCCTACGGGCGGTGCAGCATATACGAAAATAGGCCGCTGATATGCCGCACGTACAGTCCCCAGGACGGCTGCGACTATACCGGTAGCGGTGACTACGAATACGACGAGGAATTCAGCAGTCCCGACGAGGTAGAGCGATACGCCAGGGAAGTCCTCGGCGATGAGCAGTTCGAGCAGGATCGCGAGAAGCACCGTCGAAAAATCGAACGCCGCCAGCAGCGCAAAGATCGCGACCGGGCAAAGCGCAAAGGCAAATCCACCGCCCGAAGTTCCAAGGGAAAAGGACGCCGCAAGGGCGGGGCAAAACGCGGCAAGAAACCAAGCTGACCCGCTGCATCGACGAGGATCGATACACCATGGCCGAGATTCAACCCATGAAGGGGACGCGGGATTTCTACCCGGACCAGATGCGCGTTACCCGCTGGATTCTGGACGCCTGGCGGCGGGTGTCGCTGCGGAACGGCTTCGAGGAGTACGACGCGCCGCTGATGGAGCCGCTGGAGCTGTTCACCATCAAAAGCGGCGACGAGATCGTCGAGCAGCTTTTCAGCATGACAGACCGCGGCGGGCGGGACCTGGCGATAAAGCCGGAAATCACGCCGTCGCTGGCGCGAATGGTTTCGGGAAAGATCAACTCGCTGCCCAGGCCCATAAAATGGTTCTCCCTGCCGCGACTCTGCCGCGCCGAGAACCCCCAAAGAGGTCGGCTGCGCGAATTCTACCAGTGGAATGTCGATATCATCGGCGCCGATGATGTGCTTGCGGACGCCGAGTGTATCTTCGTGGCGGTGGATTTCCTGCGCGAGGTCGGCTTAAGCGGAGAAGACGTAAAAATTCACATCGGGAGCCGTCCGTTGACGACGGCGTTTTTGCGCGAAATCGGCGTCCCGCAGGAAGGGCTTGTGGAAAAGGTCCTGCCGGCGCTGGACAAGCGTCCCAAACTTTCCGACGAGCAGTTCCGCGAGACGACCGCTGAGGTGGGGATATCCGACGAGCAGCACGAGCAGATATGCCGCTTCCAGGACGCCCGGGACGTCCAGGCGGTCAGCGAGCTGCTTGGTTCGTCGTCGGCGACGGCCGAGGAAATGGAGAAACTTGCCGAGCTGTGGTCCCACCTTGATGCGATGGGCCTCGCCGATTACTGCCGGCTGGACATGCGGATAGTCCGCGGGCTTGCGTACTACACGGGCATTGTTTGGGAGATGTTTGACGCAGGCGAATCGCTCCGCGCGGTGGCCGCGGGCGGACGTTACGACAATCTGTTGGGGCTTCTCGGCGGTCAGAAGATAGGCGCCACGGGCTTCGGCATGGGTGACGTGGTGCTGGAGCTGCTGCTTCGCGAGAAGGGCAAGCTGGGCGAAGAGGCGCTTCAGCAGCGGCTGGACGTGTTCGTGATAGACGCCGGCGGGGAGGGTATGAACAGGACGGTCTCTCTGGTATCGGAGCTTCGCGCGCGCGGCGTGTGGGCGGACTTCAGCTATAAGCAACAGGGCGTCGGCAAGCAGCTCAAGGAAGCCAACCGTCGAGGCGCGCGAGTGACCATCATAATCGGCGAGAACGCTTCGACGCTGACGGTCAAAGACATGGAAAGCGGCCAACAGGCCGAAAGGTCCCGTGAAGGATTTCTGGCCGAGCTTGAAGAATTGAGCGGACAACGAAAGACGTGAAACCATCGCCGTCCATATATGGCATAACCGCCATATGTTAAGGCAGGGGGCTGGTGGCCCGACACAGGGTACATTACGAAGCCGCCTTCGAAGACTACCTCCGAGCGAGGGGCTGGCCTTATGTGGTCGTGGACGAGGCGAAGAAGGCGATCTTCGCCGAGGTCCGGCTGAAGAGCTTTGACTTCCTGGTCTATAGCGAATCGGCTGCGAATCTGCTGGTGGATGTAAAGGGACGTAAGTTTCCGGATTCCGCACCGGGGCGCAAGCGACACGGGACACGGGCATGGGAGAATTGGATAACCCGTGACGACGTTGACGGGCTTACCCGCTGGCAGGACGTTTTCGGCGAGTCTTTCCGGGCCGTGCTGGTGTTCGCATACTGGCTCCAGGGGCCGCCGCAAAGGTCGCCGTTTGAGGATATTCACGTGTTCGGCCGGAGGCATTACGCGTTTCTGGCGGTTCCACTGGGCGATTATGTCTCTGCCGCCAGGCCCCGCAGCGCCCGATGGAGGACCCTGACGGTACCGACGGTGCGATTTTCGCGAATGGCGCTTAACCTCGCCTCGCTGCTGTGACGCCGCTGCG
>JBKHJB010000264.1:0-2669 GCA_046538345.1 Phycisphaerae bacterium
GTTCGAGGCACTGAACGAATTGGCCGAGAACATCCTGGGTGTGGACCTGTCGGAAATCGACTGACAGACGGCGTCGCGTGAAAGCGGATACTGCAAAATACGAAGTACGAAATTCGAAATCCGAAACAAGCACTAAATTCCAATGACTCAATGTCCGAAACCGCCCGTCCGCAAGTCGGCATCGGCCGCCGCAAAACCTTTCAGGATTTAGTGCTTCGAATTTGTTTCGAATTTCGTGCTTCGGTTTTCCCACAAAGGTTCTCCCATGAGCGAAAATACAGCAAGCCAACGAACAAACCCCCTTCCCCGGTGGCGTGGCTTCAACCTGCTGGGCATGTTCAACCGGCGACGGAGCGGGGAATTTGACGAGCGGGACTTCGACCTCATCGCCGAATGGGGCTTCGATTTCGTTCGTCTGCCGCTGTGCTACCGCCTCTGGCTGAAGGATCCGGACTATTTCGACTCGGACGTGGAAGAGTCGTCTCTGGCGGAACTGGACCGGGCCGTGGAGATGGGCCTGTCGCGCCGGCTGCATGTCTGCATCAACTTCCACCACGCGCCGGGCTACTGCATCAACAGTCGCGTCGGCGAGCCGGGCAACCTATGGCGCGACGACGACGCGCTGGAGCTGTTCTGCCGACACTGGGATCTGATGGCCCGGCGGTACAGCGGCCAAGAGGGAATCAGCTTCAACCTCGTCAACGAACCGCCCGAGCCGGACGATCCCACCATGAGCCGCGACGACCACGAGCGTGTTATGCGGACAGCCATCGATCGTATCCGGCGCATAGACCCCGACCGGATGATTATTCTGGACGGCCTGGCCGCCGGCCGGCTGCCCTGTCCCGAACTCGCGGACACCGGCGCAGCCCAGAGCTGCCGGGGCTATCACCCCCTCGGCGTGAGCCACTACAAGGCGCGATGGGTGGACGGCAACCGCTGGCCCGAACCGACCTGGCCCGGCGCCGTCGGCTGGTATGGACGCACGTGGGACCGTTCAACGCTTGAGGAGTTCTATCGGCCGTGGGGAGAGCTTATCGACTCCGGCGTGGGCGTGCACTGCGGCGAGGGCGGCTGCTACAACCGCACGCCACACGACGTGTTCCTGCGATGGTTCCGCGACGTGCTGGAGATACTTACCTCCTACGGCATCGGCTGGGCGCTGTGGAACCTGCGGGGTCCTTTCGGCGTGCTCGACTCGGGCCGGGCCGACGTAAACTACGAACCATTTCGCGGACACAAGCTGGACCGAAAGCTTCTGGAGTTGCTACAGGAATTCTAACCGGGCCAAACCCCGGCGTCAGGACTCCTGCGTACCCTCGCCCTGCCGGGCCGACTCAGCGCCCAGGTGTTTGCTCAGAGCGTCGTCCACCCGCCGCATGAGATCGGCGTATTCGTACTGGGCCGCGGTGTACTTTTTGAAAGTCTGCATCGAAGCCAGCTTGGAGTGAAGCTCGTCCAGCTTGTTCTTGTCTTCCGGCTCGACGGGCTTGCCCTCCTGCTCGAGGCGGGAGATTTTCTCGGCCTGGTCGCGGTACTCGCTTACCAGCCGGGATGTTTCCGGATCCTGCCGGAGCTGCTGCTGCGCCTCGCTCAGGGCCTCCGCCTGCGAAGAGGCCGCAAGCGCCCTGCCCAGCCGTTCCGCCAACTCGACAATCTCCTGCGTTTTCATATCCCACTCCCTGAATCTCTATCCGTCGCCGTTGTCCGGTGTTCTGCGTGAGCCGGTGCAGATTCTCGCATTGCTTGGGCGTCAGAGCAACACCCGGCCCGCGGAAGCCGAACATAACGGTCGCCTCCGCTGATATTTGGCGCGGCCGGGGGTGCGCGGTATTCTCGAAGCGGTTTCAAAACCTCATTCGGGCTGCGAGCGGGCCTTCTTCCGCCTGGCTTCGTCGCAGGCGCTCGACATATCTTCAAGATATGCCGTCGCTTCCGCTCCTTGTCAGGTCGAAAGAACTCCTCGCTCTCGCCTGCGAAGCAGGTTATGAAACCACTTCTCGTAATTTCGGAAGGAGGCGTACCAATGGCGATACCGAATGAACAGCGCACAGAGCTGTTGCGCCTGGCTCGAAAAGCCGTCGAGGCGGAGGTCAACGGCGAGCCACTGCCCAGCGATGAGAACCCCACGGGCGTACTCGCCGAGCAGCGTGGCGTCTTCGTTACGTTGACCAACGCCGGCCGACTGAGGGGCTGCATCGGTACCTTCCGACCGACCACTCCGCTGGCGGAGACCGTAGTGGAGATGGCGTCGGCGGCAACGCGGGACCCCAGATTCACCGCGGATCCCATTACGCCGCAGGAGCTGGACCGACTGACTGTGCAGATATCGGTGCTCTCGCCGCTGGAAAAGACCGACCATCCCGAGCAGCTCGAGGTGGGAAAACACGGCATCTATGTAGTTCGCGGCATGAGGTCCGGCTGCTTCCTGCCGGAGGTGGCCACGGAGATGTGCTGGTCGGCCGAAGAGTTCCTCAGCTACTGCTGCGCGACAAAGGCCGGTCTGCCCGCCGACGCCTGGCAAAACAAGGACACCGAGGTCTATTTGTTCACGACAGAGAAATTCTCGGACAAGGATATCTCGTAGGAGTCGGCGACCGTAGACTCCTTTATTCAGCCGTAGAGTGTGCTGCTCCTGCGGGGCTACTTCGTTTCCGCTTGCAACTAGC
>JBKHJB010000049.1:0-12477 GCA_046538345.1 Phycisphaerae bacterium
ACAATCAGGAGACTTCACCGTGCATGAGCAGCTTACGTACGCACTGATTACCCCCTACAGCTTGTTCAAGAGCCGCACCGGCGGCATTATCGGGCGACTGCTGGGCACCAGCCGCCTCGAGCTGGTGGCCGCCAGGATGTGCGTCTTCAGCGACGAGTTCATCGACCGCTATAAGGAAATCATGATACCGCCGGACGCCGAGCCGACCATCGCCGAGGCGTGGCGGAATTACATAGACGAGTCGCTGCGCAGGAACAACCCCTGGGGCTTCCTGCCACGATGCATGATGTTGCTGTTCCGCGGCCCGGACGCCGTGCGTCACCTCAAGGAGGACGTCATCGGCGGGTTCACCGAGCAGCCCGTCGGCGATACGGTCCGAGGCACATACGGTGATTTCATCCGCGACACCGAAGGAAATGTACGCTACTTCGAGCCGGCGGTCATCACCTGCCCCACACCGGAGCTGCACGAGCAGCACCTCGAGTTGCTCGCGGAGTATTCCATCAGCGACGGAGGCGTGCTGGAGGGGATGATCGAATACAACGATCCGAACGTGCAGACGTCGCTTCTTATGCTCAAGCCGGACAACTTCGAGCGTCGCAGTCGGCGACCCGGAAACATTATCGACGCGTTCAGCTTGACGGGGTTGCGGATAGTGGCGGCCAAGCTGTTCAACATGACCGTCGCTCAGGGCGAAGAGTTCTACGCGCCGCTGCGGACCATGTTCGTGGACCGGCTCAAAGGCAAACTCACCCAGGAAATCTACCAGCGGCTTCATACGGCGTTCGCGTTTCCGTTCAGCATGGCCGACGCCGAGAAGGTGGCCGATCTGCTTGCCGACCGCAACGCCCGGACCGAGTACAACCGAATCGTGGAGTACATGACGGGCGTCAACCCCGACGAACTTTCCGACGAGGACGAAAAACAAACCGCCAGCCGCACCAAGTGCCTCGCGCTTCTCTACGAGGGTCCCGAAGCTATCGATAAAATCCGCACGGTGCTGGGCAGCACCGACCCCACCAAGGCCGAGCCGGGCACCGTCCGCAGCGACTTCGGCCGAGACCTGATGCGAAACGGAGCGCACGCCTCGGATTCTCCGGAAAGCGCCGACCGCGAACGACGCATCATCGGACTCAATCGCAGCGAGACCCAGACCTGCGACGTGGCCGAGATTATTCGCGACTATCTGAGCAGCCGTCAGGGGCGGTAACCGTGACGGAGCCGAACATACACTGCATTCCGCTCGGCTCACTGGAGACCAATGCCTATATCGTCTCGGCCGATGGCGACTGCGCCGTGGTGGACGTGGGCACGCGGCCGCAACCCCTGCTGGACTATCTCTACAAGCATGACCTCCGCCCCGGGCGGGTGCTTCTTACGCACGGTCACGGCGACCACGTCGCGGGCATACCGGCACTGCGGGACGCATTCGATGGTCTGCGAGTACTCTGCCCCGTCGGCGATGTGCACATGATGACGGACCCGTGGGCGAACCTTTCGGCGAGGTTCGGCTGGGCTTTGGATGCCGGCGGCGAGGCGGACGAGACTACCAAGCCCGGAACGACGTTGCACATCGCCGGCGTCGAGTGGGCAGTGCTGGACACCTCCGGACATTCGCCCGGCGGGGTGAGTTACTACTGCGAATCGGCCGGCGTTGTCCTATGCGGCGACGCGCTTTTTGCCGGCAGCATAGGGCGCACCGACGTGCCGGGAGCCGACACCGATACGCTTTTGCGGAATATCCGCGAGCAACTGCTGCCCCTGCCGGATGATACGAGAGTACTGCCCGGACATGGACCGGAAACGACTATCGGCGCCGAGCGTGCGGGCAACCCGTTCCTGCGGGACACAGGCGGCGTGCGCTAGCCGCGTTGACAGCGCATCGGCGGCATGAGTATCATAACTTGTTGTCGTCGGCATCTATGTCGGCGGCGGCACTTCATCCGCCTGGCTGATCCGTATTGACGGCGTTGCTGGTTATGCGAACAGGCCCGCTACGAGGATGTGCGGGACAAACGCGCCTGAGTTGGTAAGATTCCCACATGCCCAGCATTCAGGTCATCGAAGGCCCGGACAAGGGTCGCTCCTTTGAGGTAGGCGAGGACGAGGGCATCATCGGCCGACGAAACGGCGTCGTGCCGCTGAGCGACTCGACCGTATCGCGGCGCCATGCGCGCCTGCTGCGACAGGACGGGCGATGGTTGCTGGAGGATCTGGGATCGGCGAACGGCACGTTCCTCAACGGCACGCGACTGGTGCGGCAGATGCCCGTCCACGGCGGCGACCAGATACGTTGCGGAACCTCCCTGCTGATCTTCGGCGGCGAGCTGAGCGACAACATCCAGGCGCCTGTTGACCTCGAGAGCGACCAGCTCGACGCAGCCGTCGTCGCCACCGTTCCGAGCAACGAGGATTCGGTAATCATACCCACGCCCGAGGCCGGCAGGCAGGCGATAGGCAACCTGCGAATACTCTACGACCTCATCGCCGAAACCGGGTCCATCTTCAACGTGGACGTGCTGCTGGGGCGGATTATGGAAAAGGTCTTCGGGGTGGTGCAGGCCGACAGGGGCTTCATCCTGCTGACCGACGAGGACGGAAAATGGCATCTCAAGGCCTCACGCATCGCCGGCCAGCCCGCGGACGGTGAGAAGCTGCCCATCAGTCACACCATTATCAACGAGGCCATGCGCAACCAGGTCGGCGTGCTCAGCTCCAACGCCATGACCGACCGTCGCTTCGCCAGCGGAAAAAGCGTCCACGATTTGGGTATCCGCTCGGCGATGTGCGTACCCATCAAGGGCCGCGAGGGAATCCTCGGCGTCATACACGTGGACTGCAACGTCTCGGAGCACACTTATTCCACCGAGCAACTGCGTCTGCTCACGGCGATCGGGTACCACACGGGCCTGGCCGTCGAAAACGCCCGACTGTACGAGCAGGCGTTGCAGTCGGAGCGAATGGCCGCCGTCGGCGAGACGGTCAGTCACCTGTCTCACCACATCAAGAACATACTCCAGGCATTGGGCGCGGGAACGGATCTGGTCGAGGCCGCCTTGAGAAAGGGCAAGCTCGACAAAGCTCGCGACGCCTGGCCTATCGTTCAGCGGAACCTGGGGCGGATAAACGACCTCATCATGAACATGCTCGCGTTTTCCAAGGACCGCGAGCCACGGCCTGAACAGATAGACGTGAACGACGTGGTCAACGAGTGCGTGGAGCTTATCTCGCCCTACGCCGACGAGCGCGGCGTGGCGGTACTGAGCGACCTGGACGACCTTCCCCCTGTCTCCGCCGACAGCGCCGGACTTCAGCAGGCGCTGCTGAATCTGCTGAGCAACGCACTCGACGCGGTGGCCGATGAGAATGGGGTTATTACCGTCAGCAGCGGATACGACGCGCGTGAGGGAAACGTGACCATCGGCGTCATCGACAACGGCAGCGGCATCGAACCCGATGAAATGGACAACATCTTCACCCCCTTCTTCTCGTCCAAAGGTCAGAAAGGCACGGGTCTGGGACTGGCCGTCGCCAGGAAGATCGCCCGCGAGCACGACGGCGATATCCAACTGGAAAGCGAACCGGGCAGCGGGACGACGTTTACGATAGTCCTGCCCGCCGGCGACGGCGCCCTGAGCGACACACACCACGGCGCCGAGCAGCCGGAGTAGAAGCCGGAAAACCGGATAAACCGTTGAGCCGTTAAGCGGGTCACGGGTCGTGCCGGTTCAACCGCTGTCCCGCCGACAATGGTGCTGACGTTCCTGACGCTCGCGGCTAACCGCGAGCGCACATTTCCCCAAACATCACTCAGTCGGCCTGGAGCGATCAAAGCAGCGTAGCGTCGGAACCGTCGTCCGTGTCCTCGGAGGAGCTTTCCGGGGAAGATTCCTCGGACTCCACCTCGCCGGACGGCTCGGCGGTGGCATTCGACGATTCACTGTCCGCTTGCGACGAAGATTGCTCGCTCGCGGCATCGTCCTCGCCGGACTCGTTGTCGCCGGCGGGCTGATCGTCCCCGGCGCCGGGTCGTTCGCTCTGTTCTTCCAGCGGAAGCTGCGGCTGGGAGGATTCTCTGGTGTCCACTCTCGCGACACCCACCAGCTTGTCGTCTTCGCGCAGGCGTATCATCCGCACGCCCTGGGTGGCCCGGCCGACATGGCTGACCTCGCCGGCGGCGATGCGGACTATCATTCCCGCCTGTGTTATCAGCATAAGCTCGTCGTGATCGCGAACGCTCTTGACCGCCAACACGTGACCGTTCCGATCCGGCGTTCGCATGGCGATTATGCCGTACCCGCCGCGGCTTTGCCTGCGGTACTCTTCGAAGCCGGTGCGCTTTCCATAACCCTTCTCGCAGACCGTCAGCAGCGAGCCGGCGGAATCGATGATGGCCATGTCCACCACCTCGTCGTCGCCACGCAGCTTGATGCCCTTGACACCCATCGCCGTGCGACCCATCGCCCGTACGCCCTCTTCGTGGAAGCGAATGCACTGACCGTTGCGCGTGCCCAGGATAATCTCATCGTCACCGCCGGTTATCGCGACATTGACGACCTCGTCGCCCTCGGCAAGCCCGGTCGCGGCTATGCCGCCCCGGCGCGGATTGGAGTAGGCCTTCAACTCGGTCTTTTTGACCTGCCCCAGCCGCGTGGCTGTGACCAGGAAGCGATCGTCGAAATCGCGCACCGCCACCACCGCTCGAATGGTCTCGCCGGGCGCCAGCTCCAGCAGGTTCACGATAGCCCGACCTCGACTGGTACGCGCCATCGCCGGTATGTCGTACACCTTCAGCCAGTGCATCCTGCCGGTGTTGAGGAAGACCAGCAGGTAATCGTGGGTGGAGGCGATAAACAACTGCTCGATGAAATCGTCTTCCCGCGCCTCCGAACCGATAACGCCCACGCCGCCGCGGCCCTGGGTGCGATATGTCGCCAGTGGCAGCCGCTTGATGTACCCCTGGTGGGTAAGCGTGACGACGACATCCTCCTCGGCGATGAGGTCCTCGAAGTCGATGTCGCTGGCGTCATCAACGATGTCCGTCCGCCGCTCGTCGCCGAACTTCTCCTTCAGCTCGTAGAGGTCCTCGCGGATGACGTCCAGCAGCAACTGCTCCTCGCGGAGGATGGCCTCGTAGCCCTCGATTTCCTCCACCAGGCCGCTGTAGTCACGGGCCAGCTTCTCAATCTCAAGCCCGGTCAGACGCTGAAGCTGCATCGAGAGGATGGCGTCGGCCTGGACACCGGTCAGGTGCTGGTCGCTGTCACCGGCACGGCTGACGAAACGGTCCGGCAGAAGCTTGCGAACCGTCGCGTATTCCGTAAGTCGCAAAGGCAGGTCCATTAGCCGCTGCTTGGCTTCCGGGACATCGGCCGAGGATTTGATCAAATCCAGAATTTGGTCGATATCCGCCACCGCCAGAATCAGGCCTTCCAGCAGGTGGGCCCGTTGCCGTGCGCGGCGGAGCAGGTGCGCGGTCCGCCGTCGGATGACCTCCTTGCGGTGGTCGAGGAACTCCTGGAGCAACTCCAGAAGAGTCATGGTCCGCGGCGCGCGGTTGACCAGCGCGATGTTGATTATGCTGAACGTCGATTGCAGCGGCGTGTACTGGTAGAGCTGATTGATGACCACATCCGGCTCGGCCCCGCGCCGGAGGTCCACGACAATCCTCATCCCCGTACGGTCGGAGTGGTCCTGCACATCGGAAATATCACGAATCTTCCCGGACTTCACCATGTCCGCGATCCGCTCGATGATGGTGCTCTTGAGCACCTGGTAGGGAATCTCGGTAATGATAATCCGCGTCTTGCCCGAGCGGGCGGCTTCCGTGTGCAGACGACCACGCACGACGATGCGACCCCGCCCGGTGCGGTAGCCCTGGCGGATGCCCCCGCGGCCGCAGATTACCCCGCCGGTGGGCAGGTCCGGGCCCTTGACGATTTCCATCATGTCGTCCAGTGTCGCGGCGGGGTTGTTTATAAGGTGAATCAGCGCATCGCAGATTTCGTTGAGGTTATGCGGCGGGATGCTGGTGGCCATCCCCACGGCGATGCCCTGCGAGCCGTTGACCAGAAGGTTGGGAAACTTCGCCGGAAGCACCGTCGGCTCGGTGCGGGTGTCGTCGTAGTTGGGCTGCATATCGACCGTGTCGAGGTTCAGGTCGCGCAGCATCTCAACTGAGACGGCGGTCATGCGGCTTTCGGTATAACGCATCGCCGCCGGCGGGTCGCCGTCGATGGAGCCGAAGTTCCCCTGCGGCTGTATCAGCGGGTAGCGCATGTTCCAGTGCTGACCCATTCGCACCAGCGTCGGGTACACCACCGACTCACCGTGCGGGTGGTAGTTACCGGAGGTGTCACCGGCGATTTTCGCGCACTTTCGATGCGCCGAACGTGGCGAGAGATTCAGGTCGTTCATCGCCACCAACACGCGCCGCTGAGACGGCTTAAGCCCGTCGCGGACATCCGGCAGCGCCCGGTCCACGATGGTGCTCATCGCGTAGGTGAGGTAGCTCTCGCGAAGCTCCTCCTCTATCGCCTGATCCTCAATCTGCTCGCCGGAGAACATCGGCTTCTGCTCCGGGAGTTTGTCGCCGGTGTCGGACTGGTTGGAATTCTGCTCTGCCACGATAGCTACTCCATGCGTCCCTGGCTGTAACTCGGTCTGACCCGCGACGGCAGTATGCACCCAAGCCGCCGGACCGGGCCTGTGAACCATGTATTATCGCAGAACAGCGCCTGGATTCACACCCTCTAGGCGGATTCATCCTCGGACGATTCGCCTTCACCTATAAGCCGCCTGACGGCGTACGTCCTGGCGCCCGCGGATTCGAAATACACCCGCATCATCATCTCGCCGACCAGCCCCGTCGCCACCAGCAGCATCGCCACGATGACCGATGCGAACCCAACGGCCATCAAAGGCCCGTGGGTGTCCACCAGGTCGAAATCGCTCCACTGGATGAGCTTCCGCACCAGCCCGTAGCCGAGGATACCACCGCCGATACCCAGCAGCACCATCCCCCATTTGCCGAAAAAGTGCAGCGGCCGGGTCATGTAGGCGGTGATGAATCGAACCGTGATGATGTCCAGGGCCACGCGGAAGGTGCGGCTGAGTCCGTAGTTGCTCTTACCGGACCGGCGAGGGACGTTCTTGATGGGCACCTCGCAGATTTCCGCGCCCAGTCGGGCGCATATCGCCGGTACGAACCGGTGCATGTCGCCATAGAGCCGAACATCCTGGAGCACCTCGCGTCGGTAGGCCTTGAAGGTCGTACCGAAGTCGTGCAGCTTCACGCCGCTGACCTTCGCCAGCAGGCGGTTGGCCATCCGCGACGGCAGCCGGCGAAACAGCCAGTTGTCCGCCCGGCGGACCCGCCAGCCGCTGGCAATGTCGTAACCATCCCGTTCGATCTTTGCCAGGAACATGGGAATCTCGCGCGGGTCGTGCTGACCGTCGCCGTCCATCGCGACGATTATCCGCCCCCTGGCGTAGTCGAAGCCCGCCTGAAGGGCGGTGGTCTGCCCGAAGTTCCGCCGCAGCTCGACGTAGAGCACGTGCGTATCTTCGCGGGCGATGCGTTCCAGGACCTCTCCCGTACCGTCAGTGCTGCCGTCGTTGACCAATACAAGCTGGTAGCTTTGACCCAACGACTGCATGGTCCTGTCCAGCCGGTTGTAAAGCTTCTCAACCAGCTCCCGCTCGTTATAGAACGGCACGACCACGCTGTAGGCGATGTTGTCATCGCCGCCGGTGGTCTGTAGCTGCGGCTGTGTCTGTGCCGTCGGTAATTTGACCATAGTGGACCAGTCGTATCCCGTTGTTCTCAAAAGCTTGGCGTACTCGCGGCTCGCATAGAGCTTCCAGCTCCCGCCTGCGGGACTCGCCCAACCTGCTTTCGCGAGCCGAGCCGACAGACGCCGACGGATGCGTCATTATTTCCCGCGGGCCGGTGCCGATGCGACCGGCCGCGGCTAAAAGCCAGTCCGCGTCGATTCGTCCGGTGTGGGCGATGCCCCAGACGCCGCGGCAGACGCATTCGGGCGCGTGACCGGCGAGCACCTCACCGAAGCGGAAACACGCGCTGACCGCCCGCGAGACGCCGGCCTGTCTCGGCTCGGCCGGGGGCCAACCGCCGCCGGGAAGAACCTCCACGCACCGGCGAACCGCAGGGACATCATACCTCCGAGCCAGGCGGAGAACACGGGCGAAAACAGGCCCGAAGGCGTGAATATGCCGATGGCTGTCCAGATGCGTCGGCCTGACGCCCCAGTCAAGCAGACGGCGTATCTGGGCGTCGAATTCCGCCTCGACCGCGGCGATAAGCCGGGGACGCGTCGCGCAGGTAAGCACAGCCCGAACGGCCGATAGGTTCAGCAGACCGTCGCCTCCCGCCAGCCGCCGCCCGGGCTTGGAGAGCGGCGGTCCCTGGCAGATATTCAGATGCACGCCTACGCCCAGCGAAGGCGCCTCGGCAAGACGGGCTACCGCGTCGGCGGCGGAGGGCATGTTCGTGGTAACGGCGGCGGACGTGACAATACCCTCCCGGTGCGCCCGCAGGATGCCGTTGGTAATCGCCGGCGAAAAGCCGAAGTCGTCGGCATTGACGACCACGAGTTTGTCCCGATGGGTTTGCATGGCGAACGGGGTGATTATAAGCTCACGCTACGCGATATGCGCCGCCGGAGGCGAAGACCTCCGGTGTCGCGACACACTTCGAGAGAAAGGACCGCCACGTCATGTTAGCAGCGACCGGCAGTGAAGAGTTCTGGACCCCCTGGCTGATCGTGGGTTTCATCGGGCAGTTCATTTTCGGCCTGCGCTTCGTGGTGCAGTGGATAGCCACCGAGCGGGCAAAGCGGTCGGTCGTTCCCGTGGCGTTCTGGTATCTGTCGCTGTTGGGAACCGTTATCACACTTACCTATGCGATATACCGTCTGGACCCGGTGTTCATCGCGAGCTTCTCGCTGAACCTGATAATCTACGTTCGGAACCTGTACTTCATCCACCGCAAGCCGCCGGTCGGAGAGACCGCCGAGCCATCGGCCGAAGCGAGAAGCGGTTCGGAAAATCAGTCGTCCAGCTCCTGATACCCTGGTATGTGTCCGGTAGCGACGGGCTTGCCCGACGGCTGGACGGGGCGTTCGAGCCGAATCAGATAGATCCTTCCCCAGTTCTGATAGACCACCGGCGGGCTGGTGAGACTTATCATTCCCAGCTCCTCGGCGCGAATGTCGAAGCGGCGTTTGCCCTCGGGCAGGCGGATACGATATGAGCCGTTCTCGTCCGGCCGGGCCGCTCCCAGTTCCAGCAACCCGCGATCGCAGGTGAACAACCATGGCGCGGAGGACTCATTGATCTGCCGGAGGACCCTCTCGGAGGCCTCGACTTCATCCGACGGATAAGGCGGAGATCCCCAATTGGGGTGCACAAACTCTCCGAGGCGTCCCAGCAGCGGCTCAACTCCCAGACGAGGGACCCGGTATGCGACGAAGTTTTCGTCGCGCACGATGTCCCGGGCCCGGCGGGCGAAGCGAACCATCGTCTCGCCGTCGCCGGTCAAGGCATGACGACTGGCAAGGTGGGTGTAGAGAAACAACAGCGGGACCATCAGAACTACCGCCAGGACCGCCAGGTGTCGAAGGCGCCACTGCAAGCTGCTGCGGACCACCAGCGGAAGGCATACGGCACCGACGCCGACGCACCCGGCCGAGAGAAGCCAGGTTCCCGGCGCCACGTAAACGGGCATGGGAAGTTCGTTCGCCCACGACTCGGGCAGCCAACGATGAAGCAGAAAGAGCCAGGGCGCCACGAGCACCGTCAGTGCCGTCAGCAGCGGAAGCCCCGCGAACAGGTGTCTCAGCAGACTTGCACCGGTGCCCCGCAGAGGTCCCAGCCGTTCCAGCCGACCGACCGACCAGGCGCCCATCAGGGCAACCGCGCCATAGCAGGGCAACAGATAGTCAGGGCGGAAGCCGTGCGTTAGCGAAAACGGTAGCACCACCGCCACTATCCAGCACAGCGGCAGGCAGGTGGGCGAGCCGCCTCTGAAGCAGCGCCGCAACCATAGCCGCAAGCCGGCTATACCTCGATTCACTTGTGATGTCGGCAATCTCCGCAGATGTGACCACCGCGGCAGGCGCAGCAGGACGGCGCCCAGCGCAAAGACCGATGCCGGCAGAGTGTAATAAAGCAGTTGCAGAACCGGCGAGACGGTGGCGGGTTTCGGCGGGCTGTCCCCCTGTCCGGTAATACGCTGAATTACCTCGAAATACACCATGCCGTGGAATTCTTCGCCTCCCACGATGAGCTTCGCCGTCCAGAGCGGTCCGATGACGGCAGCCATCGCCAGAAGCCCCCAGCCCAGTCGTAACCGCCGCGCCGCCCGCCACCAGCGACGCAGGACCAGCCGAACAGTGCCCACGCCCCTGTCACCCGCCGACCGCATGACCAGCGGCGCCGCCAGCAGCACGAAAAGCCCCACCAGCACCAGGTTCACCAACCCCCAGCCCTTGCTCAGCGCCGCCAGCAACATCGAAACCCAGAGCCCCACCGTCCACCATCCCCGCCGGCTGGACGGCCGCAGCAGTATGCGGTCCACGCATAGCAGCGACGCGGTAATCCAAAGCGTAAGCAGCATGTCCGTGGTCGCCAGGTACGACATGCGGCTCATATGCAGCATGGTCGCCCACAGGCACGCTGCCAGCACGGCCGTCCGGCGGCCATACCACCACCGGCCGATGGCGTAAATCAACAGCGCCGTGGCGAAGGTGGACAGGACGGTCGGCATGCGCAGGACAAAATCGCTGCTGCTGCCGGTCAACCAGACGGCCGCCGCGGTGAGATAGGGATACAGCAATGGCTTGCGATAGACAGATTCCGACTGCGTCCTGGGCAGCATCCAGGGCGTGTCGCCCTCCAGCACGTTAATGGCCGCCCCCATCTGCCAGACCTGCGCATAGGAATAAAGGTCACTGGGGGCGTGGGCACTGATCGCGATGGTAAGCGCGACGACCAGAACGATCAGCAGGACGTCTATAACCCCGCGACGCCGCGGATTCATACTAAGCCGTCGCTCACATTCGGACATGCGAGAATTCCGTTTAGCTCACACCGCGCAAGAATGGGCGGACGCGGCACCCAGCAGCAATAAAGCTACTCCCGCCGCAAGTGTGTGTCAATACGGCGACGGGGTACAACGTTCCGTCTTTGCGGGGCTTGCGCGGCTGTTTTGCCGGGCAAATTTGTAGGGTTTTGCCCCTACGTACACGGGTCGATTGTGTTATAATGAAATGGGTCGCTGAAGGAGGACTACAGCCAGTCCGGAGCAGACCAAATGAGATTGCTCAACTCATTGCTCGCAGCGCTCGGATGTATCGCTGTGTTCACTTCCCAAGCCGTGGCCGGTCAGTATGTTGAGCTGGGTCCGAGCGACGGCGTGGCTTTGGACCAGCCCCGGGTGGCTGTGGAGATTTACGATCCCGGACCGCCGGAGCAAAGCTTCGGGCCCGATTACTACAACCACTTCCTGCTGGACACCGGCGCGAACTCGATCCTGCTGAGCTACCTTGGCACGGAGTCCCTGCGTTCGGGATACCAAATCGAGCCGGGCGTGACGTACATCGAACAGGGCCTGGCCGGTTACGTGGGTCTCGACGTTTCACTGGAGTATAACTTTGACTTCGCCGGCAGCGACGGGCAGCGCAACACACTGACCGACGTACGCGTTCTATCGACAACCGATTCGAGCGTCAGTTTCGGCGGCTTCGGCGGCATCGTGGGTATGCCCGCGATAGTGGGGCGCGTCAGCTCGACGGACAACACCGCCATGACAGGACCGGACTACATGGGCGTGGGTTTTTCCGACACCCTCCCGACGGACAATGGACACCGTTACACTATCCCGCTGGAGCTGAGGGAGTTTGAGCAGTCCGGCCAGGTCAACCCATCAGACCCCACGCCCATCTGGGCGCCGCTGCCCTTCGCGGAAGCGGAGTTCCAGAACGACGGGAGCAAGGCCCGAGACTCGTTCCTCGTGGATACCGGCGCGCAGATGACGATTATCTCCAGCGAGGTCGCATTCGCCGCCGGGCTGGACACCGACGAAGACGGCAACTTCGATAACGAGAAGATAGACGATATGGAGATTGGCGGGCTCGGCGGGACAGACAAAGCCCCCGTGCTGCTGGTGGAATGGATGGAGCTTGCGACCAATGAAGGGCCCGCGCTGCGTCTGACCGACATGCCCGTTCTGGTCTATGACATCGACGAAAGCATCGCCGGTGTGCTGGGCTGCGAGGTGCTGACCAGCGGCTGGACCGAAACCGTCTACGGCGACGGGACGCCCGGATACATCGAACAGTTCCATTTCGACTTCCGTGACGCAGCTCAGCTTACCGGAGAGCTGCTGCTGGACCTCAACGGCGACGTGGACGTGGTTATACCGGAACCAGCCACCGCGGCGCTGCTTGCCGGCGG
>JBKHJB010000050.1:0-12392 GCA_046538345.1 Phycisphaerae bacterium
GCATAGAGGCCAGTCAGTTGTCTGATTTCCCCGGTCAGCCCCGGCCAGAGGTCTTTCCAACAACTATGTTAACTGGCGTCGAAGGCATAGAGTATGGAAAAATCAGATAAATTATCCGGGCGTTCCGCGGCTGACTGCGGTTTCCAAGTGGGTTTTTTCAAAGAAGCGCTTGTCTCCCGGCGTCAGTGGAGCGATAATAGTGGTAGAGTCCTTTGCCAGCGAAAGCCGGCTACATGCCGCGTGTCCGAGGAGGACCTAGCTGCAGAGGACTTACTTTTTTGACGTTAAACGGGTTGCGTCGACGGTCGTAGTAAACGTTTGGATAGTTTTCGCGGTCATACGGGTCTGCGATAAGCGAGAATTTCTCTCGTATTGTCTCGAAGAACCTCATCTCCCCTTTCGTGTAGGCCCTGTGGATTGCCCAGAGCGCGTAGTCAATCACCTGAAGGCACGGTTCCTCCCAGGGCGTACAGACACCAACGCTGGTGGAGCTGGTGACCGTTGTGTTCCACTTCTGTTCAAAGCGAGTGACTGCCGCCCTCACGGCACGAAGGAACGGCTCCTGCCGCTTCTTGGACGACCGGGCGCTGAAGTAAACCAGATTCTCATCACGACGATGGAGTACGTTCTCGAAAAGTTTCTGAACGAGATCTTCGTAGAAAGCATTTGTGCTTTGAGCGAATTTCTTAGTAAACATCTGCAGGATCTTGCGGCCCACGACGGCTTGGGCCTTGAAGTCCATGTCCGATAACGCCTTGAATACCAGCATCCGAATCTCGGGCAAATCGTCTTTCGCGTGAAACATCATTTTGGTCTTATCCAGCGAGGGGACGCCGGCAAAATAGGAGTCGTTTACGATGCTGGTACGCAGTTCCGCCAGCGTATTGCGAATGGTGTGAGGATCCTCGCACTCCACAAAGCCCAGAACGAGAATGGGCGAGCAGCCCTCTGTGCCAAGCAGTATCTTCCCTCGGCGTCCGATAAAGGTTGGATCACCGCTTTCATCCACAAAGTAATAGCTCTTGCCCGGTTCGGGGTTCTTCATGACAAGCCCCTTGCAATTCAGTGCCGATTGCCTCCAGCAGTCCACGACCTTCGTGCGAAGTCAGCCAGGTCAGGACCCTTTGTTGTCCGCCTCCGCCTCCGCCTCCAGCCCCAGAACGTCCATGACCTTCTTAAGGTCCTCCCAGACTTTCCGTCGGTTTTCGACGGTGTACTGCCGCAGCAGATAGGCGGGGTGGTAGGTGGGCATTACATCTATGCCGTTCAGCCCCTCGTCCAGCAGCGGAAGCTTCTGCCATTGTCCGCGGAGGCGCGTTATCCCCGTGCGCGTGTTCAGCAGTGTCTGCGTGGCGGGGTTGCCCAGCGTGACTATCACCTTCGGGCGGATTATCTGGAGCTGCCGGACTAGGTAGTTCCAGCAGGACTCCACTTCCTCGGCCGCCGGTGAGCGGTTGTTGGGCGGGCGGCATTTGAGGATGTTGCCGATGAATACGTCCTCGCGGCTCAGCCCCATTGCCGCGATCATCTTGTCGAGCAGTTGCCCGGCCCGGCCGACGAAGGGTCTGCCCGTGCGGTCCTCTTCCTGCCCCGGCGCCTCGCCCACAAATACCAGGTCAGCGTCGCGGTTGCCCTCGCCGAAGACCGTGTTGGTTCTGCTTCGGCTAAGCGCGCATTTCGTGCATCCGCGGACCTCCTGGGCGTCCATCTTCTCAAGGGCGGCGGCCTTTGCGTCCGGCTCCATCTCCGGCGGCGCCGACTGCTCGCTCACAGTGGTCTGCTCCTGCGGGATTTCGACCCGCGGCATGGGGTTGGCGGCGGTGGGTATGAACTCGCCGGCGAGGAGCTGGTCGATCTCTATGAGTTGGCGTGCGGCCTTTCGTAATTGCTCCAGCGGGTCACTCATGGGTTCGGGCATTCTAATCGCCCGGCGGTCCGGGAGCAACGCGACTTGCCGGCGCCGATGAGTCGAGGGATCAATGTGCGACCATCGAGACCACCCGGCCGAGCAGAGTCTCGCTCTCGGCGGCGTCTATCGCCATCAGCATGACTCGCCCGCTCGTGTCCTCGCCATCCGAGGGGGCGAACCTTACCGTCAGGTAGCGGTCGGTCATCGCCTGTCGTTGTCCTTCCGGCAAGTTGTCGGAAGACTCGACCACACCTTCCAGCGTGTCTCCGACAAACTGTTTTCGATAGGCGCCCGCCGTTTGCGACGCCACCGACCGCAGCTCGTCCATCCGCACGCGGGTTTCCTCACCAGAGGGGGCGTCGTGACGGTATCGCCAGGCGGCGGTGCCCTCGATGGGGCTGAACGGAAAGGCGTGGACCTTGGCGAAGCCGGCGTCGCGGACCATCTCCAGAGTCCGGTCAAAGTCGACCCGCGACTCGCCGGGAAAGCCCACAATGATGTCGGTAGTCAGTGCGGGTCTGTCCAGCGCCTCGCGGAGGCGCGCGACGGCGTCGCGGTACTGACCGGTGCGGTACTGGCGGTTCATGCGCTTCAGGACCGCGTCGGAGCCGGACTGCAACGGCAAATGCAGATGCGGTGCGACCTTCGGCTTCTCGCGTATGACAGAGAGCAGGTCCTCTGTCAAATCGCCTGGCTCAAGACTGCTCAGACGTACGCGCCACAGTCCGTCTATCTCCGCGACATGCGCCAGAAGCTCGGTCAGCGGCGAGGTTGTGTCTGTCCATCGTCGGCGAACGGCGGTCTCTCGGCCGTACGCGCCGAGGAAAACGCCGCAGAGGACCACCTCGGGATGACCGGCGTCGCGAAGCCGGCGGCACTCGTCGACGACGTCGTCAACCGGGCGGTAGGTGACGGTGCGTCTGCAGTATGGCACGATGCAGTAAGAGCAGAACGCGTCGCAGCCGTCCTGGACCTTCACGAACGCGCGGGTGTGCCCGTGGAAGCTTTCTATGGGACCTATCCGCGAATGCACATTGCGCTTGACTGGAACAGTCGAAGCTGATGAGATGTATTGAGGTGAGGTCGGTGGTTGGGTGCGGCCCCACGGCAACGCAGTGATAGGTTTGTCATTCCCGGAACGCCCTGCCTGCTCACCCGTTAGGTGGAACTCGCCCGAGTGAAGGGTAGTTTCCTGCAGACGGTGGAGAAACCGCCGGATTTGACCGGTGAGGTCGTCGCCATGACCGACAATACAGGCCCGATCAGGCGGCACATGCGCGTCGGCGAGAACGTCGGCGACTCGCCGCCGGTTGTAGCTGCTATAGCAGCCCATGACCAGCACGCCGGAGGCGGGCGCGGCGCGGACGGCGCGCCGGATGGCCTGTCGGCTTTTGCTCATGGCGGTGGTGGTGACGCAGCAGGTATTGATAACCAGCAGGTCGGCGTCCCGTTCGTTTTCCACGCGGCGCAGTCCCGCCCGCGAGAGCATTGTGGCGACGGCCATTGCGTCGTATTGGTTGACCTTGCATCCCAGGGTTGTCAGTGTGAATCGCGGCATGTGAGTGTCCGCTCCACGTCAGGCGGATCAAAACGTTGTGGTCTGAATCCAAAATCCATACTATACGCTGCCGCCGGTGTAACACGAACGTACGCCGGCGGCGACGAGGCCTGGCTCCACAGGTCCGGGCGCAAACCCATGGTAAGGTCGCGATGGGATCTTACCAAGGCGGATTGCACGCCGAGGAGGCATCATGGCTAAGTCGACAGGAGTCTGGGGAATCGATATAGGGCAGTGTGCCCTGAAGGCGATGCTGCTGCGCGAAGGCGACGAGGGGCTCCGCGTAGAGGCGTTCGACGTCATCGAGCACCCGGAGATACTCTCCCAGAGCGAAACGGACCGGGATGAGCTTATCCGCAGCGCCCTGGAGCAGTTTCTCGAGCGCAACGACATCTCCAATACGGAGGTGGCGGTGGCGGTTCCCGGGCAAAGCAGCTTCACGCGGTTCGTTAAGCTCCCCCCGGTTGAACCCAAGAAGATACCCGATATCGTTCGTTTCGAGGCCGAGCAGCAGATTCCCTTCCCCATCAACGATGTTATCTGGCGCTACCAGACCTTCCAGATGCCCGACAGTCCGGACGTTGAGGTGGGCATCTTCGCGATGAAGAAGGTGGACGTCCGTCAGGTGCTGCATCACTTCCGCGACGTGGAGCTTCCGGTGGACGTGGTGCAGATGTCCCCGCTGGCGCTGTACAACTTCATGGTCTATGACGGTCAGCTTGCCGCCGACGGCGCGACGCTGCTGGTGGACGTCGGCGCCGACAAGACCGACCTGGTGGTCGCCGACGGCGCGCGCATCTGGACGCGGACCATTCAGATAGGCGGAAACAGCTTCACCGAGGCGCTGGTGCGGTCCTTCAAGCTGTCCTTCGCCAAGGCCGAGAAACTCAAACGCACCGCCGCCGGAAGCAAGTACGCCCGGCAGATATTCCAGGCGATGCGTCCTGTCTTCGCCGACCTGGTGCAGGAGATTCAGCGGTCGGTGGGCTACTACACGTCGCTGCACCGCGATACGCGGTTCCGCAAACTGGTGGGTCTGGGCGCGGGTTTCCGCCTTCCGGGGCTTCAGAAGTTCCTGGAGCAGAACCTGAGCATTCCCGTCAGCCGGGTGGACAGTTTCAACAACCTCAAGACCGGTCCGGACGTCAATGCGGCCGCCTTTTCAGAAGACGTGCTTTCGTTCGCGGTGGCGTATGGCCTGGCGGTTCAGGGCTCCGCAGCGGCGGCAGTCGACACCAACCTGTTACCGGCGGAAATTGCCCGTCAAAGACTGTGGTCGCGCAAACAGCCATGGTTCGCTGCCGCGGCGGCGGTGATTATCGCCATCATGGCTATCCCGGCCTACCGTTCGTACATGGACACGCGGGCGCTGGCCGGCGAAAGCGAAGGGCTTTCCCAGGCACAGCGCACTTTACGCGAGCTGGAAGGCAAACAGCGACAATACAGTGAGCTTCAGGACCAGGAGCAAAGCGCGCTGGAGCGGATGGAGAACTTCGGACAATTGTTCGGATACAGGGAGTTCTGGCCGTCCGTGGAAGCGCTTATCGCGGGAACGGTGCAGAGAGTGGCCGACGATCAGCAGTTGCTCGGGCAATACGCCCAGGCACAGTCGCAGTCACAGAAAGAGGAAATACTAAGCCGGATCCAACAGATTCCCCGTCCCGAGCGCCGGATGGTCTTTCTGGAGCAGTCCGGCGTGCGGTATTACAGCGATATTGAGGAGTTAAGCGCCGACCGGCTCATATCGGGCCAGTCCGGCAGGTCCGACTCGGAACGAGAAGAGACCGATAGATCCCGGGGACCCACACGTGGAACCGGCGGAACCGACAGTGACTCACAGCAGAGAGGATACTGGGTGGTCTTCGCCGGACGTACGCCTCTCTCGGCCGACCGGACCAACGAGATGCTGGCCCGGTTTGCCCGCCAGACCGGCGAGATGGCCGAGAATCTGCCTGCCCTGGAGGTCGTGGACGTGAGTTTCGAGTTCGCCTCGATGGGAACCGACCTCAGCGGCGACGTGGAGGGATTGAGCTCATCCGAATACGGCGGCAGCCGGAGGAGCAGCTCCCGCGACAGCCGGTTTGGAGATTGGGGCGAGTCGCGATCGGGCGGTCGGACAAGCCCGAACGTGGAGATGCCCGACCCGCTCATTCCCGACGAATCCATGCGTCAGGACACGCAGTTTGTCATAGGCCTGCTGGTGGCGATAACCGACGAAGGCGTGGAAATAAAGCCGGCGAACCGGTGACGGACCGGAGGTGCGAAACATGAAGAACTTCATACGCGAAAATATGGCGCTGGTGATAATCGCCGCCGTGGCGGTAGTAGGGGCCTCGGCGCTGGGTGTGGTCGGCCGAATGGTTGGCGGTGGCGTCAACGAGCTTGTCGAAGAGCGCACCAACCTGTCCCGGCAGCTACGAAGGCAGGCGACGGGTGAGCGTGTCAGCGAGGAAAAGCTCCAACAGAAGAGCCAGGACGTCGAGAAGCTCCAGCGCCAGGCCGATGACGTCGCCGCGGAAACATTGGAGTGGAACCAACGGAACTACGAGTTGCTGCGTCTCTCGGCCGGGGATCGCGACGTGCCCGCATTTCCCATCAACGACGACGTGTACAAGCAGTACAGCTTGCGGTTCAAATTCATGACGGCCTATAACGACGAGCTGAACTCGCTTGTCGAACCGCTGAGGGTAACACATCCTCCGGACGAGCAGCAGATAGAATCCCGCGCCGTGGCGTGGGACGAGTATCTCCGGGAACAGAGTCAGCAGGCCGATGACCAGGAGCAGCCCGCGGAAAGCCCCACTGAACGCCCATGGGAGCGCGGTGAAACGGAATACATACGGCGTTCCTCGCGTGGTGACGGCTCGTCGAGCGACCGTGACAGATCAATCAGCGACGAAGCCAGAACCTACGGGCGGCGCGACGCGATACGCCGTCAGGCCCGGTCCGGTCTGATATATCTCCAGCCCGATGAGGCGCTGCACAACCTGCTTCCCGAACAGAGTGTCAGCAGGGCGAGCATCACGAATGAGCTGCTGTGGTTCGCCCAGATAAATCTTTGGGTTCAGAGCGATATCCTCCGGGCGATTCGCGAAACCAACGAGGAGTTCATCACGGAATCAGACGGCGACCCCGCCCAGGCGGGGGTGTTCGACTCAGCCGTCAAGCGGCTGATGAATGTTGAGGTGGACGACCGGTACTACTTCGGGGAGTCGCAAGAGGAAGACCAACCCACCCGCAGTGAGTTTGGTCGCGAACGGCGAGGCGCCGGTCCCACGGGACGAGGCGATATAAGTCGCTACGCTCCCACCCTGACCATGCGTGTAACCGAGCAGTTTCACGATGTTGTGCGGTACCGCTTCACGGTGGTGATGCGACCCGACCAGACTGTCCGGCTGATGGAGAAGCTGATGAACCAGAATTGTCACTCCGTCCTGAAGTACAGCTTCGCCCCGGTCGGAGAGTCGGAGGACTCGTCGGATTCGGACGACTCTTTGTACGATTACGGTCCCGACCCGGTCCGTGCGGTGACTTTTGAAGGGGAATTGCTGCTGTTGACCCCCTGGACGCGAGGACAGTGGGACAGCGAGGCCGAAGAGTGGTCGGAAGAATACCCGCCCCTGGTGCCGACGGAGGTCCTACAGCGGATGCCCGCGGGGTTGCGGGACGCAGACAGGCGACGACTGCAATAGAACGCCCTCGGCGGGCTGGTTCCCGCGGAGGTCCGGCGGCAGGAGATTCTGAGGAGTCCGGCGTTATGGCGAAGGTAAGTCCGTTGAACCTGGTTGAGCAGCACGTCGAAAAGGGCGTGCTGGTGGTATCGGGTCTTGTGTTCCTGTTCGTGTTGGCGCACTGGGGCCTGTCGTCTCCCCGCCGTATCGAGATCGTCGCCGGCGCCGGAGGGACCACCGAGGAGGTCTCGCCCGGCGAGGCGGATGAGAAGCTCCGCGAGGTCGCCGCGGAGATACGCCGTCTGCACCAGCAGGCCGAACCGGAATCCGCCCAGTACGGAAACCTTGCCGAGAGGGTGAAGAGATATCGTCATCCGTTGTTCGGCGACTTCTATCCCGGCGTGGCGCTGTCGCAGCCGAAAAAATGGGACGAGCTTCCCATGATGGAAGAACGCGAGGTCCGGGTGGACCTTGAGGCGTTGACCGAGGCATTGGTAGCTCCGGAAGCACCTCAGATGAACGTCAATCGTGTGCTTCCCGAGAAGCCGGATATCGAGGAGACCTGGGTGGCGCACGTCGCATCGGTCTATCCGTGGGGACAGGTTGCCGACCAGTGGGGGCAACTGTTGGGGGGCACACGCGCCCAGTCGCGCATGGTGGTCCTCGCAGTTGAGGCGGAAGTTCAGATACGGCGCCCGGACGGACAGTGGGGCGAGCCCGAGCAGGTCCGGTCCGTGGCGGCCTCCGCTCGCGACGGTGACGGCGGTTCGTGGGAACCTGAGCAACTGCCGGAGTACGACGGGACGAACGCCCGGGAGGTGCGGGACGCAATCAATACTTATATCCGTTCGAGAATGACGCGGGTAATGGAGCCGGACTACTGGCCTATCTACAGGCCTTCCGCACGCCGGTGGGTCAACTGGCGAGTGAACCTGCCGGAGACCAGGGTCAGCCGAATGGCCGACGAGACCGGAGAGACTCAAGAGTCTCGAATGACCGGAGACATGCGCCGACGGCCAACAGAAACCGACGTCAACCGGACGGAGGGCGACGACGATACGCCCGCTCCGACGCCCGTGCCGCCATTGTCCGAGCAGATGGACAATGGAAGCGTACTTGTCTGGGTCCACGACGAGGGGCTTCAGAGCAACCGGGACTATCGCTATCGGGTGCGGCTGAGACTGCTTAATCCCCTGTACACATGGGAGCAGTATGTTGAGGACCCCGACGAAGCCCGGCGGGCTTCGGTTTACACCCCGTTCAGCGAATGGTCCGAAGAAGTGACGGTGCCGCGCGACGTGCAGTTCTTCCTTACCGGAGCATTGCCCGGCCGGCAGGACCAGGGGACCTCCGGCAGGATTGTGGTGACGGTTTTCAAGCACAGCCGCGGCCAAGTGGTCAGGTCCCGTTTCACCCTCCGCCGCGGTGACGCCATCGGTGGTTCCGAGCAGGTCACGGTGGTGGACCCCATAGAAGAACAAGAACAGGAAGTCACGGTTGATTTCTCCACCGGTGCGGTGGTGATAGACTTCGATTTTGACAAGCAGGTCGAAGCCCCGGGAATGTCGCGCCGGACAGTGGAGATGATATACCTCGATGAGTTGGGGCGCTTGCGGTCGAGAATTATGCTGCGGGACCGGGATTCGGAGGCCTATCAGCGCCTGCGCGGCAGGGCCGAACAGGCCGGCGCCGAGGCGCCGGAGAGTCGAGATGACGGTTCGTACGAGGATCGACGCGATCGGGGCCGCGACTGGGAGAGATACGAGCGCGAGATGCCCCGGCGCCGCGAAGACGACCGGTATCGCTATCGGCAGTGATTTTGCCCTTGCAAAACCTTCCGCAGCGAGTGTATGGTCTGCCGTTCGATTTGCAGGGCAGCGAAGCGTGAGAAGTCATTCATGGCATACGGTGTTTTACCGGCCACCAAACGACCCGCCCCTGCTGGAGATGTGTCGCACCGGGTTCAATGCGACTGGCCAGTGGTCGGTATTAACCGCCCCGCCGCCACAGGCACTGAGCTCTCTGGGGCGGCAGAAGGTGATAACCGCCTTTTGAAAGGAGTGGAGCAGTGTTAGCTCTTCGTCGATCCCTTTGCCTGACCTTGGTGTTGGGGATATTCGCGATGTCCGGTCAGGTCGTCTCTGCGCAAGACGCCGACTCCGATCAGGCCCGTGAGATGCTCCAGGATGGTATCGCCCGTTATGAGGCGCTGGAGTTCAGCGAGGCGCGGGACATCCTCATGGAGATTGACGCCCAGGATCTGCCCGAGCAGCAGCGGGAGCTTCTGGACGACTATCTCCGAAGGTCCAACACGGGTATTCGCGAGCAGTCGGCGGCCGAGGAGGCCCTGGAGTCGGCGCAGCACGCGCTGGCCGACGGCAACCTCGCCGAAGCGGAGGCGGGTTTCGCCACCGCCGCGGGTAGCGAGTATCTCCCCGAGGACATTCGCGACGAGGCCAAGGAACAACTCGCCCTGGTGCGGGAGCGTCGTTCCCGTCAAGGAGCCGCCGACGCCGACTCGGCCGAGCTTGTCGAGATAGCAGAGGCGACGCCGGACGTACAGGCCCAGCCGCTGAATGCGGATTTCTCGAATTCGCAGTCCGACGAGGCGGAGCCAGAGCAGCAGAGCCCGCGACCGGTCTCGGAACTGGAAGTGCCCGAGCCGAGCGCGGAGGAAGTGGAAAGTGTGGGCGTGGTTAGTCGCCTACAGCGACAGCGCTCGCTGGCGAAGCAGAAAGCGGACTTGGAGTTTAAAAAGGCGCTTCGGCGCAGCAACGAGATGCTACCGGCCGATTCGGCCGCGGAGTTCGACAGCGCCGAAGAACATGCCCGCGTCGCTCGCAGCGTCGTCGAGAGCAACAAGAGTCTGTTTACTCCCGAGCAGTATCGTGAGCGCATAGAGCGGGCGGAGGATCAGCTTTCCTACGTCCGTAAGCAGCGCGACGAGTGGGCCAAGCAGCAGGCACGCCAGCGGCAGAGAGAGTTGAGCGAACTTGAGAAGGAGCGTCGGCAGCGGGAAATCGAGCAGCGCAATCGCAAGGTCGAGACGCTTAAGGAACGCGTCCGCTCTCTGGAGAGGAAGCAGGAGTACCAGATGGCGCTGGATACGGTGGAGCAGATTCTCCAGCTCGACCCGGAAAACACCTGGGCCGTATATAGAAAGGACTGGCTGCAAACGCTGACGTTGGTCGAGGACCAGGATGCAATAGAGCAGAAGTGGCACCGCGAAGAGCAGAAGTTGATGCTGGACGTCCTGAGGACCCAGACTCCCTGGCACGAGCTGCTGCGGTATCCGAAGGACTGGAAGGAACTGACCGCGCGGAGGGAAGGCGCCGGGGGCGCCGCTGCCGAGTCGCAGCGCGACCGCACCGTGCGACGTCAAATGGAGGACACGGTCCTGCAGAGCGTCGAGTTTGACGGCATCGCCTTCAATGACGTGGTTGAATTCCTGCGGGAAGTTTCCGGTCTGAACATTTACGTGAACTGGAACTCGCTGGAGACACTCGGCATCGACCAGAGTGTCCCGGTTAACGTCAGCTTGACGAATGTGTCGTTCGAGAAGGTCCTGCGAACGGTTCTGGATGATGTCGGCGGCACCACGGGGGAGCTGGCTTTCGTTATAGACGAGGGCGTGATAACCATTTCCTCGCGGGAGGACCTCTCTCGCAGGACCCATACGCGGGTGTATGACATACTCGACCTCATCCATCCCGTGGTGGACTTTGAAGCGCCAGACATGGAGCTTGGTGATACGGGTGACGACGGTGACGGTGGCGATGGGGGTTCTTCCCTCTTTGGCGGTGGCGACGGCGACGGCGAAGGATCGTCCCGTGAGGTGATGACCGAGGAGATTATGACGCTGATCGAGGAGACCATAGACCCCAACTCATGGCGGCCTACGGGTGATATCGGCTCCATTCGTCAGTTGGGCGGTCAGCTCGTAATCACGCAAACCGCTGAGAACCACCGGTCGATTGTGAATCTGCTGAACCAGCTCCGCGAGGCCGCCCAGTTGCAGGTGTCAATCGAGGCGCGGTTTATCAAGGTCAGCAGCAGCTTCCTAAACAATATCGGAGTCAACCTGGACTTCTACTTCAACATCGGCTCGCGGCTCGGCTCATCGCAGACGGTTGACCCGTGGACCGGCGCGACAATACCGACTACAGGATTCCTTGACCCTGATACCGGTACGTGGAATCCGACCGCATCGGGCTGGGGCGCCGGCAAGCCGGGCGGCAATTCCGTCACGCCCGTCACCGCCGGACCTATAGCCTCCACGTGGACCGGGGCTGTGAGCAGCGGCTCGGGAGCGGGGGGATCGTTCAGCGGGGCTACGCCCTTCACGGTCGCCGGTACCATCCTGGATGACATCCAGGTGGACTTCATGGTCGAGGCGATCCAGGCACACGAGGGCTCGCGAACGCTGAACGCGCCGCGTCTTACGCTTATGAGCGGACAGCAGGCGAATGTGGCGATGACGACCGAGATGCAATACGTCTCCGACGTGGATGTCGACACGGACACGATTGACGTAGGTGACGAAGCGTTTGTCACCACTACGTTCGAGTATGATTTCGAGACTCTGACGTTTGGTACGGTCCTGAATGTGCAGGCGACCGTATCGGCCGACCGCAGGTACGTGACAATGAACCTCCAGCCACAGATATCGGACCTTATCTCACTCGATACGTTCCCAGTTGGGTCTAATCCCGTTACCGGCGAAGAATTGACTATTTCTCAGCCGAGGTTGAGCAGTCAAGCCGTTCAGACTAGCGTTACAGTGCCCGACGGCGGGACGTTGCTCATCGGCGGTCAGAAACTCGCCGGTAGCACCGAGCGCGAGCAGGGCGTTCCGCTTATCAGCAAGATACCTGTGCTCAACCGGGCATTCACCAACCGCGGCGAAGCCAGGGACGAGTATTCGATGCTGATACTCGTAAAGCCCAAGATCATCATCCGGGACGAGGCGGAACAGCACGAGGAACTATATCAGGAAGAACCGATGTTGCCGTGACAACATCGTCACAGCCACAGATTGACAGCACCGGGCCGCACGTCCTTCAGAGGACATGCGGCCCGGCATATTTCAGCGGCTCGGGGAGAATATTATGAATGCCGGAAATATCGCGGCAGTGGTAATGGTGGTTCTGGCGGCAGCCGCATCGGCCCATGGCGCTGGAGAGGTTGCCGCAACCCGACCGTCGCAGTCAGCCGGCGGGGACCTGGAGCTTCCGCACCTGACGGTGGACCCCTC
>JBKHJB010000265.1:0-2641 GCA_046538345.1 Phycisphaerae bacterium
CTCAGCCGCGTGACCATCCCAACGCAAACTTACACACAACTATTTACACGGCTCACCGCCGGCGACATCTTGACAGTAGGGGCACCAAAGCTTACCGGACAGGTATACAGGCACAAAACCCCCGGCCCGGCAGGACCGAAATGAAAGTACTCGTCATTAACTGCGGTAGCAGCTCTATCAAGTATGAGCTTTTCGCAATGCCCGAAGAAAGGTCTCTTGCCGATGGGCAGCTTTCCCCCGGCGGTGGCGACAGCCGCAGCGCCGGGTTCCGCCACGAAGACCATGCCGCCGGCATCGCCCGGGTGCTGGAGACCCTTGTCGAAGGCGAGCAGCCGGTCCTGCGGAATGCCACGGATATCGACGCGGTGGGACATCGCGTGGTCCATTCCGGATGCGACCCGCTCGTAGCGGAGGTGGTGAACGACCGCGTCCTGGAAACAATCCGGCGCGGAGCGGAGCTGGCGCCGCTGCACAACCCCCGTAACCTCGCCGGTATCCAGGCCGCCCGAAAGGCGCTGCCGGAAGCGACTCAGGTGGCCGTCTTCGACACCGGGTTTTTCACCACAATTCCGGAGCACGCTTTCCGCTACGCCGTTCCCGAAAGCTGGTACAAAGACCATCACGTCCGCAAATACGGCTTCCACGGACTGAGCCATCAATACGTTGCCCTGCGAGCAACCGAGCTGCTCCGCCGCCGGCCGGAAGAAACCAACCTCATCACCGTCCATCTCGGCGGGGGCTGCTCCATGACCGCCGTCGAAGCCGGCCGCGCCGTTGACCACTCCATGGGTATGACACCCATGGAAGGACTGATGATGGGCACCCGCAGCGGCGATTTGGACCCCGGCGCGATACTGTATATGCAGCGGCTGGGGTTCTCCCCCGAACAGATAGACGAGGCGCTGAACTTCCGGTCGGGGCTGCTCGCTGTCAGTGGCGCCACCGACGACATGCGCGACGTGCTGGCCGCCGCCGAACGTGGAAACCGCCGGGCGGAACTCGCCGTCGATATGTTCGTCTATCGCGTCGCTAAGTACATCGGCGCCTATTACACCGTGCTGCCTGAGGTCCACGCGGTCGTCCTGACCGGCGGAATCGGAGAGAATTCCCGCGAGATAAGATCGCGCGTTGTCCTCGCCATCGACCGGCTCGGAGCAGTGTTCGACTCCGCCGCTAATGACGCTGCCGTCGGCGGCAAGGCCGCACCTGTGACCGCCGAAAACTCGTCCCTGGACGTTTGGGTAGTCCCCACGAACGAGGAGTTGATGATCGCCCGCCAAACCGCCGGCGCACTTTCGGCTTCACGACGGTAGCAAGGGGAGATGGCGGACTTTTCATTTGCCTCGCACGGTCCGCTGGTAATAATATGGCCTGCTAAGGAATCACGCACCGCGGCCGCGCAGTCCAGGAGCCATTCAAATGCGCAGGGACGTAAAAATCGGGATAGCCGTGGGGCTTTGTGTCGTCGCATTGGCCGTTCTTTACTTCGTCTTCACCGGCGGAGAAAGCACCGATACCGATACCCCCGGCACTGTCGCCGACCAGCAAGCCCAGGACAGCAGCGACAGGAATATCGTCCACAGGGATGACTCGCAGCAGGATATCATCCCCACCACCGGCGGGCAGCGGAGCAGTAGTCGCCGGGACGAGGACTCGGCAACCACGCGCCCGACGGCGGACGAAGGACGAGAAACCACCACCGGTACCGCCCCGTCCGAACAGAAAACGCCCAGTCAGCAGGAGGTGTTGCGGGTGACCAGGCGATACAGCCCCCCACGGCTGACTCCGTTTGAAGACCGACAGACCACGCCGTTGAGCAGCCGAGACAGGGCCACCCAGCGAGACGAAACCGAAAGGTCTGACAGATCTGTAGCGGTTGACCGACCCACCACCGATCGACCGAGGACGTACGTGGTGCAAGAGGGCGACGACGGTTTCTGGGCTGTCTCGCAAAAGGTTTACGGACACGGCAAACACTGGCAGTTGGTTCGCGACGCCAACCCGGACGTTGACAGCAACGCCCTCCGGGCGGGACAACGCCTGCGCGTACCCGCCCTGCCGGCCGAAGATCGTTCTTCCGCCGGCGCGCCGGACTCCACCCCGGGAAGTGTTCGTACGCTTTCCGGAGGCAGGAGGATCTACACCGTCCAGGAAGGCGACCTGGGATTCTGGGGCGTCTCGCAGAAGGTCTATGGTACGGGCAAGTACGGGCATGTGATTGCCCAGGAAAACCCCCAGGCCGACAGCGGCTCACTCCGCCCGGGTCAGAAGCTGATTATCCCGCACAAACCGGTCGAGGCGGACACACCAGAGCAGGCCCGCCGAACCGGCTCCGGCAGAAGCTCTTCCGAAGACAGGACTTACACGGTGCAGGAAGGCGACAAGGGCTTCTGGGGAGTCGCCCAGGACGTCTATGGCGACGGAACGCTCTGGACGCTGATTCAGAAGGCAAACCCTGGAGTGGACAGTGGTTCCCTCAAGCCGGGCCAGACCCTGGTCATACCACCGACCGACGAGGCGGAATCTCCGCGGGCGTCGTCGGCCGATACCGCCGATGAGCAGGGAACGCCCCGCAGACCTACGTTCGACTAGTAGTATGTGACGGATAAATTACAGAGTTATTGGCCTCCTTACCGAAGAG
>JBKHJB010000266.1:0-2639 GCA_046538345.1 Phycisphaerae bacterium
CTCACCAAATACGGGCTGCGATGGGATATCGACGCCGGGGGCGTGGAGCACTTCGACACGCAGGACAACGAAGGCAACCCCATCACTATCCACAAGTACGCCAAACCCGACAGCGTCATCGAGGAGTGCGAGCGGAGCTTGAAACGCCTCGGCACCGACTACATCGACCTGTTTCAGTGTCACTGGCGCGACCGTTCCACGCCGGTCGAGGAGACGTTCGAGGCGATAGACAAGCTGCTCAAAGACGGAAAGATACTCGCCGCCGGCGTGAGCAACTTCTCCGTAGAGGAGATAGAGGCGGCCAACAACGTCGTGCCGCTGGCGGCCGCCCAGCCGCCGTTCAGTATGGTCAACCGTGGTGCGGAGAAGGACGTTATCCCCCACTGCCGCGACAACAGCATCGGCGTTATCGTCTATAGTCCGCTGGAGCGCGGGCTGCTGACCGGCAAGGTCACGCTGGACCGCGAATTCCCCGAAGACGACCACCGCTCGCGAACTCCGTTGTTCTCCAGGGAAAATCGCAAGCGGGTGCTGGATTTTCTGGAGAAAGTCCGCCCCATCGCCAACGCCCACGACGCGACTCTCGCGCAGATCGTTATCAACTGGACGATACATCGGTCCGGTATCACCGCCGCCCTGGTGGGCGCGCGCAACGCCGACCAGGCCGAGCAGAACGCAGCCGCCGCGGAGTTGAAGCTGTCCGACGAGGAGATGAGCAGAATCGACGGCCTCGTCGATGACCTGAAGCTGGATGTTTGAGCCAATTGCTCGCATCGTTCGTCGGTTGGGGTTGACTTTCCGCGGGTGAAGCTTAGATTGATAGTATCAGGGAGGTAGCGTTCGAAGTCGCGGCCGTGGCGGAACTGGCAGACGCGCAGGCTTCAGGTGCCTGTGCCCGCAAGGGCGTGGAGGTTCGAATCCTCTCGGCCGCATTCGGGAGAGCCGGGCCGGACGGGAATCAGAGCAGTCCCCGCCCGGCCGTTTTTATGCCCGCAAAGGGCTTTGTGCGGGGGCTGATCGTGAACGGAAGGCCTATGAGCGAATCGGTGGAATCTTTCAAACCCGCCCCCATGTCCGCCGGCTATCGCGTGCTGACCGGCGTGTACCTGACGGGCTTCGGGCTGGTCGCGCTTTTCGTCCTGGCGGTAACGGAGCTTTGGCCTCAGCATCTCATATACGCCGTCCTCGCGCTGGGCGTGGCGTCCGTACCCGGAGCGAATGTGCTGGGGCACCTCCGACCGTTGCGGATCGAGATACACCCGCGACACATGCGTTTTGTGCATCCTTTCAAGAAGTGGAACCTCGAGCTTAGCGCCATCACCGGCGTGCGCATGGCGAACTGGGAGGAAATCGGCCGACCCCGGCGCCTGTGGGGCTCGCGGGGCATATTCGGATTCTTCGCCCTTTTCAGAACCGGCGACGGACAATGGTATCGCGCGATGGTCACGCGTCCCGACGGCATAGTGATGCTCACCCGCCGCCAGAGGCCCCCGCTGCTGTTCACGCCGGACGATCCCGAGCGTTTCCGCCGGACGATCGAGGAGGTGCTGCGGAGCAGGCAGGTTGGAACCGCCTAAACGCGGGGCTATGATGAGGAAAGTAGATAACAAGCACGCGAAAGGAGTTAGCCGATGGACCTGTCCACCGCTTACATGGGATTGAAACTTCGCTCGCCGCTGGTCGTATCCGCCTCGCCGTTGAGCAGGGACATTGATACCGCAAAGCGACTGGTCGACGCCGGCGCGTCGGCGATCGTGATGTGGTCTCTGTTCGAGGAGCAGATTTCCCACGAGGCCGCCGAGCTGGAGCATTACCTCGAATACGGTACGGAGCGTTTCGCCGAGTCGCTTACGTACTTCCCCGACCCCGGCGACTACAGCACCGGTCCGGAGCAGTATATCGAGCATATCGCCGAGTTGAAAAAGGCGGTGGACGTGCCCGTCATCGGCTCGCTGAACGGGGTATCCGCCGGCGGTTGGACGTCGTACGCCCGGCAGATGCAGCAGGCAGGCGCCGACGCCGTCGAGCTGAACGTGTACTTCCTGCCGACCAGTCCCGACGCGACGGCCGATACAATTGAAAATGCATACGAGGGCGTCCTGCAGGCGGTGAAGTCGGTCGTGGATATCCCCGTGGCGATGAAGCTCTCGCCTTTCTTCTCCGCGCCGGTGGCGACGGCGAAAAAGCTCGAGCGATCCGGCGCCGACGCGCTGGTGCTGTTCAACCGCTTCTATCAGCCCGATATCGACATCGAAAACCTCCAGGCGACGCCGTCGCTGGAACTGAGCCGGTCGTACGACTCGCGCCTGCCGCTGAGGTGGATGGCAATACTCCGGCCTCACCTGCAATGCTCGCTGGCGGCGACCAGCGGCATCCACACCGGGCGCGACGCCGCCAAGATGCTCCTGGCCGGGGCGGACGTGGCGATGCTCTGCTCGGCGCTGCTTTCCGGCGGCGCGGACAGGATGTCCGCCGTAAAGGCCGAGCTTATCGAAGTGATGGAAAGCGTGGGCTACGAATCCGTCTCGCAGATGAAGGGCGTGATGAGCCACGAAAAATCCCCCGAGCCGGGCGCCTTCGAGCGGGCGAACTACATGAAGGCGCTGAACAGCTTCGGCTGGACGCCCACCAGGGAGTAG
>JBKHJB010000267.1:0-2638 GCA_046538345.1 Phycisphaerae bacterium
TCTGTACTTTCTACGATGAGGATTGAGACGCGCTCGTGACCGGTTTGAACACGCCCGACAATCAGGATATGCCGAACCCGGCGGCCGTGGAGCAGCGGCTGGCGGCGAAGCTGGATGCGGCCGCCGATGAAATCTCACGCGCTGAGTGTTTCGACTCCGAGCAGCGGGCCGAAGTTTACGCCATACTCGCCGCTCTTCGCGAGGAGACCAATATCCATCGCGACCAGGCGGCGCAACTGGCGGGCAAGTACGTAAAGGACGATGACGGTGCTTGAGCAGGAAATGCTCAGAGAGCAGTTCGAGAAGCTGCTCGACCAGCAGCGGGAGGCCGAGCAGATTTACGCCCAATTGGCGGGGTATGTCTCCGACGCCGATTCTCGGGAGCAGATAGCTCAGATGCGCCGTCAGAAGCGAAAGCACATCGTACTGACCGAGCGTCTGCTGGAAATTCTGGAATAGAGCGATCTTAGCGGTTCAGCTCGACCGGGCTTTGGCATTGAAGCGGGGAAACTTCCGCCAACCACCCATTATCGCCGTCACCAGAAACATCAGATGGGCGACCGTTTCGGCCCATTCCTCCAGCGAGCGGTGTATGTCGTGCTCGCCGGGAATGAACTTGAAGAACCTTCGGCCGATCATCACCGCGACCGCGTAAGCGGCAACCGTCGCCAACAGCCAGGAGCTGTGGCGCAAATCGCGCAGCGGCTCGGCCAGTCTGCGTCGCCACAGCACCGCGCAGACGGCGATGGCGGCGGCTCCGATATAAACACCCTTGTCCATCCAGCCGAAGTGTATCTCCCGCAGCGTAAACACGAAGGCCAAAGCCGCCAGCAGCACGTACAATGGGTTCAGCGTCTTTGCCGTACGCACGAGGTAGATAGCGGCAACCAGGCCCACCAGCCAAGGCGCGGGGACCTCCAGCCAAATCTGCATGTCGTGAAAAACTTCCGGACTCAGCCAGGCAATCACCAGAGCCGCGGCTATCGCCAGGGGTATCAGCACCATAGGCCGGTACGTCAGGCGACTTTTCGGTCCGTCTGAGTTCGGAAGGTCCGTGGAACCGGTAGTCAATTCTGTTTCCTTTACGGCGTCAGGTGCTCAGGCGAAGCTCGCGAGGCGCTCGGCCTTGTCCCGGGCAATCAGTGCGTCGATGAGCGGGTCGAGATCGCCGGCAATAACCCGTTCGAGGTTGAAGTTGGCGCCTTCCTGGCCTTCGCCCTTGAGGCGGTGGTCCGTGCAGCGGTTCTGGGGAAAGTTGTAGGTCCGCACGCGCTGCGACCTGTCGCCGGAGCCGATCATGGCCTTTCGGGCGGCGTCCTCGGCGGCCTGCTGTTTGCTTCGGTGGTGCTCCAGCACCCTCGCCGAGAGTATCCGCCGCGCCTTGGCGCGGTTTTTGTGTTGGGACTTCTCATCCCGCATGGAAACCGTTATGCCCGTGGGTACGTGTTCCAGCTTGATGGCCGAGGCGACCTTGTTGACGTTCTGCCCGCCGGGACCCCCCGCCTGGCTGACATGCTCTTCCACGTCGCCGTCCCAGTCGATGTCCACGGTAATGTTCTTCGGTTCCGGAAGGACCGCCACTGTAGCGGCGGAGGTGTGGATGCGTCCCTGCGTCTCGGTCTGGGGAACACGCTGCACGCGGTGACCGCCGCCCTCGTAGCCAAGCCGGCTCCACGCACCATCGCCGCGGACGTTGGCGACGACTTCCCGATAGCCCCCCACTTCCGTCGGACTTGCTGTGAGCAACTCAAACGACCAGCCCTTGCTTTCCGCGTAACGCCGATACATACCCAGCAGGTCCGCACAGAAAAGCGATGCCTCCTGCCCGCCGGTGCCGGGGCGAATCTCCATTATGAGCGAGTCGATCTGCTCGTCGTCGCTCATTACGAGCAGTCCTTTGACGTCCTCCAGGGCCTGCTCGACCAGCGGCCGAAGACGCTCGACTTCCGACTCCGCCAGCCGGCGCATCTCATCGTCGCCGTCGTCGGCGGCCGCCAGCGATTCGGCATCCCGAAGCTCCTCGGCGAGCTGTTTATAGCGTCGATACGGTTCGACGATACGCCCCAGGCGGGCGTGCTCCTTGGACAGCTCGACTATACGTTGACCGTCCGAAGCTATCTCCGGGTCGTTCATCTGTTCGGATAGCCCCACGTAGTGCCGCTCGATCTCCTCGAGCTTCTCAATGAATGTGTCGCCTTCGGACATGGTCAAATGCGTTGCACCGCTGAATTCCAGGACATACAAAAACGCCGACCGCCCGCGCGGGCATTCTGTCGGCGCTTTGGGTTTGCTGGTCAGCTAACTGCGGGAGGATTTCTTCTTGCCGCCGGTCTCGCGCGGCTTGAAGTAGTCCTGACCGTACTTCCGCTGGAACTTCTCCACGCGGCCCGCGGTATCGACGTACTTCTGCCGGCCGGTGTAGAACGGGTGGCAGTTCGAGCAGATTTCCGTGCTGGTGTCCTGCCCCAGCGTCGAGCAGGTCACTATCTTCGCTCCGCACGCGCAGGTAACCGTAATCTCGCCGTATTCTGGATGGATATCTTTCTTCATGGTCCGCTACCTCTGGTCCTGATGTCAGCTGTTTGCGAAACCGACAGTGTACCAGAAGCGGCGCGGTGTTCAAGCCCCCGAAATGCGG
>JBKHJB010000268.1:0-2636 GCA_046538345.1 Phycisphaerae bacterium
TAGCAGTAACTTATTCAGCCGGCGGTAATACTGTGTCCGCTCTCGTTGGAGTGCCTTAACGAGTGTCGAGCTTGTGCTGAATCTCGGCGGCCAGGCGGTACAGCGCCTCCAGGCGGTCCATCCAGTCCGGGCCGAGGTGCAGGTCCCCGCCGGCGTTGCGGTAGGCGAGGCGTTCCCTGCTGAGCTCGGCGTAGCGGCGGGCTATTTCCTCTCCGAGAAAATCGGCCGTTTCATCGTCCGTCACTGCCTTCTCGATGAATATCCTCGCTTCGGCCTCCTGCAGACCTTCCCGCAGCAGTTCGAAGCGAATGCTTCCAATTGCACCGTTTGCGCCGGGATAGGCGATCGAGCGTGGGTTGTGCCTGTAGAGGTTTCCCCATCCTCCGGTTCCGTGAACCGCCCGGCGGGGCTGGTCATCGTCGTCCTTGCGCACCGGCCAGATATCGATACCGAGACGACCGAAACCGTTGGACGAACCGGCGACCGCGACGTCGCCATAGGCGCGATAGTTGTGCAGCGGACCGTGCTCGGTCATACAGGCGCGACCGCAATAGACCTTGTGCACGTTTGCGTCGAGGTCCTTCCATCCGCCGAGGATGGTGTCCGATCTCCTTCCGGCGCGGCCGTGACCGTAGGGGTACTCCAGATAACCGATTTCCAGTTCACCTATCGTCAACCGGTCGTCGCGGATGCCGGGGTCTCCGCGGCCATGCGTGAAGATTGCCCACTTAGCCCACGGCGCTATCTCCGCGAAGAACTCAGCGGTCCGCGCCGACGGGCGGCGGTCGCTGCCCACGCCCAGCACCAGGTTGTGCTCGCTCCAGCCGCGGGCGCGCATCCGCTGCTTCACGCCGTCCATCACCTCGCGCCAGAGCGGCTCGCTTCCCTCCCGGCCGTACATGGGGTGTTCGAAGTGGGACAGCGCACCGTCGGCGTTCAGGCGCGAGAGTGTCACGGTCTCGGCGGGTTCGCCGCGACCCGGCTCGAGATTCGGCTCCCAGACGTAAAGCACCAGCTTCTTCGGCTCGCCCACGTGTTCGGCGTAGAGGTCCAGGAATGTGTCGAAATAGCGGAAGTCCGGCACCATTGAGCCGCGCTGTTCGCGGAAGACGATCACTCCATGCTCGTTTGCGAAGAACGTCGGATGGATAAGCTCGACGAACAGCACGTTGTTGCCAAGCTCCGACATCAGTTTCATCGATGGGGCGAGCAGCTCCAAGTGTTGCTGCGACCACATCCTCACGCCGTACTGCCGCGCCACGCTCTTGGGAGAGTGGTTCAAACTCACGAAGCTGCTGTATTCGGCGGGGTCTGGAAGTGTCCAGTCCACGACCGTCAGCTCCACGGGAACTTCGACTGCGCCATTCAGTCCGTCCGCCCGAATGCGCAGGGTCGTTTCGTAGAGTCCAGGGCGCGCGTCGCGCGGAACGCGCACCGTCACCCAAACAGGTTGGACGCTCTGACCGCCGGGCGCTTCGTCCAGCAGGGCGTCGAAGCGTGGGGCCGAGAAGTTCGCCCGCGGTGTGGTTCGTGCGGCGTAGCGAACTCGCCAGGCGTTGGCTTCTATCGTCGCCCCGGAAGGTCCGACCGCCTCGGAAATACCGGCGGAGACTGAACGCAAAGCTCGAGGCGCGGAGACCACCGCCTGGCCTGAGGTCACGCCGTTGCGCGGAACGATCAGACGAATCGGGTTAACGCCATCGCCCGGTTGGACGGGTTCGGGCATGTTAACCTGGGAGTCGACCTCGTCCGTCGGATCCGCCGTCCATACCTGCGTTTGCGGGGGATGCTCGCTGTTGCTTTCCACCGAACCCGCGGGCGTTGCGGACAAACGAAGCTGGTGTAAACCCACTGTCGCCCAGGCGTCCAGGCGGCTGTGCTTTTCCATGGCTTCGGCGGGATACGGTGATCTGTGAAGGCGAACAGCCAGGACGTTCACACCCTTGCGGAGGCGTTCAACCGGGATCGAGACGTCGCTGATCTTCCTGAGACGACGGCTCTTTGCCTCAGGTGCGGTCTCGGGCGACCATCGCGGGTCTGGCCTGGCGGCGTCGAGCGGGTAGTCATCGGCGAGTGTGGTTTCGTCAAGCTTGCCATCGGGCAGGTGGCTGCGAGTTACCTCGTGACCATTGATATAGACCGCAACTCCGCCGCGATAGACCAGCGTAAGGCGCAGCTCTTCCAGCTTCCGGGGGTCGTGCACCACAAACCGCCCGCGCAGACAGATGTTGGCGATGGTGGTTGGCTCTTCCTGTCCGTGTCCGAGGTGCTCCTGAGGACCGGCCTGTCCTTCGAAGAACGGTCCGCTGGTCCTCTGCCAGCCGGTATCGTCGAAATCCGTGTCCGTCCATTCCTCCGGGGGCGTGGGCGTGGGCGTGATGCGCCGCGTCCATCGCCAGTTGCCATCGATGACCTCGTCGTCGTTTCGATAGACGCCAGTCCGCCAAACCGGCCAACAACGCCAGGGCGAGTATTCCGCAAGTACCGGCGAATTTGGCTCCGCAGCGCCGGCCAAAGCTGCCAAAGCAAGCAACCAGGCCGCCGTCAGCACAAACAGCATCGCCGCGGGTATATTGACCAAGCCGCTACGCCGATATTCCATGCCACTCTTGTCCAAAACAATCTTGAATTGACGA
>JBKHJB010000051.1:0-12321 GCA_046538345.1 Phycisphaerae bacterium
GGGAAGGGCCGCAGCGGTTACATGAATACAGGAATGCCCTGCTACGCGCTCACTAACCCGGGCGGACTGAGCAGACGGTCTGAGCGGTGAAGGTTTTGCCCGTGAGGTATTCGGTGAACACGACGCGGACGGTGACTTCGTCGTGGGCGGGTGGTGTCTCCCACTCGCACTCCAAGGCGTAGTGGTAGGCCATGAAACCCCCGTACCACTGCTCAGTGAGTTCCTCTACGGACCATTCATATCGTCCGATAAGGTTCTCTCCCTGTGGTGCGGCGAGATCGTAAAGCTCCACCGTTGCGCTTCCGGCGGCCTTGAGGGCGTCCCCCTGATCATCCACCGGCTGGAGGAAAACCTTTACGCCTTCGTGGTCTCCGGCATCGTCGTCGAGGTCAACGGCGCCGGTGTGACGGCCCAGTTTGATCCGCTCGACGGTGTAGAGCTTCTCCAGTCGGTCCCGGCCGATTTCCTGTAGCGTCTCGACCTGCTGTTGAAGGGCGTTCAGCTCGGCGCGGAGTTCGGTGTTCTTGCGCTGGAGCTTATCGGCCCGGTCTTCCGCATCGGCGATGCGGTCGTGGAGAACTCCCACCTTGCCCGTCGTGTCGTTGCATCCGATTAACAGGGCGGCCGAGGTCAGGACCACCGTTATCAGGATGGTTCCGAACAGTGGCGATGGGCCGCCGGTGCGGATCATTTCTCTGTCTCTCCGCTGTCGCCTTTGGGCGGTTCCGGCATGCGCTCCAGGATGCGGTCCACGCAGCCGTACTCGACCGCCTCCTCGGAGTGCAGCCACTTGTTCCGGTCGCAGTCCTTCTCTATCTGCTCGACGCTCTGGCCGGTGTGGCTCGCCAGGACGCTGTATATCTTCTTCCGAAGCCGGATAATCTCACGGGCTTCGATGTCCAGCTCGGTCGCCGGCCCGGTGAGAACGCCGCGGATCAGCGGCTGGTGTATGAGCACCCGCCCGTTGGGCAGGCAGAAGCGTTTCCCGGCCGTCCCCGCCGCCAGGAGCACGGCGCCCATCGACGCGGCGAGGCCCACGCAATAGGTCGCCACGTCCGGGCGGACGAACTGCATTGTGTCATAGACCGCCAGACCCGCCGATACCGACCCGCCGGGTGAGTTGATATACACGCTGATATCAGCCGTGGGGTCCTCATTGCTGAGGAACAGAAGCTGCGCGACGACCAGGTTCGCCACCTCGTCGCTTATCCCGCCGCCGATAAAGACGATCCGGTCCCGCAGCAGCCGACTGAAAATATCGTAGCTACGCTCACCACGGCCGGTCTGCTCAATTACTATGGGTACGAGTTGCTGGTTCTGGACCATGTTCAGTCGGTTCCTTCCGCGGCGTCCGCGGCTAGTCGGACTTCTCCGGCTTGGTCTCGACGATCTCGTCAACGATTCCGTATTCGTGGGCTTCGGATGGAGTCATGTAGCGGTCGCGCTCGGTCTCCTGCTCGATCTGACCCACGTCGCGCCCGGTGTGGGTCGCGAGAAGCTCGTTAAGCATACGCTTGGCCTTGAGGATTTCCTCGGCCTGGATTTCAATGTCCGCCGCCTGCCCGGTAACCCCGCCCCAGGGCTGGTGGATCATGATTTTGCTGTGGGGCAGGGCGAACCGCTTGCCCTTGGTGCCCGACGCGAGGATGACGGCCGCTCCGCTGGCGGCGTGACCCACGCAGTAGGTGGCGACATCGCAGTTGACGAACTGCATGGTGTCGTAAATCGCCAATGTGTCGTCCACTGACCCGCCGGGCGAATTTATGTACAGGTTGATATCGCGGTCGGGCGATTTGGCCTGCAATTCCAGCAGACGCATAATCACTCCCCCGGCGATTTCGGGTCTGATCTCGCCCCATAGAAACAGAATTCGCTCCTCCGCGAGACGCTCTTCCAGCGTCATCTCGCGGCGGTACGCGTATTCACGATATGCCTCGCTGCGCCCTCGCGGCGATGCGGTCATAGTTTTACTCCAAAAGTTTCCCGCGGCTTTGCGGGTCGCCGGATCTATTCCTCATCCTTCTTTTCGCTCTTCTTGTTGTCCGACGAGGACTTTTTCTTCGCGGAGCTCTTCTTTTTGGAAGACTTCTTCGCGCTGCTCTTTTTGCCGGCCTTGTTCGCCTCGTCTCCCTGCTGCTCGGAGCTTTCCTCTTGTCGCTTGCGAAGCTCCTCTTCAGAAACCTCGGTCACCGTGGCGTCGGCAAGAAGCTTATCCAGCGCCTTTTCCTCCTGCAGCGTCTCGGAGACCTGCTCGAGATTGCCCTCGGCTTCCAGCTCCTGTCGCAGGCGCTCCGGCCGACGGCCGTAAGAAGCGGCCATCTGGGCGGTGCGGGCGTTGACCTCGGCCTCGTCAACCTCGATGCCTTCCTGCTCAGCAACCTTGGAGAGTATGAACGACAGCTTCAGGTCGGTTTCCGCCTGTTGGGTCGCCTCGGCCTGTAGCTGGGCGAGGTTCTCGTCTATCTGCTCGCGGGGCACGCCCTGGTAGAGCAGGTCAACGTACCGCCGCTGGAGCACGCGCGCGCTGTGGCGCTTGGCGACGCCCTCGGGCACCTCGAAATCGGTATTTTCCAGCAGATACTCGCACACCTGGTCCCGCATGTGTCGCTGGACCTCATTCTCGAGCCGGTGTTCCATCTGCCGGGCCATGAACTCACGAAGGTCCTTCAGCGAGTCGAAGCCCATAGATGCGGCGAATTCGTCGTCTATCTCCGGCAGCGAACGCGTGCGGACCTGCTTGACGGTCAGCTCGATGGTGACTTCCTTGCCCTGCCAGTCCTCGTTGGGATGGGAGTCCGGCACGGTGGCCGTAACCTCGACGGTATCGCCCGCAGACTTGCCCTCCAGCTTATCGGGCAGATCCAGCAGCGGGATGCCCTCTACCTGACCGGCCGCGAGACGAAGTTCCAGGTCCTCTCGCTGGAGCGTTTCGATGCCTTCGCCGGAGATGGTCGCGTCCACAGTGACCGCGTCACCCTTCTTGGCTGGCTCGTCGGTGGCCTGGTAGTTCGCCTGCGACTGGACCATCTGGGTGAGGTGCTCGTCGATCCGCTCGTCGGTGACCTCCATCGTGGGCTTTTCGACCGAGATACTCTCCAGATCCGGCAACTCGAACTCCGGCGCGACCTCCACCTCGAAGCTGAAGCTCATCTCGCCGCTGTCGGGCAGCTCGATATTATCGAGGTCGATATCCGGCTCGCCGAGGGTCTTCAGCTCGGCCTTTTCGATAGCGTCGCCGATGGATTCTCCGAGAAGCGCGTTGCGCACGTCCTCGCTGACTTCCTTCTGGAAGCGTTTCTCGATGAGCCGGCGCGGCGCATGCCCCACACGAAAGCCCGGTATCTGCGCCTGCTCCCGCAGCTCGCCGAACATCTCGTCGAACTTGGCGTCGATCTTCGCACGAGGGATGGTGACGGTGACCTTCTTTTTCAGTGTCCCGGCGTCCTCGACGTCCACCTGGTTCTCCGGAAGCGCCTGCTGCTCGGCCTGATCGCCGGCCTGGGGTTCTTGGGTGTCTTCTGCCATCTTGTCCTTCGCTCCGTTGGAGGTCTCACCGCCGGCGCCGACGCGGCGCGGCGTCTGGTGCGTTACTCCGCAACGGCTCGCGCAAAAACCACGAGCCGGACAGGGCACTTTATGCAAACCCGGCCGCGTCGTCAACGCATAACACACCGCGGAAACTTGACGCCGACGGTGTCCGCTCGTACAAGGGCGTCTCCGCGCACGTGGCGGACAGAACGCTTTCAGGAGCATTAACAATGGGTAACCAGACACAGATAGTCGAACAGACGAAGTCGCACATCATCGAGAACTACGGCCGACTGCCGATGGCGATGGCCCGCGGAGCCGGCACGCACATATGGGACGCCGACGGGAATGAGTATCTCGATTTCTTCGCCGGCTTCGGCGGCGCGGGGGTATGCGGGCACAGTCACCCGCAGGTCGTGCGAGCCGTCCAGCTCCAGGCCGAGACGCTCATGTGCCACGGCAACCTGTTTACCTCCGCACCGCAGGTGGAGCTTGCCAAAGCAATTACATCGCACGGCTTCGGCGGGAAGGTGTTTTTCTGTCACAGCGGCGCCGAGGCGAACGAGGCCGCCATCAAGCTCGTCCGCAAGGCCGCCGGCGAAGGACGTTACAAGATAATCAGCTTCGAGAACTGTTTCCACGGCCGGACCATGGGCGGTTTGGCTATCACCCCCCGGAACTTCCAGGCCGGCTTCGAGCCGATGATGCCCGGCGGCGTGATGGTCCCCTATGGCGACCTCGACGCCGTCTCCGACGCCATCGACGACGAAACCGCCGGCGTGTTCGTCGAGCCGATCCAGGGCGAGGGCGGCATGAACATGCCGCCGGAGGACTTTCTGCCGGGTCTGAGACAGTTGTGCGACGAGAACAACCTGGTCCTGGTCGCCGACGAGGTCTGGACCGCACCGGCGCGAACGGGCAAGTGGTACGCTCACCAGCACTTCGGATTCGAGCCGGACGTCATGACGCTTGCCAAGGCACTCGGCGGCGGAGCGCCTGTCGCGGCGTGCGTGGCGTCGGATAAATATGCCGACGTGCTCACTCCCGGTACGCACGGCTGCACCATGGGCGGAAACCCGCTATGCGCAGCGGCCGGTGCGGCGACAATGAAACTCATCGAGGCGGAGAACCTCACCGACCGGGCCGAGCGGAAAGGCCAATGGGTGGTGCAGACACTCAGTGACGCGAACGTCCCCTGCGTGCGGGAAATCCGGGGCAAGGGACTGATGATCGGCGTGGCGCTGGATGAGTCGGCTGTCGCCGCCAAGGACGTCATGCTCAAGTGCATGGAGCACGGGCTGCTGGTCTGCGTCGCCAAGCAGAACGTCCTGCGGCTCGCGCCGCCGCTGACAACGCCCGACGAGGACTTCGAGAAAGCGCTGCAAACCCTCATCCGCGTGCTGAAAGAGGTCTGACGGTCCTGTCCGCCCGTGTTTGGGCGACACAATTCAGGTGTCCAATGGCAAAGCTGCCCCGTGCTCATTTGGACGTTCTGACCCGGGCGCCGTTGTTCTCGGCGCTGGATGATTCCGCGCTGTCGGAGCTTCTGCGCGACTGTCCGGTGCGGTCGGTGGCGGAGGGTGAGGCGATATTCCAGCCCGGCCGGGCTGCGGAGAAGTTCTACGTAGTGCTCGAGGGGTCGGTGAAGATCTTCCAGCTCTCCCCGCAGGGCCAGGAGCAGACTCTGCATCTCTACGGGCCCGGCTGTACCTTCGGGGAGGCGGCGATGTTCGCCGGGGGCGACTACCCGGCCTGGGCGCGGGCCGTCGAGGACGCGCGCGTGCTTGAGGTCCCCAGAGCGGTCCTGGAGCGCGCGATGTGCGACAGGCCCGAGCTGACGCTGGGGATGCTGGCGGGGCTTTCGGCCAAACTGCGCGAGTTTGCCGGGCTTATAGAGCAGCTCAGCTTGAAGGACGTGCCTTCGCGCGTGGCTTCGGCGCTTTTAACCGAGGCCGACGGCAGGCGCGAGTTCCGACTCCAGCGGACCAAGCGCCAACTCGCATCGCAACTGGGAACCACGCCCGAGACTCTCAGCCGGTCGCTGGGCAAGCTCTCGGACGCCGGATACATACAAGTCAAGGGCAGGACCGTCACTATCCACGACGCGGACGCTCTTCGCCGACTCGCACAGCAGTGGTAAATCGCGGCCTTGTGCAGAAAAACCCGCGGGAATTGACGCAGGTCAAGGTGTACGCCTCTTGGAAGTCGTAAAACATGGGTAGTAAAGACGACTTCAGGAGCGTGACCGATGACAAGGAAGAACCCCGCGAAAACGCGAAGCATCGTCCATATAGACGAGGACAAGTGTGACGGCTGCGGGCTTTGCGTGCCCGCCTGTGCCGAAGGCGCGATTCAGATTATTGACGGAAAGGCACGGCTGGTCGCGGAGAACCTCTGCGACGGGCTGGGCGCCTGTTTGGGTAACTGTCCGAAGGGCGCTATAACCATAGAGGAAAGACCGGCCGAGGAGTTCGACCCCCAGGCAGTCGAGGCCCGTCAGAAGCAAGACGCCGCCGAACAGTCGCAGCCGAGCGACGACGAGCCGCTGGCGTGCGGCTGTCCCGGTACGGCGATGCGTAAGTTGGCGACGGCCGAGCGTCCGAAAGCGCCGCAGCACTCCGGTGGCGGTGGCTCGCAGGTGAAGTCGCGCCTGGGGCATTGGCCCGTACAACTGGCGCTGCTGCCGGAGCAAGGCGACATCTGGGCGGACGCCGACGTGCTGCTTTCCGCCGATTGCGTCGCGCACGCCCTGCCGGACTTCCACGAACGGCTCTTGGCGGGTCGGTCGCTGGCGGTGGCGTGCCCCAAGCTGGACGACTCGGCCGACTATGTGGAGAAGCTCGCGCGGATATTTTCCGGCAACGACGTCCGGTCGGTGACGGTCGCGCGGATGGAGGTGCCCTGTTGCGGCGGGCTTGTGGAGATCGCCCGAAGGGCACTCGCCCGCGCCGGCAGCGACGCGCCGCTGTGGATTATCGAGATATCTGTTGACGGAACCATCAATACCGCTTTGCCCGCGACGAAGGAGGCATAGGATGAAGACTGTAGCGCTTGAACAGACATCGGATATACGGAACCCGCACGGCGTAAGCGCCCGACGACTGCACCAGAGCGAGAATGCGGACATAGTCCACATACGCCTGGGCCCGGGTGAGGGGCTCAAGAGCCACGTCACCCCGGTGGATGTATGCTTCTACATATTGGAAGGCACGCCCACGATTGAGATCGGCGACGAACAGCAGCGCGTCGAAGCGGATGTGCTTGTCGAAAGCCCCGCCGACGTGCCGCACCGCGTATTCAACAACGCCGATGCGCCGGCGAGGTTTCTGGTGATAAAGACGCCGGGCGTGGCGAAGAAGTCCTGAAAGGTGGTGTTTCGGGCATGTCTGATCAGATGGTATTGCAGCCGGCATTCTGGTTGCCTGTGCTGGAGGCTGGGCGCTGTGCTGCTGTTGCTGAGGCACTGCGACTCGATGGGCGGACCTGTGGTCACTGACGCCCGCAAGTCGCTGGAAGACGGCAAGCTCACACGCTTGCTCAAGTGGGTTTCGGCCGAGCAGGAGCAGGAGCTCAAGCAGGCATTCGAGCAGACCGTCAGAGCCACACAAGCCAGCCCGGAGGCCCGTGAGCTTGCGGAGCAGTATTTCCTGGAGACTGCCGTTCGGCTCCATCGGGCGAACGAGGGTGCTTCGTACACGGGTCTGAAGCCGGCTGAGAGCATACCCGCTTCCGTGGCGCTGGCGGACAAGTCGTTGCGGAACGGCTCGTGTGACGAATTGACAGATAGAATCACGCAGGCGGTGCGCGAAGGTCTGAGAGAGCAGTTCGACCGCCTCGTGCGGACCCGCCCGAGCGATGAGGACGTCGAAGCGGGGCGACGCTGGACGAAGGAATACGCGGACTTCGTACATGGTGTATTGCACATATCACAGGCCGTCGGGGGACTCGACGGTCGATCGGATAAATAGAACTTCAGCGGAACTGACCACTATGAAAGGAGCAGCATGATGAGCCAGATGAACATGTTCTGCTACCAGTGTGAACAGACGGCCAAGGGCACCGGATGCACGGTAAAGGGCGTCTGCGGCAAGGAGCCGGAGGCGGCCACCCTGATGGACCTGCTGGTGCACGTCACCGAAGGGCTTTCGCAATACGCCCACCGCGCGCGGCAGCTTGGCGCCAGGGACGTGGAGATAGACCGGTTCGTACTCGAGGCGCTGTTTGCGACGGTTACCAACGTGGATTTCGACCCGGAACGGCTGGTCGAGCTTATCCGCACCGGGGCACAGCTTCGCGACAGGGCGAAGGAGATGTACGAAAAAGCGTGCCGAGATGCCGGCAAGGAGCCGGAGCAACCCGGCGGCGACGCCGAATTGACGCCGGCAGAGGACCGCGAAGAGCTGCTCCAGCAGGGCCGGGAGCGCACCATTCGCAATCGCATCGACTCGCTGGGCGATGACGCCGCGGGCCTGCAGGAGCTTATCACCTACGGGCTGAAAGGCACGGCCGCCTATGCCGACCATGCCCGCGTACTCGGTGTCGAGGACGACGACGTGTACGCCTTCTTCCACAAGACGCTCGACTATCTCTCGACCAATCCCAGCGACGCCGAAGAGCTGGTGGCTACCACGCTGAAGGTCGGCGAGACGAACCTGAAGGTCATGGAGATGCTCGACTCGGCCAACACCGGCGCCTACGGCGACCCCGAGCCGACCCAGGTACGCATAACCCCCGTCGCGGGCAAGTGCATATGCGTCTCCGGGCACGACCTCAAGGACCTCAAGATGCTCCTGGAGCAGACCGAGGGAACGGGCATCAACGTCTATACCCACGGCGAGATGCTGCCCTGCAACGCCTACCCGGAGCTGAAAAAGCACAAGCACCTCGTGGGCAACTACGGCGGCGCCTGGCAGGACCAGCAGAAGGAGTTCGACGAGTTCCCCGGCGCCGTCCTGATGACCACCAACTGTCTCCAGAAGCCGAGAGACGGCTACAAGGACCGCATCTTTACGACCGGTCTTGTCGGCTGGCCCGGCGTGACGCACATAGAGACCGCGCCGGACGGCACGAAGGACTTCACGCCGGTCATCGAGGCGGCGCGGAAGGCAGAGGGCTTCGCCGAGGACGCCGAGGAGAAAACAATCACCATCGGCTTTGCGCACAACGCGGTGATGGGAGTGGCCGAGAAGGTCGTCCAGGCCGTCAAGAACGGCGACATCCGGCACTTCTTCCTTATCGGCGGCTGCGACGGCGCCAAGACCGGGCGGAACTACTACACCGAATTCGCACAGCAGGTGCCCGACGATTGCGTCATACTGACGCTGGCGTGCGGGAAGTACCGCTTCAACAAGCTTTCGTTCGGCGATATCGGCGGGATACCCCGTCTGCTGGATTGCGGACAGTGCAACGATGCCTACTCCGCAATCCGCATCGCATCGGCGCTGGCCGAGCAGTTCGACTGCGGCGTCAACGACCTTCCGCTGAGCTTCATACTCAGTTGGTACGAGCAGAAGGCCGTCTGCATATTGCTGACGCTGCTGCACCTGGGCATCCGCGATATGCGGGTCGGTCCGTCGCTGCCGGCGTTCGTAGGTCCGAACGTATGGCAGGCGCTGCAGGACAACTGGAACATCCGGGCGATAGACCAGCCGGCCGACGACCTGGCCGAGTGCCTGGCGTGATGTCGAGTAGTAGCCGATAGCCGGTAACCAATGACCCGGCACGTGGAATTCCGGCGCAGCGGGAAACCCGGAGTCGGGAAAGCGCACGGAGACCGGCATTTCAGCTAGCGCTAGCCACGAACGTAAGAACGGACAACCGGCAATCTGAAATCCGCCCCCACGGGACGTCCTGCGGACGCAATCCGCAATGTGTCGCTACGCCCTGCCGCGGCGGTCGGTCTGCTCGCTCCCGGCCGTCGCGGCGCTTTGCGCGGAGAGTTTCTGGCGACCTGTGCGGTCGCCCGGTACAATTTAAGCCACCACGATGTGTATGAAAAACCCGCTGAGTTTGAAGGAGTCGTCCATGCGTTTTTCTCCGACAGCGTTGCTGGCGGTACTGGTTTTTCTGATAGGCGTGCAGCCGGCCTGTGCGCAGGTGAGCGAGCAGGCCGTATCCCCCGAGCGACGATTGCTGCCGGACTACTCCGAGGGTCTGATGGGCCTGATGGGTCCGTTCCTCTGGACACGTTCGATCGACATGGGCGGCGACGTCCGCTGGTCCGATTCCGAAGGCAGGCCCGATCCCGACGGCGAGTTCCTCTGGCTGTACCAGTACATGAACTACAACCGCTCCAGGCCCGAGATGCCGCTGATACACGAGCGGCACAACCTGGTGTCCATACACGAAAACATCGCTTACGATCTTCAGCCCAGGCGGCTTCTGCTGAACTGCCGTCGGCCTCACAATTTCAAGTTCGTCATGGGCTACACCCACGAGGACACGAACTTCGAGCACGGCGACAACACCGACCTGGCACATCTCGCAACCGGCGACCGCGTGGTGCTTTTCCTGCCGGTCCGACACAAAGAGTGGGAAGACAGCTCGCCGGCGACCGACCAGAGCGAGTACTACGTCAACCCGCAGCGGGGCGCGCAGGGCCCGTGCGTAATCGAGTTCAAGGCCGGCGAGATTATCCGCTACGAGTGGTTCGGTGGCGAGGAGCTGGACGAGCATATTCTGCTGGACCTCACCGACGTACTGGGCGGAGCTGAGAACTGTCGGCCTTGCGTCGAGAAGCCCGTGTTCCGCTTCGAGCTGGGCGAGGAGAAAGGCCATTGGCGCCTGATGATAAAGCGCGACGGGAGAGACGGCGTGCCCACCGGCGACAGCGAGGACGAGTGGGACATGATATACACACACGATTCGCCCGGAGCCAAACCGTACACGGTTGATATCACCCGGGAGAACTCCGCCTGGGCTATGAACACCTTCAGTCCCGGCGGACTTCCGGAGGATTCCTCAGAGGCCGTCATCAAGCTGCTGCCATACGACCGCGACACCGGCGAGCGGGTAAATTGGCCCGGTGAGCGGCGGCGCGTGCGGACATTTGCGGTGGACAAGCTCGACGAAGTACTCCGAGGCGCAAACCCCAAACAGCAAAGACCGCCGCAACGCCTCAATCGCCTCGGCAGGGACACGGACTGATTGTCGGTTTTTCGCCGTGGGCCGAGCGGTGGACTGCGATTGGCCCGGGTTCGGCGGCGAATACGCCGTGGCAAGCGATTTTTCAGAATTCCAGCGGTAGCTGGACGGGTTTGCCGGTCTTGACGGCCTGTCGGGCGAGTTCGTGGGCCTCGTTGTACTGCTCGGCGACCACGTCCCAGGAGACGACCTGTTCGAGGTACTCCTTGAGGTTGTTACCCATCCGCATGCGGGCGCCCTCGTTGCAGGCCAGCTCTATTACGTGCCGCTTGAGCATGTCCCGCGTGGTGAAAAGCTCGCCGCCGCGGCTTTCCAGCGTCTGGGCGGTAAGCCCCTCCATAGGCGCGCTGGTGATGAAGGGCTTGTTCAGCGCGATTATCCGCGCCAGCGTCCCGGACTGGGTCTCGTCGGTGCTGGGCAGGATGATGAAGTCGCAGACGGCCATCATCTTGTAGTAGATGTCACCCCGGGGTACGAATTCGTAGTAGTGGGCGAGACCTTTCTTCTCCAGCAGTTCGACCTGGGTCTTGTATCGCTCGTAGTCGCGTCGGTGGTTGGGGTCGCGCATGGTGCCGGCGGCCAGCAGGTCCCACTCCTGACCGCTGCGGGCGCGGATTTCCTGGGCTATCTCTTCCCACATGCTGGTGAGGATATCCCATCGCTTGTTGGACTGGATCCAGCCGATAAGCCCGACGAGGTGCTGCGACAGATGGGCTACCTGGTCCAGCTCCAGCTCTTTACGTAGTTGTCGGACCTGCGCGAGCGTGTAGCGACGGTCGGGCCGGGCGCCGTGCGGGACGACCATGACATTCAGCGGAGTCGGCCAGCCCCTACCGGTGAAGTTCCAGTCCAGTCGCCATTTCTGATAGTGGCACTTGAACAGGACCACATGCGCCCTGCGGCACATCTTGAATATGAAGTCCGCCTCGAAGTCGGTAAGGCGGCCGTGTACGGTGTGCGGCTCGACCACGGTCGGCAGATCGTTGATGGCATCCAGAAGCGCCAAAAAGCCCTCGTTGGCGTCTCCCTGCCCGCGCTCGTCGAGGTATTCGTAAAGCCCGTATTCGTGCTCCAGGTGGACTGCGTGGGGCTGCAACTCGTGAAGCTTCTCCGCGACCGGTCGCCACCAGTTGCGGTACGACATGTCGATGATGGGTATAACCCCGTCGCCCTCGCCGTCGGTGTGGCTGATGACCAGCACGTCGCGGCCGGGGTTGTGTTTCTGGATAAACTCCCTCGCCTCCTCGGCAAACGTACCGATGCCGCAGAGTCGGGGAGGATAGCTGCTGACCATCACTATCGGAGCCGCCATACTGCCTTGCTCCCGCTAATAAAACAGGGTTTCCTTCAGGCCCGGCTGCCGTGGCGGCGCCGAGCCACCGGAAGCTATATCGGCACTTACAGTGGCGACATTTGCCGCAATCGCCGCTTCCGGCACCAAAGTACGTATCTGTCAGGGGTGGCGGGGCTAAACGTGGGACAAGCCGTCATTTCGCCTGCCTCGACGGCCTTCGGTATCTTTTGCCCACGGGCCTTATCATAGGTCGCGTCGAAAGCGCCCGCACTGCCTATGGGTGGGTGCACTCAGTCCATACCATGATAGTTCCCCCCTCGTCGGCTTACAAGCCCACTGCCGGACAAGACCAGGCG
>JBKHJB010000269.1:0-2595 GCA_046538345.1 Phycisphaerae bacterium
ATGAGCGGACTGGACGACAATCGGCTGGTGCGGACGTTTCGCGAGCTGCGCTCGGCCGGGCTAACAACGCTGGCGCCTTTCCTTACGGCGGGCTTTCCCGACGCCGAGACCACCGTGGCGCTGCTGCACGACTTCGAATCGCGCGGCGTGCCGGTTTGCGAGCTGGGGATACCGTTTTCCGACCCCATCGCCGATGGTCCTACCATACAGTCTTCGTTCACCAGGGCGCTTGAAGCAGGCTTCACCACAGCCGACGCCATGAAGCTTGTCCGCTCATATCGCGACGGCGGCGGGAATATGTCGCTGGTGGCGATGGTGAGCTACTCTATCGTGTTCCGCTACGACGTTCAGCGGTTCCTCGCTGAGGCGGCCGATGTGGGCTTCGACGGCGTGCTGATACCGGATTCGCCTCTGGAGGAAGCCGGCGAGTTCGAGCCGCAGGCCGCCGACGCCGGCTTGGCGAACGTCATGCTCATCGCACCGACCACCCCGCCGGAGAGGCGAATCGAGATCGCCCACCACTGCCGGGGGTTTATCTACTATGTCTCGGTTGCGGGCATTACCGGCGAGCGGGACAAGCTGCCCGAAGCGACCATCGCAGGCGTCCGCGAGCTGCGCAACCATACGGATACTGCCATTTGTGTCGGCTTCGGCATAAGTCGGCCGGAGATGGTCCGAACCGTCTGCCAGGTCGCCGACGCCGCGATAGTCGGCTCGGCTATCGTGCATCGCATCGCCGACGCCATGGAAGAAGGTGCGCCGCGCGAGGAGATAGTCCGCCGAGTGGGGGATTTCGTCTCCGAGTTGATCCAACCGACACTCGAAGAGTAGGTCGGGCTGTGCCCGCCGCAAGAGGTAAGCGCTACAGATCAGTCAGCTCGACGCGCTGTTTGAGTTGCTGGAACAGGTCCGGGTCGAATTCCGCGGTCACCAGATGGCAGGCGGCGGCGGTGGCGGCCGCGATGGCCTCGGCGAACGCCTCGCGGACATCCTTGCCCGCGTACACCCCCGCGACGAACGCGCCAAGCAGAACGTCACCACAGCCGACGGTGTTGCGGACTTCCCGTGGGTCTATCTCGACGTGTGCATGAACGGCCTGGTCCGGACTGAGCAGATACGCCCCCTCGGCGCCGCTGGTAAAGATGACCACTTCGATGCGCTGGGCAAGCTCACGGGCGGCCGCAAGCTGTGCGTCCCTGTCGGGCAGGTCTCGTCCGACAAGCTCGGCCAGCTCCGCCGCGTTGGGCTTGATAAGCCAGAGCTTGCGGTCGGCGACGGCCTGCAGCGGCGGCCCGCTGGTATCGACGGCTACGTGAGCGCCGGTCTCCAGGCAGGTATCCACCAGTTCGGCGAATTTCTCCTCGTCGATGCCCGGCGGCGTTGAGCCGCAGAACAGCACGAAGTTACCCTCGCGCGAGATAAGCCCCAGTTTCGTCAGCAGGCGATGGAAGTTCGGCTCGTCCACTTCCAACCCGACGTCGCGGATGTGAGTTTCGCGGCTGTTTTCCGGATCGGTGATGGTGATGTTCTCCCGCGTTCGGCCGGGCAAGGGGAAAAACTCGTCGGCGGTTCTGTCTTCGGCAAGGACATGGCGGAAATCGTCGCGGTTGTCCCGACCGACGAAGCCGGTCGCAACGCAGGGCTTTTTCAGCGCCGCCAGCACGCGGGAGACGTTCACGCCCTTGCCCGCGGGCGTGCGGCGGACCTCCAGCCCGGTCTGGTGTTCGCCGACGCGAAAGTTGGGCACCTCCAGCACGCGGTCCACGGCAGGGTTCAAGCTTACCGTAATTATTCTCGCTGATCCCGGCATGTCAGGATTATACGCCCGTCGGAGCGTGCGCCAAATGCGACGGATACCAAATAGTGTCGGGCAGTACCGAAGGCATCCCGTTGGGAGTATGCTCAACCTACGCGACCAGCGCGAGCGGAACACAATGCGGCGCTGCTTTGCGAACGCATTTGAAGCGAACCCGCAATTCGCAACTGGCGATTCGTCGTCGCTACAGCAAGGCGGTGGAGAAGTATCGTTCCGCTCGGTCGGGCAGGATGGTGACCACGTTGCCGTCCATCTTTTCGGCGAGCTTCCGGGCCGCCCATACGTTAGCCCCGGAGGACACGCCAACCAGGCAGCCGTAATCCCGGCCGAGCCGTCGAGTGGTCTCAATGGCGTCGGCGTCGGTTACCTCGATCACCTCATCCACCAGTGATACGTCCAGAACGGCCGGCACGAACCCGTCGCCTATGCCCTGTATCTGGTGCAGTCCCGGCTCGTGTCCGAGAAGGGCGGAGACGTTTTTCGGCTCGACCGCGACGAGTTTTACGTCCGGCTTGTGCTCGCGGAGAAACGTGCCCACGCCCTGGAGAGTACCACCGCTTCCGACACCAGCGACAAAGCAATCTATCGCCCCGGAAGTCTGCCGCCACAGCTCGCGCGCCGTCTGCTCGTAGTGGCAGCGTGGGTTTGCGGGGTTCTCGAACTGCTGCGGCACGAAGATGTTCTCATCCCGCTGAGCCATTTGCCTGACGTGCTCTACGGAGCCGGGTATGCCTTTATCGTCGTCGGTGAGTATCAGTTCCGCCCCGAGAGCGCGGACG
>JBKHJB010000052.1:0-12188 GCA_046538345.1 Phycisphaerae bacterium
ACCGAAGTATTTCCACACAGAAACGCAGAGAGACAGAAATAATGCCACACAGAGACGCAGAGCAACAGAGGTTCCTGGCCGCACGGCGTTTACGGATAGGCCCGGCGGCTTGGCGCATGCTTTGGTTGTCTGCCCGGCTCCCCGCGGTTCTATGTCGCGCATCCGGGCGCTGTCGCACGCCCTCTGACACTCCGCCTAGCGGAAATCGATAGCCACCTTCAGGGCATTGTGCCGATCCTTGTTCATCGCCACGGACATTGCCCGGCGGAATTCATCCAGCGTGAAAGTGTGCGTCAGAAGCCCTTCCACGGGCAGCTTGCCGGCGACCAGCATTTCGTGGACCAGCTCGTAGGTGCCGACACGTCGGCCGTGGTGGTGCTCCTTCTGCCGGCCATAGGCGCCCAGGATAGTAAGCTCGCGGAACCATATCGGTGTCAGGTCCAGACGCTCGCGGGCGGCCGTTGCTACCATCACCACCTGTCCGCGGGCCCGGGCCCATTTCAAAGATTCCTCCAGCGACTGTTGCGTACCGACGCAGTCGAAGACCGCGTCGTAGCCGCCGGAGAGCATGCGGTTACCGAAACGCACCCGCTGCACGGTGGCGTCGGTAAGCTCCGCGATGCGGTCGAACCGCCTTTGCGTATCCGCCGGTAACTTCAGGAAAGTGTCGCCTCCCATACGGGCAACGTTTTCCCCGGCAAAGTCCGAGCGGTCCAGGGCGTCGATGCGGCCGGAAAAACCCACCGCCCGCAGAGACGCAATCACACCCAGTCCCAGCACGCCGGCGCCATAGACCAGCACGCGCCGGCAGTCGGACAAATCCGCCCGCAGCACCGCGTGCAAGCTGCACGCGACGGGGTCGGTCAGAACCGCAACCTCGTCGGAGATGGAATCCGGCAAGGGTACAAGCTGGCTCACGTGCGCGACAAACTGTTCGCCCAGCGAGCCGCCGGTTCGGCTGTTGTAGCCGATGCTGGTTCCCGGCGGCAGTTGGTATGTCCCGTTGCCGTCGTCGCCGAAGTTTTCGCACGCTCCGAACTCGCCCGCCCGGCAGCGATCGCACGGTGGGTCGATGCCGCGCACCTCGCAGCACAAGGTCGGCTCCACGCACACACGCCGGTCGAGCCAGCCGTCATCGACGTCTTCTCCGACCGTTTCAACGACGGCGACGTTTTCATGACCCAGCACCGCGGGCAAGGAGCTGAACGCCTGTAATATCGAGTCCGGCGGCTGCTTCTGTGCCACCAGCGCGACGTCCGTGCCGCATATGCCCCCCAGCAGCGTGCGGACACGCACCCAGTCGTCGCCGGGCAGTTCCGGAGCAGGAATATCGCGCACGCGAAGACCGCCGAGCCGCCCCAGCCGACAGCTCGGCCGGACAGCGCCGAGCAGCTTGCACAAGGCCCAACCGGCCGGTTTCACACAATACGTTGCCGCCTTCATGTCGATAGAGATACTAAGCCCCGGCTAGGATGGAAAGACAGAATTCAATCGACCTCAGCCCGACAGGAGCGTGTCGCAATGCGTTGGTTCGTGAAGCTGACCGTAATGACGCTGATTCTGGCCGTCGCCGGGTGCCGCAGACCCGTGGGACTCACGGAGCTTTCCACCGGCGAGCCGGCTCGCGACGCCGGCGCCGTAGCCGCTTTCGACAGCACCGACGACGACAAGGCCGACTTCTTCGGCTTCGCCGACGCCGACGGGCGCATACGCTACATCGGCTACGACACCACGGACGACGGCACGCCGAACGTCCGGGTGGACCTCGACGCCGTGCCGCTGGCTCAGTGCCGGCATCTGGTGATAGTCCTGGACGGCGTGAGCTACGATCCCCTGAAGGATTACTACGAATCCGGCGGGCTTAGGATGTTCCATCCGCCTTCCCGTGTCATTGCTCCCTATCCCACCATGACCGACCTGTGCATGATCGACCTGCTGGACGCACCGGCCGCCGAAGGCGTGGAGGCCAGGTACTATGGCCGACGGTCCGGCAAAATGGTCGGTGGATCGATGGAATATCTCTCCGGCGGCAGCAAGGGCTATAACCGCATTCTCCAGTACCGCGCCGGCCTGCTGTGGGACGCGCTGGGGTATCTCAAGCCGCGGGCCGTCTTCGGCAAGGAGATGAACGACCTGAAGGAGACCTTCGACGCCGGAGAGACACGCGAAATCATCGCCTACTTCGCAAGCTCCGCCGGCATGGGCACACGCCTGTCCGAGCAGGGACACCGCGAATGCCTTGAAACGGTCGAGCGGCTCGTCTGGCAGGTGCTCTGCGAGACGCGCGGGCTGGCGAAGGTCACGCTGCTCGCCGACCACGGGCATAATTACACCGCCTCAACACCGATAGAGCTGGAAAGCTTCCTCAAAGAGCGGGGCTGGCGGATGACCGACCGGCTCGGCGACGGCAAGGACGTGGCGTACATTCGCTTCGGCCTGGAGACTTACGCCGGCTTCGCCACGAACCGACCCGCCGAGCTTGGCGGCGATGTCATCGAATGTGACGGCGTGACGCTCGCGAGCTTCGCCGAGGATGACTACGTAGTCGTCCTTGCGCCCGACGGCCAACGGGCCCGGGTCCACAGGCGGGATAACAGCTACCGATACGAGCCGGTCAGCGGCGACCCGCTGAAGCTGAACGAACTGCTTGCGGCGATGGAACCAGAGGACGGCTATCACGATGCCGACGAACTGCTGGAGGCGACGGCGGAACATTACTACCCCGCCCCGCTGCAGCGACTCTGGAGGGCGCACTTCGCGATGGTACAGAACCCGCCGGATGTGATTATCTCACTGGCGGCGGATAAATTCTCCGGTGCGAAATACATGGCCAACGCCATCGACGTCGCCTCCACGCACGGAAGCTTACGCAGGAAAAACACCGTGACGTTCATCATGTCCACCGTCGCGCCCCTGCCGGAGCTTATGCGGTCCAGCGAGGTTCCGGGGCACATGTCCGACCTGCTCGGCGAGCACTGGCCGACGGGACAGTGAGAGTTTGCGGATGGTGGATTTCTGCGGCCGAGCCAGGGTGCACCGCGGCCCGTAGTTCGCGACTCTTTATCGGCTGAGCACGAATATCGCCATGTCGGCGTTGAGGTTCGGCTCGTCTTCGACCTCTTTGCCGGCCTCGGTGTCCAGGGCAATCCGCTGGTGGACGGTAATACCATGCTCGTCGCAGAACCCGTCGAAATCCGCGATGCTGAAGAACCGGATATTCGGCGAGTTGTACCACTTGTAATGCAGCAGGCCCCTCTCGGGGGCTTTACCTTCGTGGTAGAGCATCTCTCGGAGCTTGTGGTACGCGAAGTTCGGGAAGCTAACGATGCAGCGCCGTCCCACGCGGAGCATGTCGGCGACTATGCGCTCGACATCGCGAATCGTCTGCAGGGTGTGCGAGAGCACCACGAAGTCGAACTGCCGGTCACCGAAGCGGCCCAGCCCGGCGTTCAGGTCGCCGTGGACCACGTCCAGTCCGCGCCTGGCGCATGAGACTATGGCGTGTTCGTCCAGCTCCACGCCCAGCAGCGGACGATTGCCGCGCCTTTCGAGCAAGCTAAGCAGCTCGCCTCCGCCGCAGCCGAGGTCCAACACGCTTGTCCGCGGGGGGATAAGCTCCAGTATGTGGTCGTAGTCCAACCGTTGCGTGTGGAAGATGCTGGCGGGGCTGGAATGAGATTGTGGGCTTTCGCCCGGTGACAATTGCGACTCTGACCCGTCCAGATTAGCCAGGAACGCCCGCACCAGCTCGCCGTAGCGGTCCAGGTCGTCGGACAGCAGGAAGGCGTCGTGTCCGCAAGTGCTTTCCACGTTGCTGTAGGTGACCTTCTTATCGGTCGCGAGCAAGGCCTGGACAAGCTGCTCGGACTGCTCGGGGGGAAAAAGCCAGTCGCTGGTAAAGCTGACGATGAGCCACCGCGCCTGCGTCGGCGTAAGGTTATCGGCGATCTCCTCGACCGTGTTGCCCATGTCGAAAAGGTCCATCGCGGTGGTCAGCGTGATGTAGCTGTTGGCGTCGAACCGCTCGACGAACTTCTCGCCCTGATAGCCCAGGTACGTCCCGATGGAGAAGCGGCTCTCGAAGTCGGTGGACCCGTTCCTCGGCTGGTAGCGGTCGGCTTCGAACTTCCGGGCCATCGCCTCGCGGGAGAGATAGGTAATGTGCCCGATCATCCGCGCGATAGCCAGACCGACCGACGGGCCCGAGGAAGCGTCGTAGTACTGCCCGCCCTGAAAGTTCGGGTCTTCCGTGATGGCGTTTCGCCCGACGATATCGAACGCCAGCGCCTGGCTGGTCAGTCGGGGCGAGCTTGCCAGCGGCATGGCGCCTATCGTCTCCTGCGGATAGCGGGTCGCCCAGGAGAGCACCTGGTGGCCGCCCATGGAGCCACCGACAATCGCCAGCAGCTTTTCTATGCCCAGGTGCCGCACAAGCAATCGGTGCACATCGACGATGTCGTCCACGGTTATCGTCGGAAAATCCGCCCCATAAGGCCGATCTGTCTCCGGGTTAATGCTGTTTGGACCGGTGGTACCCCTACAGCCGCCAAGAATATTCGGGCAGACGACGAAGTACCGGTCCGTATCTATACACTTGCCGGGACCGACCATGACCTCCCACCAACCGGGGTCGTCGTCGGCGTCGTGGGCCGCACAGTGCGAGTCGCCGCTGATGGCGTGGCAGATGAACACCGCGTTGTCACCGCGCTCGTTGAGCGAACCGTAGGTCTCATAGGTGAGGTTGACCTCCGGCAGTGAACCGCCCTGCTGAAGGCGGAACGGTCCCTCAAAGCGCACCTGCTGCGCGTGCTTCAATGGACCGGCCGTCCTGAGACTGTCGCTGCTGCTGTAGAATTCGTTACTCATGCCGATGCCTTTTTGGCTGCTCCGCGATACCCCACAGCCGCCCGCCTAACCGCTCGCGGCCGCGAGGGCCTGGTCGAGGTCGTCACGGATGTCATCGATATCCTCTATACCCACACACAGGCGGATATACTCCGGCGATACGCCGGCGGCCCGTTGCTCGTCGTCTGAAAGCTGCTGGTGCGTCGTCGACGCCGGGTGAATCACCAGCGTGCGGGCGTCGCCGATGTTGGCAACGTGACTGCAAAGCTGCACGCTGTTTATGAACCGCTCGCCCGCGTCCGCTCCGCCTCGTATGCCGAAGCCGATAATCGCGCCGAAGCCACCGTCGAAATACTTCGCCGCGAGCTTGTGGTGTGGATGACCCGGCAGTCCGGGATAGTTCACCCATTCCACCGCGTCGTGTGCGCTGAGCCACTGCGCCAGCGCCAGCGCGTTCTCGCAGTGTCGCGGCATGCGGACGTGCAACGTTTCCAGCCCCAGCAGGAACAGGAACGCCGCGAACGGGCTCATGCACGCGCCGGTGTCCCTCAACCAGTGCGTGCGCATATGCAGCACGTATGCCGGAATGCCCGCTTGCTCGGCGGCCTCGGCGAAAACTACGCCATGATACGCCTCCGACGGCCGGCAGAATTCGACCCAGCGCCCGGGCTGATCGGACCAGCGGAAGTTGCCGCTGTCCACCACCGCGCCGCCGACGTGCACACCGTGTCCGCCGAGATACTTGGTGGTCGAATAGACCACTATATCCGCCCCGTGCTCTATGGGCCTGCACAACGCCGGCGTGGGTACGGTATTGTCCACCATCAGAGGCACGCCCAGCTCGTGGGCGGCGTCGGCGAGACGCTCCAGGTCCGGCACATCACACCTGGGATTCCCGTATGACTCGCAATACACCAGCCGCGTGTCGTCGTCGGCGAGTTCCGCTATCTGCTCGGGCTTGTCGGGATCGAAGAACCTTACCTCCACGCCGAACTTCGGCAGTGTGTGCGTGAAGAGCGTTACCGTCCCGCCGTAAAGCGAAGTTGACGACAGTATGTTCTGCCCGCTGTTGGCGATGGTCATCACCGCGGCGGTGATGGCGGCCATCCCGCTGGAGAAGCTCAGGGCCGCCGCTCCGCCGTCCATCGCCGCCAGCCGCTGCTCCAGAGCGGCGCAGGTGGGGTTGGTCAGCCGGGAGTAGATATTGCCGACCTGTTTGAGCGCGAACAGGTCTGCGGCGTGGTCGGCATTCTCGAAGTTGTACGAGGTCGTGGAGTATATCGGCACGGCCTGGGCGTGTGTGGTCGGTTCGTCGAAAGCGCCGGCGTGCAGCGCCAGAGTTCCGAGCTTATGCTTGTTGTTCTTGTCGGTCATGGGCCTGTCCTTTCACTCATTTGCCGGCACGCAAGATCACGACCGGCGCACACGAAAAACGGGGCTAACGAGAGTGAAGGGCGACCCGTAGCGGTCCTGCGCTGCGTCTCGTCCAGGTCTCGCCGGGAGGCGGGATTTTGCTCGGCTTTCGTTGAACAACGGCCGGGCCGCATCTCCCCGGTCAAGGGCTGGATGTGGCACCTTATCCCGCCGCTCCGGCTTCACGGCGGTCGGGACAGGTTGCCGTGCGGTCATCGGGCCAGGACCCTCGCGCACTCTCGATGCCAATGGAAACTTTATCCGCCTTTTGCGGTGGAGTCAAGGGAAACCTCCTCGAAGAGTTGCGTCGCCGATATCGTAACTTACGCCCAGCTATCGGAGATAGGCGGATTCCGCGCGAATTTCGTGCTTACACGCGACTGTTAAGCAAGCCCCCGCCGTCTGGCGGGGGAAACCACATCGCCTCGCACGTACATGTCCCCATGATGACGCACTGGGCTTACAGACTATCCCAACACTTCCGGCCCTACCGGGCAGTAACCACGTACTTTTCCGGGATGGTCAGGGTTGTCTCGTGGTGGTCCTGCTCAATGCGGACCTCGATGCCGCTTTCGTACCACCATGCCGGACGAAGTGCTTCGGAGGGCACGGCCGCCTGTCGTCCGGATTCCACAATCGTCACCAGCTTGGCGTCGGCTCCGAGGTTGATTGTCTCGTCGCGACCGGCAGCGCGCGAGGCGGCACTTGCGGTAAACGCAACCACCGCGACAAGCACGACCGCGCCGAGGACCGCGCGCCACAAAGCCGATTTAACCAACCACCGCACGGCGGTCATAAGCACGAACACGCCCGCCGTCAGTGCGGCCACGCCGATGCCCATTTCCTTGCGGTCGGCGACGAACCCGCCCAGCAGACCGTCGTTGATCAGCCAGCCGCCGAAAACAGCGCCCGCGACGCCCACCAGAACGCCGACAGTAGCCGAGACGGTCGCCTTCGTTCCGCCGCCGCCTCGGCCGGCCTCGCCGGACGTCTCGCTCTTCGCCTCGGCTGCGTCGGCCGGGTCTAACATGCCGTCGATTTCCTTGGCCACCGCATCGGCCAACTCGTTACCCGCTCGGGTCCGGAGCATATCTCGAATCGCCGAGAGCTGCTCGCCAACGAACTGGTCGTCCGCCGACGGCTGGTATAGTTGCCCCTTTATGTTGCGCACGTGCCTAAGCAGGGCCTGCTCGTCGTCCTCCGACAAATCCAGCCGCCCGTAGAACTCCTCCAGCACACCGACGACGTCCGGCAGCTTTTCGTATGCCTTTTTATCCATATCGGCTCCCGTTGCAGAAGGCTACCGGCTATCGCCGGTAAGTTTCCGCAGAAAAGTCGGCAGGTCCGGCTCGGCCGTCGTGTCGGCGACGGCTTTGAGCGTGTCGGTCGCACGCGGCATGGCCACGCCCAGACCCGCGCCGCGGACCATTTCGACATCGTTTATGTCGTCTCCTACGGCGACCATCGCTCCCGGACCTATGCCGTACCGCTGAGCGACGTAGCAAAGCCCCTGCCACTTGCTGACGCCGTCTGCGAACGCCTCCACAATGGTAACACCGTAGTTCGGTGCGAGAATGGCATGAATGTTCAGCCGTCCGTCGAAATCGGCCGCGAGCCGCCCCGCCAGTCCCGCCGCTTCGCTCGGCTCGGCGCAGGCGTTTATCCGCAGCGGTCGGGGCAAGTCGCGTACTTCCGACAGACGCTCGACGCGTTGCATCGGCACGTCCATCTGGGAAAACCACCTGTCGAGCACCTCGGAGGCGTCGTCGGACTCAGCAAGGTAATACTCAACGTCGTTTCGCCAGGCGTCCACGATGACGGCTGCGGAGTGCCCCCGTTCGTTCAAGGCGTCGGCAAATTCGCAGGCCACATCGCGGTCGATGGCGCTTTCCCGCAGCGCCCTGCCGGTATCCGGTTCGGCCACCAATGCACCGCCGACGAGCACCAACGGCTCATGAGGCGCCGGCAAACTCAGCCGTCGCCAGACATCGACGGTCTCGCGATAGCTGCGACCGGTCGCCAGGACCACACGGAAAACGCCGGCGGCTTCGGCGACGGCATCGGCAAGCTCCGGTGAAACCACATTGTCCGGGCCGACCAGAACACCGTCCACATCAAGGGCCAGTAGTTCACAACGCATATAAGGCCGATTATATCAGGCGGCGCCCCGAAGGGGTCACTCGGAAGCTTCGGCCGGCTCGTACCTGCAGACGCAATCGTACACTTCGCCACCGACATGCGAGGCGACATTCGGGTCTTTCAGAAGAGCCAGCTTGAGCGTATCGACGGTGAAGGGCGTCTCGAAGTTGCTTTCAACGGCCCGGCCCATGCCTTCGAGGATAAGCAGGTCCGCGTCGGCGGCGGCATCGTTCAACTCGTCGGTCACGTTCGAGAGGTCCACCAGCGGCGTGTCGCACCCGGTGGAGACGGCCTCGAACATCTGGGCCTGCACCAGCGCCTCGAGATCCGGATCGTTCTTGGCGATACCGGTGACGACCTCGATCATCTCGTCAACCGTGATGTCGTTCAAGCTGGGTAGCTCGTTGGCCGCCAGGATAACCTGCGTTCCGTAAATGGCCAGTTCGCGGACCAGCGGCATGACTCCCAGGATGAAATCGCATCCGGCGTTGTCCACCAGCACCACCGCCTTGGACCACTTGGTGGGGGGAGCGTCGGGCAGGTCCTCCAGCAGCCGGTCCAGATCGTCCACCAGCCACGGGCGTGGCTTGACATTCTCCAGCGCCTCGTTGAAGTCGGGCGACTCGTTCGCCAGGTCCATCGTTGCCGGCGAACCGAGGTCGAAGATGTTACCCGCGAAGATGCGCTCGATGAGATGAACCCATTTCTCATCGCCGCCCATGGCGTGCAGCTCCCGGACGGCCTGGGGGTACATCTCGGCGGCTATATTGTTCTCGCGTTTTTTTATGTGGGCGTAAGGATCATGCAGGCCGTTGTCCCGCAGGGCCTTTTCGCGGAGACGGCACAGCTCCAGCACATTCAGCCGCCCTCCCAGCGAGTCCGGCTTTTCCCTGAGCTGCCGGATGCTCTCGGCGAACTCCTCCCGGGCCTGTTCTATCTGCGCCACGCTTCCGTACTGCTTCTCGGCGTGTCGCAAAGCATCGTCGAAATGCTTTTCGAACAGGTCCAGCCAGTAGTTTCGGCTTTCGGCGTCGTTGACGAGGTCGTAGTCCTGCGCGACGTAGTTGTCCGGGTCGCGCAAAAGGCAAAAATGGCTCATCGGGGCTACTCGATACTCCAACTAAACTCAGGTCATGCGTGTCGCACGAACCCCGCGCGGCGACCGAAGCCCGCGGCCTCGACAACCGCCGCGCTCATGTGAAGGTGTTATAGAACCTTTATTGCAAGCATTGTCAAGTCATCGAACCGAGTCTGCAGGCCCGCGAAGCGTCGCATGCACCAAAGTACGTGCTTGGACAGCCCTTGTGCGGAGCGGTCGTCGCCTACCGCTTCGAGGACCGCTTGCTCCACCCGCTCGCGGCCGAATATCTCGTCGTTGAAGTTCATCGCTTCGGTCAGACCGTCGGTATAGGCCAACACATAGTCGCCCGGCTCCAGTGTAAACCACTCCTGGCGGTACGCCTGCGAGCAGTCCACTCCCAGTACGCCGCCGCCGGTGTGCAGGTGGCACAACTCGCCGCGCCGCACAAGGATGGGCGGCGGATGACCGGCGTTGGCATATGTCAGCCGGCGCGTGCGAAAATCCAGCACCGCATAAAAAAGCGAGGCAAAGTCGCTCACCAGTGTCGAGTTGCACAGGTCACGGTTAACCTTTCTCAGGACATCCACCATGTCGTAGATGTTCACGGCGTGGGCACGCAGAGACGCCCGAACAGCCGCCATCAAAAGCGAAGCTCGCACGCCCTTGCCGGAAACGTCGCATATCGCCAGGCCGAGATTATCGGGGGGAAGGTCGATAAAGTCATAAAAGTCGCCGCTCAACTGATAGCTGGGCACGTACACCGGCTCGATTTCGAAGCCCTCCAGCGCGGGAGGAGCCGCCGGTATCATCCGCCGCTGGACCTCTCCGGCCAGTTCCAGCTCACGCTGAATCGTCGCCGAGCGGACCGCCTCCTGATTCAGACGCGCATTGACGATCGCTGCCGCCGCCTGGGCCGCTATGGACTTCAGCAACGAAATCTCCACCGCGTCGAACACGTGCGGCTCGGACGTATAGACGTGTATGACGCCTTCCGACTCGCCCTTGTACACCATCGGCGCGCAAAGAGCACTGACTATGCCCTCGCTCGCCGCCTCGGCCGGGTAAAGCACCCGCTCGTCGGCCTGCTCGTCCGCCACGTACACCGGCTCGCCGGTGCTCAGCGCCTCCTGGTCTATACGACTGCGGGAGACCAGAATCGGTCCCTTGTGGACGTACTGTTTGCTAAGCCCGGCGACCGCCTTGACCAGCAGTTCGGTATGCTCCTCGTTCAGCAGCCGGATGGAACAACCCTTGGCGTCCAGCACATCGACCACGGTCCGGGCGACCGTATCCAGCACGCTCTGGAGGTCGCGCTGACCGCTGAACTCGGCCGTTAGCTGATACAGCGTCGTAAGCTGCTCGATCCGACGGTCTAGCTGCTCCTGTCGACGACAGACCTGCGTGAGCACGCCCGCCGCCAGCATCAGTACGCGCCGACGCCACTGCTGGTCGTCGGAGCAGACCCGCTCGACCACCCCGGCGTCCAGCGACGCCGTCTCCAGGCGGACGCACCCCACCCGCTCGCCGTCCACGCGTATGGCTACGCATTCGCCGGTCGGTTCCTGCTCGGCGGAGTCAAGCTGCCCCAGGGCGGCCCCGATGTTCTTGGGAACGCCTGTCTCGCCCAGAAGCTCCTCGCCGTCCGGGTCGCAGATGCGTACAGGAGCGGCCGCTACAGCCGAAAACGCCGCCTGGAACTGCCTGAGCGTCTCCGCGTCCAGAAAGTCGCGTAAAGTCGCCAAAAAAAGCTTCCTTCCCGCAGCAAAAACTTACACAAAGGTAGCCATTGTAGGAACTGACGGCCGGAATGCAGCCAAAATCGCTCCGACCTGCGACAGCTGAGCCAGGAGGGGACGCAGATCCGCGGGGCTGCGTGAACATACCGCCGTCGTGTCCATGGGCGCCGCGGCACTTTTAACGCCCGTGAAAGGGCTTCTTTGTCGCTATGTCGCGTACTCTTAAAAGTTTTGCGCAACATCGCATCAGCCCGCATCGCCCTGCGCGTTAAGATAAAATTAAAAGCCCTTGCCGTGTGACGTTTTCCGCGTTGCCGGAGCAAGGCATCGTCCTATCCGAGAACTTGAGGAGTCCACTCGAATGCGTGCACGGAATGTCGGAAGATCCGCGGGTCTGCGGAAGACGCCCGGCGTGGCTCATATCGGCCGGTCTTTCAGGAAGCCGGCAGTAGAGAAGAATCGTCGGCCCCGGGCGTTCACGCTCATCGAGCTGTTGGTGGTCATCGCCATCATCGCTCTGCTGATGAGCATCCTTCTGCCCGCTCTTGGTCGGGCTCGCCAGACCGCCCGAACCCTTGTATGCTCCACGAATCTTAAGAACATCGGGCAGGCGGCTCATCTTTACGCCCAGGACAACAAGGGCTTCGGCCCCCGCGACCACTGGAACCAGGACGGCGCCCCGCTCGCCGGCGGCGGCAATTATGCGCACTTCTTCTTCGCCAGCCGGCTCGCGCCTTACCTTCACGGACCGGAGATCCCCCTCGAGCACGAGACCGACAGCTACCGCAGGGAGCTATACGACATCTTCAAAGACATGAAGATGTACCACTGTCCGGAACTGACGGGCTCCGACTACACACTCCATTACTGCGTCAACGGCGTGGACTTCAATCGCGGGATAGACCGCTCCGCGCCCACTGGGCTTATCGAAAAAGTTCCCCGGGCATCCGAAACATTCTACTTCGGCGAAATAA
>JBKHJB010000053.1:0-12123 GCA_046538345.1 Phycisphaerae bacterium
GGCGAATCTGCTGATGCTGCTGACCGTCTCGCTGCTGGTCCACGCCGCCGTCGCGCTGGTGCGCACCATCTCCGGCAAGCGGTAGAGACTGCAGGCATGTTTCTGACCACCCGGCTTCCGCCTCGACAGCGCGAGCACCGGCGCTGTATCCTTTCTCATCATGAGCGAGACGCCACCCGCCGAGGACTTTCAGAGCGAGATAGACTCATTCGTGGCCGACTACGAGCGAATAGTCTCGCAAGTCGGCAGGGTCATTGTCGGACAGGACGAAGTCATCGACCAGGTGCTCACCTGCCTGCTGGCCGGCGGACATGCGCTTCTGGAAGGCGTACCGGGACTCGGCAAGACACTGCTGGTCCGCACGCTCGCCGACGGGCTGGACCTGCGGTTCAGCCGAATACAGTTCACGCCGGATTTGATGCCCGCGGATATTACCGGCACGCACATCGTGGCCGTCGATGACAGCGGCAACCGCACCTTCCGCTTCGAGCCGGGACCGATCTTCGCGAACCTCGTGCTCGGCGACGAGATAAACCGCGCCACTCCCAAGACCCAGTCGGCCGTTCTGGAGGCGATGCAGGAGCAGACCGTCTCGGTCGCGCGGACCACGCACGAGCTGCCCCAGCCGTTCTGCGTGCTGGCGACACAGAACCCCCTCGAGATGGAGGGCACCTACCCCCTGCCGGAGGCGCAGATGGACCGCTTCCTGCTGAAGGTGGACGTAAAATCGCCGTCGTTGGATGAGTTGGTGAGCATTATCGACCGGACAACCGGGTCCGAGCGTCCGCGCGCCGAGCCGGCCGCCGACGCCGCCAAGCTGCTGCGCATGCGTCGGACCGTGCCGCGGGTGCCGGCGGCGGAGCACATGAAGCAATACGCCGCGCGCGTGACGCTGGCGACACACCCATCCGCTGATGAGGCGACTGAGAACGTGCGGCGATACGTCCGCTACGGCGCCTCTCCGCGCGGCGCGCAGGCGATGATACTGGCGGGGAAGGTATCGGCCCTGCGCGACGGACGGGCCTGCGTTTCGACGGAGGACATACGCTCGGCCGCCCCGGCGGCGCTGCGGCATCGGCTGATACTGTCTTTCGAAGGTCAGGCCGACGGGGCGGAACCGGATGATATCATCAGCGAAGTGCTCGCAGCCGTTGACGAGCGGTCCGAGCGGTAGCAGGCGCGATATTCCCCATGAGTGAAGACAAACCCGAATCCCTGGCCCAGAAGGCGTACAAGGCGTTTTTGACCGGCAATCACGTGCTGGGTCTGGCGCTGACCGACCAGTTGCTGGCGGCGGACCCCGCCAACGTGACGTTCCGCTGCTGGCAGGTGTATGGAATGCTCGAAGCCGGTCAGTACGACGACGCGATAGACTCGGCCGCCGTCGGCGTCCGTGCCGCGCCGGAGGCGTTCCCGCCGCGGCTGGCGCTGGCGCAGGCGCTGTGGGCCGGCGATCGACTGGACGCCGCGGAGGCGGCGTTCGAGTACGCCGTGCGCGTCTCCCGGGACCACCCCTACGTCCTGTCGGAATACGCCAGCTTCCTGGCGATAGACCGCCGCGCCGACGCGGCCGAGAAAATCGCCCAAAAGGCGATCCGCGCCGAGCCAAGTTCGCCCCACGCCTGGGCCGCCCTCGGTCTGGCGCAGTACCGGCTGGGTCGCCCGGCCGAGGCGAAAAGCTCGCTCCGCCGCGCGCTGGAGCTGGACCCCGAAAGCGACCGGGCGCAGATGGCGATGGAGAGCTTGCTTCGCACCGTGGGCCGGCGCAGCGGCTCGCAGGCCGTCGCGCAGATCATGGCCGATTTGCCCGAGGCGCAGCAATTGGCGGAGAAGGTCTATGAGCAGCTCCGCACGCAGGAGCTGAGCTGGGAGCAGGCGCGGGAGATAACCACCGGCGGCTCGCAGCCCCCGGCGGAGCTGCGATATAAACGGGCCACCTACGTATTCACCGGCGTCGGCGTGGGACTGCTGCTGGTCGGTACGGGACTGTTTTTGGTGGATCTGGTCATACCGGCTGTGGTCGGCTTCACAGCCGGCGGAACGGCGTCGGGCGTTGCGGTGGCGCTATCCAGATTGAAGTCACATAGCTGACTTGCCGTGCGAAAGGCAAGACGCGATGGACAAGATAAAGGAACTATTCAACGGCGACGCCCTGGCGAGGCATCTCGGGATGGAGCTTCTGGAGCTTAACCCCGGCAGGAGCGTTACACGGATGACGGTCGGCGGTGAGCATCTGAACCTTTTCGGCATGGCCCATGGGGGAATCATATTTACGCTGGCAGATTTCGCCTTCGAGGCGGCGTGCAATTCCCACGGCACGGTCTCGGTGGCGCTGAACGTGAATATATCCTACATCAAGCCCGCCGGTCCCGGCACGCTGACCGCCACGGCCGAGGAAATATCCTGCTCCGGGCGGATCGGGACGTACGACATCCGCGTTACCGACGGGAACGACTCGCTCGTCGCACACTTCCACGGAACCGCATACCGCAAACGCGACCCCCTGCCGGGTCTGGAGTAAAGAGCCGGCTTCCAGCAGCGCCGGGGGCATGGTTTGGCGGTTGAGTCGTTGAACCGTTGGACCGTCACGATTGTCCGCTTACTGACGTTCGCGGCTAGCCGTGAGCTTGTGGGTGTGCGGCTACCTTTGGGAGAGGTCCTTCCGTAGTGCCTTCCAGGACTTCGGGCCTCAATCAGGTGCTCGTGAAACAGCCCTCACCTTTTCCGACAGGATGACAACCTATTCCAGGACCCGACTCTACGACCTAAGACCTAAGACCTCCCTGTTGTTTATTGCCTCCCCTTCGACTCGCTGCCTCCTGCCTATTGCCTACTGCCTGCTGCCTATTGCCTCCCGCCTCAGCCCAACACGGCTCGCAGCAGCAGGAAGTAGCCCAACACGAGCGCCGCCTGGAGCGCAGCGGAGGGGACTATCTGTCGATAGACCGGTCCGAAGGGCGTGCCGAAATACTGGTTGCTCATGACATGGCAGAGGTGCAGCGGACTCATCATCTGACCGATGTGTCCCATGCCATAGGCCAGCACCACGAACGGCCAGATCGACGGCTCGCCCGGCGTCGCGGCTATGCTCAGCACGATTGGAAAGCTCGTTCCCACGAAGCCCACCGCCAGACCGGTGACCATCCCGGCGATGAACGGCAGCAGCGCCACGACCAGCATCGCCGGAATCTTCAACTGCTGCAGCTCGCCGCCTATGCGCTCGGCCGCGGCAAGCTCGCCCAGGACGTACTGGAAGATCATCACGGAGGCGACGAGAATCGCCAGGTTCCACACACTCCGCTTCCGGAGAATACCGGCGAAGCGTCTCGCGCCAAGCCCGTTCAGTCGCACCGTCCACGCCACCGACACCATCAGACCCAGCGCGACCGGCGCGTATCCGGTGAGCAGCCCGCGGGTATCCTCGGAAAGCTCGTCGGCACCGCCCAGCAGCGCCACGGTCCCGCGGACGGCGCCCCAGACCAGCAGTATCAGCCAGATGCTCGATGTCGCCGCGACGAGTTTCCTCCGCGTTCCCGCGGGCGCCGCGGCCGCTCTGGCGTGAAGGTCGCCGTGTGTGTGGCGAAATATCAGCAGTCCCGCCGCAGCCATTATCACCGTCTGCGGGAGCTGTATGGCTATGAAGTGGCTCAGCTCCTGGCCCGTCAGCGTAACTGCCAGCAGCACGCCTGGATACAACGGCCACCAGTGCTCCCAGATGTGGCGGAACCAGTAGTTGATGGCCGAGAGCTTTGAGCCGCGGGTTTCGTGTCCGCCAGCGGCGGCGGACACCATGGGCGCCGAGAACAGCGCGCCTCCGGGCATAGGCAGCAGTCCCACCAGCGCGGGCAAGGCGGCCATCGCCACCGCCGGTCTGCGCAGCAGCATTCGCACAAGCGAGACTATTTGCTTCATCTGCCCGCCGGCGAGCATGGTCTCCGAGAGCGTCAGCAGCAGAATGGTAATCACAATCAGCGCCAGCGTCCGCGACTGGATTAGTCCCGAGACGGCAAAATACAGGAAATCCGCCGGTCCGGCGTCGAACGCGACCGCCAGTGCGGCGGTGCCCGCGAAGATGGCCGGCGCCAGCGGAAACCGCAGCCGGGCGAGCAGCAGAATCAGCGCGAAAGCCCCCAGCGTATAGACCAGGGCGGCGGGAAATTGCGAAATCGCAAGCATCGCGTGCTTGTACCGCGCGGATGCGGGCGAATCAATCGAGCACAAAACCCGTAAAATTCCGGACCGGTCGGCGTTGACACCAGGCGGCAATCGGGTATAAACTCCTCTGTCTTTCGACATTGGCGCCTGTTCGTCCGCATGGGGTGCTCCCAGGCCGGGAAGCGGGCACGTGAGTTAGCGGCCGCGTGCTCGGGCCCCCGGACGAACCCTCGCCGCGACCTTATGCAGTGGGTGGTCGAAGCAGCGCCGCGAGGCCACCCGGACAAGACCTTACCCGGTGGTGTAATTGGTAACACAGGAGGTTTTGGTCCTCCCGTTCCAGGTTCAAGTCCTGGCCGGGTAGCGTCCGCGATCGCCCCTTGGGGCGTGTTCGGTTACCAGCGGGCAGGCGAGACGCCTTCGCGGTTTTCCGCCGGCGGAAACGGTCCGGCGGAGCGGTTAGCGGTTCTTGAACGATGGGAACAACGGCAATAATACTGGCCGCGGGCAAAGGCACGCGGATGAGCTCCGACGAGCCGAAGGTGCTCCACGAGGTGTGCGGCAGATACATGCTCGCCTACGTGATGGACGCCTGCCGCGGCGCCGGCGCCGATCGGCTGCTGGTGGTCGTCGGCTACCAGGCCGGAAGGGTCCAGGAAGCGCTCACCGGCAACGACCACGACGTCACCTGGGTGCTGCAGGACCCGCAACTGGGTACCGGGCACGCCGTGATGGTCTGCCGCGAGCAGCTCGCCGAAGCCGACGGGCCCGTGCTGGTCCTCGCCGGGGACGGTCCGCTGGTCCGCTCCGAGACGCTCAGAGAACTGCTGGAAACCCACGCCCGCGAAGGCGCCGCCTGCACACTGGCCACGAGCATCCTGCCGGACCCCGGGCGCTACGGGCGCGTCGTCCGCGACGAAAACGGCGAAGTTACCGGCGTGGTGGAGTACCTTGACGCCGACGAAGACCAGCGACGGATAAACGAAGTAAACGTGTCGCTGTACTGCTTCGACTCCGGGACGCTTCCGTACGTGCTGGAGAAGCTCAGCAACGATAACGCCAAAGGCGAGTACTATCTTACCGACGCGGTGGCGATTCTGAGGCGGGGCGGATATAAACTCGCCGCGGTGCCGGCCGCCAGGCCGGAGGATGTCCTCAGCGTCAATACCGACGAGGAGCTGCAACGCGTCGAGAAGATAATGAAAACCAGAGACGTCGGGGAAGCGCGACCATGACGAACCTGAAACTCTTCGCAGGCAGGGCCAACCCTGAACTGGCCAAGAAAATCAGCGACTACCTGGGCGTCCCCCTGGGAAAGCTGAAGGTCGAGCCGTTCCCCGACAGCGATATCCACATAAAGGTCGAAGAAGACGTCCGCGGACGGGACGTGTTCATAGTCCAGCCGACGTGCTACCCGGTCAACGACAACCTGATGGAGCTGCTGCTGTTTCTGGACTCGGCGCGGCGGGCGTCGGCCGAGCGGATTACCGCGGTGATACCCTACTTCGGCTACGCCCGGCAGGACCGCAAGGACGAGGGTCGGGTGCCCATCTCCGCGAAGCTGGTGGCGAATCTGATAGCCACCGCCGGAGCGGACCGTGTGCTGACGATGGATTTGCACGCGGCCCAGATTCAGGGCTTTTTCGACATCCCGGTGGACAACCTCTACGCCGAGCCGGTGCTCAGCAGGTATTACTCGAGGATGGACCTTTCGGACCTGGTGCTGGTCAGTCCGGACGTGGGCAACGTCAAGCGCTCCCGGATGTACGCCAACCGCCTGGGCGGCGACCTTGCGATAATCCACAAGCGCCGCATCAGCGGCGAGGAAATAGCCGTGGACCGCGTCATTGGCGATGTCAAAGGCAGGACCGTGCTGATGATGGACGACATGATCTCCACCGCCGGGACGGTCTGCGACTCGGCGCGGGTGTGCATGGAAAACGGCGCGGAAAAAGTGCTCGTCGGCGCCACGCACGGCGTCCTGTGCGGACCGGCGGTCGAGCGGATGCGAGAGGCCCCCATAGACGAGGTGGTGGTTACCGATACCATCCCCATACCGGCGGAAAAAATCGAGCGGATGGGCAAGCTGAAGGTCCTGTCGGTGGCGGAACTGATGGGCGAGGCGATCCACCGCATTCACAACGACGAATCAGTCAGCAGTCTTTTCAACATAGACGATGAGGGCCGGCGCTGACCGCCCCGGCCGGGAGTACCACAGATGGCGAAAATCAATGCCAATATCAGAGAGGAACGAGGAAGCCGCCGGGCCAGGCAACTGCGCGAGCGGGGCCTGATACCGGGCGTCGTGTACGGTCACGGCGCGGACAATATGTCCGTAACGGTCAGGGAGCACGACGTGGAGCTGGCGCTTCTGCACGGCGAGCGCGTGCTGGAGCTGGATTTGGACGGGAAAATCCAGAACGTCCTGATCAAGGACGTGCAGTACGACACGTTCGGCCAGCAGGTTCTGCACGTTGACCTCACGCGCGTTGACCTCGACGAGCGGGTCGAGCTGGAGGTGCCGGTCATCCTTCGCGGTACGCCCGCTGACGAGGAGGCCGTGCTTCAGCAGACCGCCGACTCGGTCACGGTCGAGTGCGCGGTGCGGTCGATACCCGAGGAGATCGAGGTCCGCGTCAACGAGATGCAAGGCGGCGACGTGCTGCAGATGAAGGACCTTCCGCTTCCCGACGGCGTGACGTTGCTGGACGACCCGGAGGATACGGTCGCGACGATGACGTACGTCTCGGAGGAAGAGGCCCTGCCCGCCGAGGAAGAGGAAGAAGCCGCCGCCGAGCCGGAGGTCATCGGTCGCGAGGCGGAAACCGAGGAAGAGGCCGAAGGCGAAGAGGCCCCGGAACAGCAGGAAGAAAACGAATAGTCCACCAGCCGGCGGACGGTTCGCCGTCCGCGGGCGACGGACAGTCGCGGAGCGGTTTGCGTGTCGCAAGGGCAAAACCACAGCGGCCAACCGGACCGGAAGATCGTGGTCGGTCTGGGCAACCCGGGCCGACGCTATCGCGATACCCGGCACAACGTGGGTTTCATGGTTGTCCGGCGGCTCGCGGAGCGCAGCGGCTGCGGACGCCCGAAGAAGGCGTTCAACGGGCGTTTGTACGACGCCCGCTTCGCCACCGGCGGCGACCGCGTGCGGAAGGCGTGGCTGTTCGAGCCGCTGACGTATGTGAACTGCTGCGGAGACGCGATCCGCACCTTGGCGGAGTTTCACAGGATACCGCCGGGCGACGTGCTGGTGATTGTGGACGACATGGCGCTGCCGACCGGTCGCCTCCGGGCACGGGCCAAGGGATCGGCCGGCGGACACAACGGACTTGACGACATACTGCGGGCCTTCGGCGGCCAGGATTTGCCGCGGCTGCGGGTGGGTATCGGCTCACCGCCGCCGCAGATGGACCCGCGGGACTACGTGCTGGGTAAGTTCTCGCCCGAGGAGGCGAAGCTTATCGACCAGGCGGTCGAACAGGCCGCCGATGCCGCCGAACAGTGGTTGTTCGAGGGCATCACGCACGTGATGAACCGGTATAACGCGCGTGAACAGGGCGCCGGCGGAGAACCCGGCGGCGCCGAGGACTAGAGCTTGAGGATTGGAACTGTGGAAACGGACCAGAAGCGAACGTACGAAGGAATGTTCCTGATGGACGCCGGGCAGGATTTCGAGACCGCCCGTGAGCCCATCGAGGCGATTCTCCAGCGTTACGGCGCGGAGATGCTGAGCATCAAGCCGTGGGACGAGCGGAAACTCGCCTACTCCCTGGATGGTCGTAAGCGCGGGCTGTATGTGCTGACGTATTTCGCGCTGGACCCCTCGCAGCTCGACGAAATCGAGCACGACTGCCACCTCGACGAGCGAATTCTGCGGGTGCTTTTCCTGCGGAAAGAGGAGCTCAGCGAGGAGGACATCCAGGCCGAGACACCCGCCACAGCCGCGGCCGGCCGCCGCGAACAGCAGGAACAGAAGGCCGAAGCCGACGCCGAAGCCGACAAGAGCGCCTCCGAGCAGAGCGAATCCGCCGAAAGCGGCGAGGAATCGGCCGAGGAAACCGGCGGCGAGGAGCAGAAGGAGGAGTCTTCCGGGCAGGAAGAATCCGCCTCGTCAGCGACGACCGTCTCGCAGGACTCCGGTGAGAGTGAATCCGGCGGTGAGAGCGAAGGCGAGACGCAAGAGGACAAGTAAAGCCCGGCCCCTGGCGGACCAGTCGCGCGCCGACGTGCGTCCGCGGGGACCAAACCAGTACAGGAGCCGACCATGGCCAACTACAACAAGGTCATCCTCGTGGGCAACCTCACCCGGGACCCGCAGATGAACTACCTGCCGTCGAAGACGCCGGTGGTGGAGTTCGGACTCGCCGTCAACCGCAGGTACAAGGACCAGAGCGGTCAGCAGCGAGAGGACACCTGCTTCATCGATTGCAGGTCTTACGGTCGCCAGGCCGAGGTCCTTAACCAGTACATGTCCAAGGGTCAGCCGATCCTCGTGGAGGGTCGTCTGCAACTGGACACGTGGCAGGCGCAGGACGGCTCCAAGCGGAGCAAGCACCGCGTGTTCGTGGAGCGGTTCCAGTTTCTCGGAAGCGCCGGGGGCGGTCCCGGCGGCGGTGGCGGTGGCGGCAAGCCCGCCCAACAGCGACAGGCCGCGCCCGAGCCGGAATACGGCGGCGAGCAGCAGCCGCCGGAGGACCCGTCGGGCGGAGAAGACATCCCGTTCTGAGTCAGCAGACCACAGTTCCCAACGCAGGCCGCTGCGAGCGGCCGGTAGAGAGGTGATATCGACATGGCACGAAGAACACGAACACGGCGAAGCAGCCAGAAGCGACGGTCACGATCCGCCGAGCAGGCGAAGTGCCGCTTCTGCCGGGAGAAGGTCTCGGAGATCGATTACAAGGACATCGCGACGCTTTCGAAGCTGACCACCCAGCAGGGCAAAATGTTCAGTCGCAAGCGTAGCGGAAATTGCGCCCGGCATCAGCGGTCGGTCAAGCGCGCCGTCAAGCGGGCGCGGTACATGGCCCTTTTGCCCTACGTCGCCTAGAGCGGCGTTGAGTGACCACGCGAGGAAATATCATGAAGGTACTTTTGAACCAGAACGTCGCCAAACTCGGCGAAATAGGCGAAGTCGTCGACGTCAGACCCGGGTTCGCCCGCAACTACCTCCTGCCGCAGGGACTGGCGACAGCTCCCACCGAGGCGAACATACGCAAGGTCGAGCAGCGCAAGCAGGAGTATCTCGAGGAGCTGGCCCGTCGCCGAGAGGAACTCGAGACCCGCGCCCGCGTGCTGGAGGGCAAGCAGCTCACCATCACCGCACGCGCCAACGAAGAGGGGCAACTATACGGCTCCGTCGGCGGGGCGCAGATAGCGTCCGCCCTGGCCGGGGAAGGCATATTCATCGAGCCGGAGCACGTGGACCTCGACGAGCCGATCCGGCAGTTGGACAAGTACGACGTGACCATCCGTTTCCCGCAGGAGATCACGGCGACCATCCACGTATGGGTCCTGCCCGTCGGTGGGTCCGAAGCCGCGGCCCAGCCGCAAGAGCCGCAGGCCCGGCAGTCCGCCGACACCGAGGAATCGGACGAAAACGCCGCCGAGCAGTCGTAGCCGCCGGCGGCGGGCGACGAGCCGAAAAAACTTTCCTCCCGGCGCAATCGTCGGTGTAACACCATCTGCTGCGCGGCCGCGCCCCGGCGGACCCATTTTGTGGTGGTTCGGTCCCGTGGGGGAGACGTCGCGACCGCCGGACCGCGCGCTTGCGGTTCTTGACGCGTCGGGGATCCGACGATAGGTTCATCGTTGTACCGTTTGGTAACGGATTTTACGCGTGTCAGGGAAGGCGATGACGCAGACGAACACATCCACCGACGGCTCCTATCGGCCGAGTCAAGCGCAGCAGAGCGACAACCTCCAGCACGTCCCCCCGCAGTCCATTCAGGCCGAGGCGTGCGTGCTTGGCTCCATGATCCTCGATGCCCCGTGCATCGACGTGGTGGTTCAGATCGTCCGCGACGAGCACTTCTACCGCCCCGCCCACCAGCTTATCTTCCAGGCGATTGTCGAGTTGCACGACTCGGCCGACCCCGTCGAGCTGGTCAGCGTCCGTCACGAACTGGAAAAGCGCGGACAACTCGAGCAGATAGGCGGCGTGGAGTATCTCGTAGCGATGGTCGAGGGCGTGCCAAGCTCCGCCAACGTCGAGTACTACGCCAGGATAGTCCGCGACAAGGCCCTGCTTCGTGAACTCATCATCGCCGCGACGGACATGATCCGCGAGGCGCACGAGTCGCACGACGAGCCGGCCGAGATCATCGACCGCTCCGAGCACAAGGTATTTCAGATCGCGTCTCAGCAGATAGGCGACCAGGCGGTTACGCTGAAGAACCTGCTGCACGAGACTTTCGAGACCCTCGAGCAGAACGAGAACCAGCTCATCACCGGCATCGCCAGCGGCTACCACCAGCTCGATGAGCTTACTTCCGGCTTCCAGGACGGGGAGATGATAATCCTCGCGGCCCGTCCGTCCATGGGCAAGACGAGCTGCCTGCTCAATATGGCCGAGTACATCGGCGTGGTGGACCACGTACCGGTGGCCTTTTTCTCGCTGGAGATGTCCAAGCAGCAGGTCGCCCAGCGACTTCTGGGCGCGCACGCGCGGTTCGACCTGAAGCGCATGCGGCGGGGAACCATCTCCGCGGAGGACTGGACGGAGCTTCAGACGGCGGCCGACGCTTTGGCGCAGGCGCCGATATTCATCGACGACTCGGCAATGCTCACCAGCTTACAGCTCCGCGCCAAGGCACGGCGTCTCAAGGCGCAGCACGACATCCGCTGCGTATTCGTGGACTACCTCCAGTTGATGACCTACACCGGTCGGGCCGACAGCCGCCAGGAGCAGATTGCCGACATATCGCGCAACATCAAGGCGTTGGCGCGGGAGCTGGAGATACCGGTGGTCTGTGCGGCGCAGCTCAACCGCCAGCCCGCCGACCGTCCCAGTCACCGACCGCGGATGAGCGACCTGCGAGAGAGCGGGTCCATCGAGCAGGACGCCGACGTTATCACGCTGCTGCACAACGAGGACTACTACCACAAAGGCGACGACAGCTACACACCCACGGGGATCACCGAGCTGATAGTCGAGAAGCAGCGTAACGGTCCGGTGGGCATCGTGAAACTGGTATTCCGCCCGGAGATTACCCGCTTCGAGTCGGCGGCCAGCGAAGCGTCCGCCGGCATGGATACAGGCGGCGACGCCCCCTTCTGACAGCGGCCGCGGCGAAACTACTTCGCACTGTGGTTTGAATCACCTCATCCAGGCGCCTAAGCTTTTGTGAAAGAATAAGTCACGCCGCGGGCGCCTCGGCAGCGTGCCCAAGCGGCCGACATTCATGAAGGAGAACGCAAATGCGCATTGCCCTGACCCTGTTACTGACGATAGTCCTTACCGGCGTACTCATCGGCTGCGAGCAGAACGGCATGTCCGCCGGCGAGGCCCAGCCCGGCGAGCAGCACGTCTACACCGTCAGAAGCGACGACAGCGACCTCCAGGACGTAGCCGAGAAGGTTTACGGCAACGGCGACATGTGGCAACCCATTGCCGAAGCCAACCCCGGCGTGCACGGCGAGGACCTCGACGAGGGCGACGAACTGGTCATACCCGTCCTGCATTCCGAAGACGGCGGGACAATCACCCCCAGCGGCTGCGAGCGCAAGAGGATTTATTGACCTCACCTGCCGGCCGGGTGCGATTACACCGGCTCGCAGAGTGAGACCAGCTTGTCGATATCCGCGGTCGCCAGGCACATGACGGTATCGGCGGCTCCGTAATAGATCCGCGCTTGGCGGTCTTGCTCTGCAATCATGCCTGTCGGGAAGACGACGTCGTTGCGGAAACCGCCTTCCTGACTTCCGAATTGGGACACCCGATCAATAGATCAGGTCGTAGACCTGCTG
>JBKHJB010000270.1:0-2571 GCA_046538345.1 Phycisphaerae bacterium
GCCTGCCGGAAAACTACCGCGAGATGCCCACGCTGCTGCGCGTTCTGCTGCGCCGCCTGGCCGGAGCGACAGAAACGGCTCAGACCGGATGACCGATACGCAACGTTCGGGTCTCGACACATGGCGCCGGTTGCCCAGTTGCCCAGCCGTCGGCAAAGCGAGATTGAGTGAACCGGCCGGTGCCTTATAATGCGGGCCGATATGGAAAGGCGAGGGATGAAATACGCATCGGCAATACTGATCTGCCTGGTGTCGTTCTGGCTGGGCGGCTGCGGCTGGCTGACGGCGCCGTGGACGGAGGACCCCGACGAAAAAAGAGTCCCTGTCACGCCGCCGTCGGAGCAGCAGGATCTGGCCGAGCCGGAAACGCAGCAGTCACCGGACGCCGAATCGGACGAGTCCGAAGCGACGGACCAGTCGCAGGAGCCGTCCGCCCGGTCGCTATCCACACAGCAGGCCGAGCCAAGACTCGTCCCTATCGACCGGGAGCCGATAGAGCCGGCCCGCACGAAGCCGACCGAGCCGCCGGAGGACACCGAGCAGGCCGACGAAGACTCATCGTCCACCGAGCCGGCGCCGCGGGACGATTCCGGCCATGCCGAGATCGTTGAACAAGCCGAGGTCGTCGGCGAGCCGGAAGTGGTTGCGGCTTCGATGATCCAGGTCAACGGTCGGTTCATCACCATCGAAGATGTGCTGCGATCCGTGCGTCCGGAGCTGGAGAAGGTCTCGGACGCCCCGGAGCCGGTCTTCCGTAACCGGGCCGCGCAGATCATCGCCGCGGAGATTCGCCGGCAGGTCGGGCAGACCCTCCTGGCCGCCGAGGCCGAGCGACGATTGACCGACCAGCAGAAAAAGGCGGTCGATGCCGAGTTGGAGAAGATGCGCAAGGAGATGATCGCCTCCGCGGGAGGCAGCCGGACGCGCCTGGAAGCCCGGCTGAGAGAACAGGGCGTGACGCTCGACGAAGTCGTCGCCGAGCAGCGGCGCTACCTGGTGGTTCAGTTCTATCTCCAGTCGAAGTTCATGCCCGCGGTCGATGTCACCCGGCGCGAGTTGTGGGATTACTATTGCGAACATAGCGACGATTTCACGCGTGACAAGAAGGTTCAGATGCAGCTTATTGCCGCTCCGGTGCGGGCGTATCTGCCCGACGAGCCGGGCGAGGCGACTTCGCTGGAAGTCGCGGCCGCGAGGGAAAAGGCGCGGGACGACATGGAGCAGGCGGTCGCCGAGCTGCGCCGTGGCCGGGGCTTCGCCGAGGTGGCGAAGGAATACTCCAAGGGCATAAAGGCCGACGAGGGCGGCATCTGGCCGCTGATGGCGGAAGGTAGTTTCCGTCTGCAGGAGGTGGAGCGGACGGCGTTCGAGCTGGACGAGGGCGAGTTCAGCGGCATCATCGACACGGACGCGGGCTTCTACATTGTCAAGGCCCGTCGTGTCCAGCCGGGCGAGACGGTGGAATTCGAGCAGGCACAGGAGCAGATAGAGCAGAAGCTCCGCCGGCAGAGATACGATCAGGCCGTCCAGGACTACATGCAACGTTTAATGGGCGACGCCACCGTCGTGGAGACCGAGCGTTTCATCACGATGGCCGTTGACCAGGCCGTCAGACGCTTCCGCGGCGAATAGTCGCGCGGGTCAGTCGCGGCGGATTACGTCCAGCCCCTGTCTCGATGAGCGGTCGCCGTCCCAGCGGTAGTTGCGGATGCGATTGACGATATCCTCGGCCACTCTTATCGCCGCCAGTCCGTCGCTCGCGGAGACCACCGGCGGAACGTGATTGACGACCGTGTCGCGGAACGCTTCGGCCTGCTTGCGGAGCGGTTCGGTGGAGTCGTCCACCACCAGCTCCTCCAGTTTCAGCAGCTTGGCGTAGTCCACACTGCCGGCCAGCTCAGCCAGGTCGTCCACGTCCATGTCGCGGGCCATCTGAATCAAATCCAGGTTCTGGCTCTTTTTTATGACTACACCGACCTTCTTGGCGTAGTCCACCGAAAGATACGCCTCCTCGGAGAATATCCGCATCTTCCGCTCGGTCTTTATCGCCAGTCGGCTGGCGGTGACGTTGGCGACGCAGCCGTTCTCAAACATCAGCCGGGCATTGCAGATGTCCTCATGAGCGCCGATGACGTTGACGCCGACGGCGTGGATGTCCGACAGCTGAGAACCGGCGAGCATAAGCACCAGGTCGATGTCGTGGATCATCATGTCCAGCACCACACCCACGTCCGCGGAGCGGAAGGTGAACGGACTGATGCGGTGGGCCTCGATGAACTTGGGACTGATGGCGTGCTTGCGCATCGCCACCACGGCGGGGTTGAACCGCTCAGTATGCCCCACCTGCACGCTGGCGCCGGTGCTCTCGGCGAGGGAAATCAACTCTTCGCCGGCGGCGACGTCGCTGGTGTAGGGCTTTTCGATGAGCACGGGTTTGCCCGCGGCTACAAAGGGTTGGGCGGCGTCCACGTGTGCGACCGTGGGCACGGATATTATCGCGGCGTCGGCGACGTCAACGGACTCGGCGACATCGCAGAACGCCTCACAGCCGTATTGGCGCGCGACGTTGCG
>JBKHJB010000271.1:0-2556 GCA_046538345.1 Phycisphaerae bacterium
TGGTGCGGTGCGTCGAGGCCCGGGTCGTCTTTGACTATCGCGAACGCGTCCCGGCGAGCCAGGCGGAGCAACTCGAAGTCCTCCACCAGGTCCGCGACCTTCAGTTCCGGCAGCCCGTGCTGGCGCGTTCCGAAGATCTCGCCGGGCCCGCGGATGCGGAGATCCTCCTCGGCGATTTTGAAGCCGTCGGAGGTTTTTTCGAGCACCTCCAGGCGCTGCTTTGCCATCGCGGTCGTACCGCCGGCCACCAGTATGCACTGCGCGTCGTCGGCTCCGCGTCCGATTCGGCCTCGAAGCTGGTGCAACTGCGCCAGTCCGAACCGCTCGGCGTGCATGACCACCATCACTCCCGCCGACGGCACGTCCACGCCGACCTCCACCACCACCGACGCGACCAGCACCTGCACGCGTCCGTCGCGGAAGTCAGCCATCACGCGCTCTTTTTGGTCCGCCGGCAGCTTCCCGTGCATCAATGCCACGTTGAAGTCCTTAAGCGGACCCGAGGCAAGCTGCTCGAAGGCGTCGCGGGCGGCTGTAAGGTCGGAGTTGTCCGAAGGGTTCACCAGCGGATAGATGAAATACGCCTGCCGCCCCGCCGCCAGCTCCGAGCGGACAAACCCCAGCACCTCGTCCATCTCGCCGTGGGTGGCCACACGGGTGGTTGTCTTGCCTCTACCTGGTGGAAGCTCGTCTATAACCGAGACGTCCAGGTCGCCGAAGACCGTCATCGCCAGCGTACGCGGGATGGGCGTAGCCGTCATCACCAGGTAGTGGGGGGCGTAGCCCTTACCGCGGATGCCGCTTCGCTGACGGACGCCGAACTTGTGCTGCTCGTCCACCACAACCAGCGCCAGCTCGCGGAAACGGACGTCGCCCTCGATGAGCGCGTGTGTGCCGACGACAATGTCGATTTCGCCCTCGGCCAGTCGCTGCCGTGTCTCGGCCCGCTCGTCTCGACCCTGGCTGCCGACCAGGAGCGCCACCCGAACCCTGCTGCCGGCCAAATACTCGCTGATGTTTCGGTAATGCTGGGCGGCGAGTATCTCCGTCGGCGCCATTATCGCCACCTGCTTGCCACGCGCGACGGCCAGAAGCGCCGCGTACAGCGCCACGACCGTCTTGCCGGAACCGACGTCGCCCTGCAGCAGGCGGTTCATAGGCCTCTCGCGTGCGACATCGGCGCATATCTCCGAGACCGCGCGATCCTGGGCGTCCGTCAGCTCGAAGGGGAACCTCGCGCGGATGCGCCGGTCTATCGGCTCGGTTACTTCCAGCGGATGCGCCGGACGTGAGACCTCCCGCATACGCGTCAGCGCGATGCCGAGCTGCATGAGCAGGCACTCCTCGTACGCCAGTCGTCGCCTGGCCCGGCCCCACTGCTCGCGATCTTCCGGGCGATGCATGGCGGCTACCGCGTCCGCCCTGGGCATAAGCGCACGGCTGCTGAGCAGCTCGCGTGGCAGGATCTCGGCGATGAGGTGCTTCGCCCGCGGCAGGACGTTGGAGACGACCTTCGCTATCTGGGCGCTGGAGAGGTTCGCCCCCGCGGGGTACACGGGCAGTAGCTCGTCGCGGCCCAGATCGGTCCCCGCCGGGTCCCAGATGGTCTGGAACTGGGGGTTTACGAACTGGAGGGCTTCCTTATAGACACTGACCCGCCCGCTGACGGCGATGGTCATGCCTTCTTTTATCTGGCCGCGAAGATAGCCGCCGTGGAACCACTTCACACCGACCCACCCGGTCTCGTCCCGCAGCGTGCACTCGAAGTAAGGCCGACGGCCGAACGACTTGTAATCCGTGTGCACCACCTCGCCGGCGACGGTGGCGTTGTTTTCGTTGCCGCGGAGCGTTCCGATGGGTTGGGCCTGACGGCGCAGGTCGAACCGCCGCGGAAAGTAGGTCAGGAGATCTTCGACCGTACAGATACCGAGCGCCGCAAGTTGCTCGGCGCGCTTCGGGCCGACGCCCTTTACGAACCGCACCTCCGTATCCGGCTTGATATCGGCCACGGCGTCCGCCTTCGCGCATCGACTCACTCGGCGGGTATGCGGAGTTCCTGCCCGATGCGCATATCCTCGGGGTCCAGACCGGGATTCATCTCCACGATCTCCCGCCAGCGCTGCCCGTCACCCAGCAGTCGCTCGGAAATGGACCAGAGCGTGTCACCGGACTTCACCACGTAGGTGGTCGAACCGGGCACCACCTCGGGTGGCAGGGGTTCCTCCGGCGGCCGGGCCTCCTCGGTAGCCGCGGAGGGCGTGTCATCCGGCTCGTCCCAGGAATACTCCCGCCGCTGACGCTGAGGCGATTGCTCCGACGCCTGCCCGTTCGATTCGGACGGCGAGAGCTGGTCCAGCGAGCGCTGCGGAGGATCGTCGATTTCCGTGGTCTGTACGCCGTTGCCGTTGTTACAGCCGAGAAGAAGCCCCGCCAGTAAAGCTGCCGTCAGTGCGTAGCGCATGGCACATCCTCCGTGAGGGTCCGTGAAATCCATATTCGCGATGGTAACATCGCCATAGAAGCTGTCAAGGCATACTGAATCCGACGCCCGGAACC
>JBKHJB010000054.1:0-12008 GCA_046538345.1 Phycisphaerae bacterium
TCACACAAACACACCGTATTTGAAGATGCACCAGATTGCCTTCAGCCCGTCCTTCCAGCCGATTTTCTTGCCCTCGGCGTGCGAACGGTGCTCGTAGCTTATCGGCAGCTCGCGGACCCTTACGCCCAGGCGGGCGACTTTGGCGGTTACCTCCGGCTCGAATCCGAACCGATCCTGCTCAAGAGTCAGACGTCGAAGCACGTCAATCCGGAAGACCTTGTAGCACGTTTCCATGTCGGTAATGCCCAGCCCGGTCGTGATGTTCGAAAGCGCGGTAAGCAGCCGATTGGCGAGGTAATTCTTCCAGTAGCCGATGCGCTTTCGCGAGGCGAATCGGCTGCCGTACACAACGTCGGCCTCGCCGGCAAGTAACGGGCCCAGCAGGCGGGGATGGTCCCGCGGGTCGTATTCCAGGTCGGCGTCCTGGATGACTACGAAATCGCCATCAGCGGCCGCAAAGCCCGTCCGCAGGGCCGCCCCCTTGCCGCGATTTTGCTCGTGGAAGACGACCTTGTAATGCTCGTCGTCGCCGGCATCGGCCGAGAACTGCTCCAACTGCTCCCGCGTGCCGTCGCCGGAGGCATCGTCCACAAGGACCACCTGGCGTCTTACGCCTTCGGGAAGCTCCACGGCCTCGACGCGGCGCAGCAGCTCCCGCCAGGTGTCCCGCTCGTTATAGACCGGAATCACCACCGAGAGTGTTTTCTGTTTGTCGCAGTTGCCCGCCATGTCGTCGGCTCCCGCGTCTGATCACAAAGACCACTAAGCTCACTAAGCTCACCAGGAACACGAAGACCAACAGCTCAAAAAGGTTTTAATGGCAAGTCGAAGTGAAGCTATTTAACACAGCCGCGTGGGGTGAGCGAGACAAAAAAGGGTACGCAAGGAAGCGGACAGAGTTGGTGACCTGCGTGTGAACATGGCACGCCGCACGCCGGGCAAGCAAATCCCCAAATCCGCGCCAACGGCACGTCCTGCGGACGCAATCCGCCCCGAAGGGACGTCCTGCGGACGCAGTCACCAATCCGCCATTGACATGCGTCAGAAGAACAGCTTGGCGAACTTGAGGATCCCCTGGCTCCAAGGCACGCGGTGGGATATGCCACTGGCGCCCTCGAAGCGGTCGAGGTTGTCGAGGTACCACTGGTAGTTCCGCAGAAGTGCGTCCTTGTTGGAGTATGTCGGCTCCCAGCCGAGCACGCGTTGGGCCTTTTCCACCGAGACGAACGAATCCTTGCAGGCAGTCTCGTACACCCATTTGTACAGCGGCGAAAGCCCGAGCCGTTCCAGCAGCCGAAGCGTCCAGATGACCGGACCGGCGGGCAGACCGTGAATCTTCTTGCCATACCCGGCCGCGTCCAACACCGCCTGGAAGTCCTCCCGCATGGTGGTGAACTCTTTGGCGCCAATGTTGAACGTGTCGTTGACGCGTTGGGGCTCGAGTGTCGAGCACAGCCAGATCGCCTCGCAGAGGTCCTCCACATCCAGCAGTTGGTAGCGGTTGTTGCCGCGGCCGACCATGGGGAAGCCCTTGCCGTCCTTGGCCCAGTCGTAGAGCATCGCGAACACACCCAGCCGCTCCGGGCCTATGAACGACTTCGGTCGGAGTATCGGCACGCAGAAGCCCTTCTTGCGAAGCTCCAGGCACACGCGCTCGGCCTCTATCTTCGCCTCGCCGTACGGGCCGACGCCGTCCAGCGGGTCGTCCTCGCAGATGGGGTGATGGTCCGGTATTCCGTAAACAGCCGTCGTGGAAACGTGTACAAGCCGCTGTGCCGTTTTCTCCGCCTCGGCGGCGACGTTCCGCGTGCCATCCACGTCCGTGCTGAAAATATCCTCGCGCGAATACAGCGGCAGAGCGGCCGCACAGTGCACCACTATATCCACGCCTTCGGCGGCTTTGGCGACCTCGTCGCGGTCGCGGATATCGCCGGTGACCACGCGGACGCGGTCGCGGCAGTCCGGGTAGTCGAACTCGGCCAAATCCAGCGAAGTTACCTCCTGCCCTTTGCCCAGCAGGTAGCGGACCAGATTGATACCCAGGAAACCCGCACCGCCTGTTACCAGAAACCTAGCCATTTGCTCATATGTCCCTTCGTCTGTGGCGCCGGTCAGTTGCCGGGCATCCTGACGTCGAGTATCTCGCGCAGACCCGAACGCGAACCGTAGGTGATAATCAAGCCCGCCAGCAGGACGTAAGCGGCCACTACCAGCCACATCACCTTGTCGCGCACCAGCAGCTCTATGGGGTCGCTGCCCCCGGCGCGGCGGGCGATACGACCGTAGCGAAACAGCCCGTAAACCACCAGCGGAACGGTCCATATCATATGAGCCGAGCCAAGCTGCGCCACTGTCCGCGGCGCGACGCAATACAAGCTGTAGGTCAGGATCGCCAGCGCCGTCGAGACGGTCAGCATGTGCTCCAGGTCGGGCGCGTCGTAGGCGCGGTTGGCGGTTCGCACAACGGCCGCCGTATCGCCGGGAAGTTCGGAAATCTCACTCCGCCGCTTGCACAGCGCGATGAACAGGCACAGCGTAAATGTACACAGTACCAGCCAGGGGCTTATGGGCACTACGATGGCGGCCGCCCCGGCCATCGCCCGGAACACGAACCCCATCGCCACGAGTATCACGTCCACTACGGCGTGGTTCTTCAGCCACAGCGAGTAGGCGAGGTTCATCAGCAGGTACCCGCCTGTCCAGACGAGCAGACCGTAGCCGGCCATCGGTCGCGAGCCGTCGCGGGCGGTGAATTCGACGGCCAGCGATATGCCCAGTCCCACCGCCAACAGGACGGCAGCCGCTACAACGGCGGCGGCGACAGACACCCGGCCGGACGCGACGGGCCTTCGGGATTTTACCGGGTGGGCGCGGTCCGCGCGGCGGTCGCAAACGTCGTTTATCAGGTAAACCCCGCTGGAAAGCAGGCAGAACGCCGCGACGGCCGATAGGGACCGCCCCCAGGCGGTCGGGTCGTCGAACTGTCGCGCAAACAGCAACGGAGCGGCCACAAAGGCGTTTTTCACCCAGTGACGAGGGCGCATCGCCTCCGCAAGTGCGAATACACCCGTCCGCCTGCTGCCCTGTTGCGGTGTCTGCTCCACTGTCGTCTACCCAAAGCGATGCTGTTGTTACGGGACTAATCGTTGTGACGTTCGCTCGGTCTTGCCGATACGATAGTACGCATGGCCACAACGGCACACATTAGCTATCGACCAGAAGGCAAGGCCCCCTCCATCAGGAGCTTGTGGTTGGGTGTGTTCCTTGCCGCCGCCGTTCTGTACGCCGCCACCTGCCAGAGAGGGATAAGCTGGCAGGACAGCGGCATGTTCCAGTGGCGCGTAGCGACGGCCGACTACGTCGGCGAGCTGGGACTGGCTCTGGCGCATCCGCTTTACATAGCGGCCGGTCGAGCCATAACGCAACTGCCCGGCTCCAACGCCTACTGGCTGAATTTTTTCAGCGGGCTTGGCTCTGCGGTGGCGCTGGCGAACCTCGCGTGCCTGCTGACTTACCTCACGCATAAGCGCTGGATAGGCGCCGCAGCCGCGGCGATGCTCGCGGTCGCACACTCGCTGTGGTGGCTCTCGACAATTGCTGAAGTCTATACCTGGACTATAGCGGGACTTACATTGGAAGTCTGGCTGCTGGTCCTGCTTATCGAACGTCCCAGCGGCCGTAAGCTTCTTGCGCTTGGGCTTGTAAACGGGCTTGGTCTGGCTGTGCATAACTTTGCCCTCCTGCCGCTTCCGGTATATGTCGCCGTCACGGTCTGGCTGGTGATGAAACGCCGCCTCGCCGTCCGCTGGCTGGTATTGGCGGTTCTCGCATGGGCGGCCGGGGCGGGAGTTTACATCGGTCAGATAATCCACCTGGCATATCAGCCGGGCTACAACCTCTTCTACGCGGTAAGCTCCGCACTGGTCGGAGAGTACAGCGAGCAGGTGCTCAACCTTGCCGGGCTTTCGAAATACTGGAAGGTAAACGTCGTTCTCGGCTCGCTGAGTTTTGTAAATTTCCTGCTTCCGCTGGCGGTTGTGGGCTGGTGGCGGCTGCGGCGGTGGCTGGACCGCCCCGCTACGGCTGCGATAGCAGCGATTACCGTCATTCACGCGGTATTTTTCCTGCGATATCCCGTTCCCGATCAGTTCACCTTCATGCTGCCGACGCTGACGATGGTGGCTTTGGCGGCGGGGCTTGGCGTGGCTACGCTTGCACGGCGCTCACGCCGTTGGCGAACCGCTGCGGTCGCGGCATGCGTGCTTTCGGTTGCAGGACCGCCGATTTTCTACGCGGTCGCTCCACAAGCGGCGGACGCTGTCGGCGTCGAAGCGGCGGGCCAGGCCCGACACCCCTACCGCGACGAGATGCGGTACTGGATAGTTCCCTGGAAGCATAACGAGAGGTCGGCGGCGAGATTCGCGCGGGAGGCGGTGGATACGGCGGCGCGGACGGGTGGCGTCATATGGGCCGACAGCACGCCCGGTTGGGCGCTTGCGATGGAGGTGCAGCGACGAGGCGTCGAAAACCTCGAAATTCAGCTCTACGGACGCCCCCTGCCGCAATACCTGCCACCGGAACCGGAGCTTCGCGACGACACCGAGGCCGTCACCCGAAGCAAGCGTGAGTTCCGCGACGCGCTGGGCGACAGGGAGCTGTACGTGATTTCGCCCGAAAAAGCGCCCAAGGGTCTAGCACAGGACGCCGAGCTGGAACCTTTGCCGGAAGCCCCACTCTACCGTGTTCGATGGCGGGGACAACCGGCAAACCCCTCTCGTTAAGATGGGGGTCTGCGTGTATAATAAGGGTGGAGGTGTAACCATGTATCACGCTCGACGAGCACTGTTCGGTGCGATCCTCGCGATCGTGGGAATAGCCGTCTCTGGCGAGACTGCCCTGGGACAGGCCCGCTCCCGCATAGAGATGAGCAGGCCCGGCAAAATCAGCCGCCCGGGGCAGAATACGTCCGTCGATACCTTCCGCAGGTATTCGTACGGTACGGGCGGGCTTCGCGGCGCGTCGGGCGGGGCATCGGCCAATGTGCTCAGCCGCAGCATGAATCAGAGCAGCTCATCAGTCCAAAGAAGTTACACGAGGAATCCAGGCAGCAGGGGCGTAGGCAGCTCCATAAGTTCAGGACTGGAGTCCGGCTCCAGCTCCGTCCAGCGGTATGCCGCACCTGGCCCGACGATAGAGGACTTCTCCAGGGCGGAGTACAAAGGTGTTATGGCCGGACGAAAAGACGACGCCCTCGGGGCCGCTTTCGCCTATCTGGACTCCTTCGACCGCAGCACTGCGGACGAACTTCTCAACACGGGCTCGGAGCCGATAACCACTCTGGTTCCCGACGGCGACAGCAGGTACGCCCAGTACATGAAAAAGGCCGAACAGGCGCTGAAGGAAGGCGAGTATCACGAGGCATTGGGGCAGTACAAGATGGCCCACGTTATAGGGCAAACGGATCCGGAAAGTCTGCTGGGCATGGCCCACGCGCATTTGGCCACTTCCGGCGGCATTTCTTATTCCTCGGCCGCCTACTACCTTTCCCAGGCGCTGAATTACTTTCCGGAGCTTCCGCTGGTCCAGCTTCGTCCCCGGGCGTTCTTTGGCGATAGTGAACACTACGCGGAGATAATCACCCAGTTGCGCAGGCGCCTGGACCGCAATCCCCGTGACATCGACGCCCTGCTCTGCCTGGCGTACCTGCGATGGTTCGAGGGTGAGTCGGAAACCGCCATAAGGTCCCTTCAGACAGCGGTTCGGTACGGCTCGGACGCCGAGATGAAAGAAGCGGCCGAGATGTTCATGGAGGGAATCCGGCGAGTCGAAAGCGCCGACGCATCGGAATCGGCCCAGGCGAGCGAAGTTTCCTCCCCGTAAAGCAGCGAAAAGCGCGAACGTCCCCCGCTCCAACTGCATATAACCTCCGGCGAGAAGCCGGCTCGTCGCTCAAGGCGGGTTTGGCTATAGTTAAAGCCCCTTCGTTCACTCGCCGATGACATAACCTGACCTATCGGCGATATTTAAAGGCGACTCGGCAGATGCCGGACTCGGAGAGTTCACAGCAGCGCCGTCTTGCGGCGCGAGCATTTCTGTTTCTCGAAGCGGCTGGTCTGCGCCATCGGCTGGTGATAAACGTATTTCTCCATGCGCTGCTTTTCTCACTCGCCCTGCTCACCGCCTACCTGGTGCGCTTCGACATAGCCGGCGAAATCGGCGGCAAGTGGGTAGTCGAACGCTTTCTGCCGACACTGCCGCTGTTTGTTATCCTCAAGCTGCTGATTTTCGGAAAGATGAAGCTTCTGCGGGGCGGCTGGCAATATGCGTCCCTGAACGACGTAGTGCGCATCCTGATAGCCGCCTGGTGGTTCGCGCTTATCACCTTCGTCTCGGTGATACTATTCCGGGACCTGCCCGCCGCCACCATGCGCACAGTTCCGCTGCTTACCCCCTATTTCGGCCGCTTTTCGCAGGGCGTTATCCTGCTGGACTTCCTGCTGACGGTCTTTCTCGTTTGCGGCGCCCGGCTGGGGTTCCGCCTGTACCGCGAACAGCTTCGACCGGTATCGGCCGAGGGGGCCAGACGCGTTCTCATCGTCGGAGCGGGCAACGCCGCCGAGACCATCATCCGCGAGATATTCCGCATGCCGGTGGAGCGATACCGCGTGGTCGGACTGGTTGACGACGATCCCGCGAAGCAGGGGATCTTCATCCATGGCGTGCCGGTACTGGGCGCCACCGAGGACATCGCCAGTATCTGCCGCGAGAAGGAGGTCGAGGAGATCATAATCGCCATGCCGTCGGCCACGCGCAAAGAGCTTAAGCGCGTGGTGGACCTCTGCGCGGGGACGCAACTGAAGTTCCAGTCGCTTCCGGGCGTGGGCGACCTCATCGACGGGCGCGTGACCGTCAATCAGATTCGCCCGGTGGACATCAACGACCTGCTGGGACGCGAACAGGTGGAGTTGGACACCGACGCGCTGCGGCGGTTCCTCCGCAACCGGCGCGTGCTTATCACCGGCGCCGGCGGGAGCATCGGCTCGGAGCTTTGCCGCCAGGTCTGCAACTACGGACCCAGTCGGCTGATATTGGTCGAGCAGGCGGAGAACCCCCTGTTCGAGGTGGAAAGTGAACTGAGGGAGAAGTTTCCACAGGTGCCCCTGGAGTCGCGGATATGCGACATATATGACCGCGACCGGGTTGTGGAGGTCTGGCAGCACAGCCGTCCGGAAGTGGTCATCCACGCGGCCGCACACAAGCACGTGCCGCTGATGGAGGTCAACCCCGCCGAGGCCGTCAAGAACAATGTCCTCGGTACGCGGAACGTCGCGGACGTCTCGTGCTGCTTCGGTGTGGACGAGTTCGTGCTCATCTCGACCGACAAGGCGGTCAATCCGTCCTCGGTCATGGGCGCCACCAAGCGTGTAGCCGAGATATACACCCAGGCACTGAACAATCGCCCCGGCGTCCAGACGCAGTTCAAGGCGGTGCGGTTCGGCAACGTGCTCGGCTCGGCCGGTTCGGTCGTGCCGGCTTTCCGCAAACAGATAGCCGCCGGCGGACCCGTGCGTGTTACGCACCCGGAAATGAAGCGTTACTTCATGACCATACCGGAGGCCAGTCAGCTCGTCCTCCAGGCCGCCGCCACCGGCACCGGCGGGCAGGTATATCTGCTGGACATGGGCGAGCCGGTGAGAATCCTGGACCTCGCGAAGAACATGATCACCCTCAGCGGCTTCCGACCGGACGAGGATATCGACATCGTCTTCACGGGAGTTCGCCCGGGCGAGAAGGTCTTCGAGGAGCTACGGACCGAAGGCGAGGATATCGAGCCAACCGTCCACCCGAAGATCCGCGTATGGAAGCATCGGGCCCACGGCTGGGAGACGGCCTCCGGGGCCGTGGAAAAGCTCACCAACCTCGCCGGTTGCGAGGACCACGATCGAATCGTAGCTGCGCTGCGGGACATTGTACCGGAATACAACCCCCGCAACCGTCCCCAAGCGCCCCAGGATGCCGGGGCCGCACGGGAGCAGAAGACATGACGGGCGAGGAGCACATACCCCTGGCGCGTCCCGACCTGGACGAAACGACCATCGCCGAGGCGATGCGCGACATCGAGGCGATACTGCGCGGCGGACGGCTGAGCATGGGTCCTTATATCGAGGAGCTGGAACGATCCGTCGCCGAGACAGCCAACCGGACTCACGGCGTGGCCGTATCCAGCGGAACCGCCGGTCTGCATCTGTGCGTGCGAGCTTTGGGGATCGGGGCGGGCGACGAGGTCGTCACCACGCCGTTTTCCTTCATCGCCACCACCAACTGCCTGCTGTTCGAGGGCGCCACGCCCGTATTCGCGGACATTGACCCGGAGAGCTACAACCTCGACCCAACGGCCGTCGAAGCTGCAATTACTCCGCGGACGAAGGCAATTCTGGCAGTGGAGGTTTTCGGCAATACGGCACACTTCAACGAATACGAGCGGATAGCCCACTCGCACAACCTGGCGTTGATAGAGGACTGCTGTGAGGCGTTGGGCGCCCGTCTGGGCGACCGCCCGGCGGGAAGCTTCGGCGACTGCGGCGTGTTCGCGTTCTATCCCAACAAGCAGGTCACCACCGGCGAGGGCGGGCTTATCGTCACCGACAACGACGAACTCCGCGACCTGTGCGTGTCCATGCGGAACCAGGGACGCGACGCCGGCGCCGGCTGGATGGCACACGAACGGCTGGGGTTCAACTACCGTATGCCGGAGACCAGTGCGGCCGTCGGTTGTGCGCAACTGCGCCGGTTGGAGAACATACTGGAGCGTCGCCGCAAGGTGGCCGAGCTATATGACAAAGCGCTGTCGGACGTCGAGGGCATACACCTGCCTCCTATGGACGATCGCCGGCGGGGGAGCTGGTTCGTGTACGTGGTCCGCCTGGACGATGATTTTACGCGAGAGGACCGGCTGGAGGTCATGAAACGCATGCGAGAGGCCGGTGTGGGTTGCAGCGACTATTTCGCGCCGATTCATCTTCAGCCGTTCATCCGCCGACAACTGGGCACCGCCGAAGGTCAATTTCCCCAGACCGAGCGCGTAGGCGAAAGGACGATAGCACTGCCGTTTTTCGCAGACCTTACCGGGCGGGAGGTTGCGCGCGTCCGCGACACACTGAGCGAAGCCATTTCGTCGCTGAGGTCAAAAGCTTGACGTTGAAGAGGACTTGCAGCAGGATTATTCGATGAGCGTTGCGATAGACACACATCCGTTCACAGCCGAAGCCGGCGATGCCTGGAAGGACTCTCGCCAGTGACCGCGCTTACGTACTTTTTCATCCCCGGATCGCACTGGCGGATGCCGATAAGTTTTGTGGTGGCCGCCTTGGCTACCTATCTGCTGACGTTCCCGGTGCGGCATCTCGGCGAACGACTGAACCTGATCGACATACCCGGGCAGCGGTCCAGTCACACCAACCCCACCCCCCGGACCGGCGGGGTGGCGATTATCTTCGGTATTCTCATAGGTGTCGCCAGCGCCTTCCGCCCATCCGTACCGTTCCTCTGGGCCGCCGGCGTCGGCGGACTGGTCGCGGGCATCAGCTTCGTTGACGACATGGTGAATATCTCCGCGGGTCCGCGGTTTCTGGTGCACATTCTGGTGGCGGGGCTGACCATAGGGCTTATCGGGCTGATACCGGACGGTTTCGGCCTGCCTATATACACCGGACGTATCGACCTGCCGGAGTGGCTGGGCTTCCTGCTGGCGACCATGTTCGTGGTGGGGTTCGTGAACGCCTACAACTTCATGGACGGCATCAACGGTCTGGCCGCCTCGCAAGGCGTCTGGGCGGGCGTGACTATCTCGATCATGCTGCTGTTCGCCGGCAGCGGGAACAGTATCTACACAGCAGGCGCCCTGGGCGGAGCGTGTCTCGGTTTCCTGCCGCATAACTTCCCCAGAGCCAAGATCTTCATGGGCGATATCGGCGCGACGGTGCTGGGCTTCGGCCTGGCAATGCTGGTTCTGATAGGCGCCGCACGGAGCAGCATCTCCTGGATAGCGTTCGTAATACCGTTGAGCTTGTTCATCTGGGACCCGCTTTTCACCGTCATGAAGCGGATCTTCCAGGGACACAACCCGCTGCGACCTCACCGGGAGTTCCACTTCCACCTGCTGGTGCGCTGTGGCTGGAGCCATGACAGCGTCACGCGGCTTCAGAACGTGTTGATGATGGTGCTCTGCGCTTGCGGGTTCCTCTACGGCTGGGCACACAGAATGACCGACGACCCTATACTTCCCGACCAGATACGCGTGGGCGTGCTGGTATTCGTGTTTGCGGGACTGGCCACCTACAGCGCGTTGGTACACTGGTACTTCGCCCATAACCGCCTCGACGGTCCGGAAGCCGAGCAGCAGGCGCCTGAGGCCTCTCCGGGCGAGCGGCCGGGCAAAACCGCCAGGCAAAGCTCGACCTCGCCGTAAACGTTCCGTATCGTATCGCGCGGTGCGCCCCGCGTTGTACCGACGGCGACGCAGGCCTATAATCGTTCTCTATGGACGAACGTTTCGCATCCGACGAGATAGTCTATGACGGCCGCATCGCGCGTGTCCGCAAGCTCGGTGTGCGCATGGACGACGGCAAAGTGGTGCAGCGCGAGATGGTGCAGTTCCCCGGCGCCGCACTGGTCCTGCCGGTGCTAAGCGACGGCGGCATAGTGCTCATACGCAACTACCGCTTTGCCGTGGACGAGTGGCTCTACGAGCTGCCGGCGGGTATGCTCGAGCCGGACGAAAGCCCCCACGACACCGCGGCCCGTGAGCTTATCGAGGAGACCGGCTACACGGCCGGGCGCGTGGAAAAGCTCGGGCAGTTCTACACCTCCCCCGGCGTGTCGGACGAGATAATGCACGTGTTCGCCGCCACGGACCTCACCGACGGCCCGCAGCAACTGGAGCAATACGAGCAGATTACCGTGGAGGTCGTCTCCGACGCCGACGCCCGACGCATGGTCGCAGGCGGACAGATACACGACGCCAAGACCATCGCCGCGCTGTCGCTTTACTGGCTGCAGGAAGCTTGACGTAGTGTTTCTTACACAGCGGACAAACCTCGCTCGAAGGTGACTGATGGGAATCTGGGACCGCCCGTACATGCACGACCGCCAGGACCGCGGAGGACAATTCGGCGGCATGGGTGGCATGCGCCTGGCTATGCCCAGACCGCCGTCTGCCGTCAAGCTGCTGCTGATCATCAACGTGGCGGTGTTCATACTGCAGTTTGTGATGCGGGGTGTCCTGGAGCCGGTCCTCGGCGTGACCGCAGGCGGCTGGTGGCAGGCGTGGAGGTATGTCAGCTTCCAGTTCCTCCACGGCGACTTCGGGCACATCCTGATAAACATGCTGTTCCTGTACTTCCTGGGGACGATACTGGAGCGGACCTGGGGAACGAAGCGGTTCGTCTGGTTCTACCTGACCTGCGGCGTGGGGGCGGGTGTCAGTTACGTCGTGATGGGAACGGCGATGAACATCCCTGGAAACTACCCGCTTATCGGCGCCTCCGGGGGCGTATATGGGATTCTGGTGGCGTGCGCGGTGTTCTTCCCGCATATCCGCGTGCTTGTTTTCTTCATGTTCCCGGTGTCGATACGCGTGGTGGCGCTGATTTCGCTGGGCATCATGTCCATGACGGTCCTGAGCGGCCTGGGCGCGGAAGAAGCCCGCGGACCGCAGTTCTGGTCGGAGGTCGCGCACTTCGGCGGGGTGGCCGTGGCGGCGCTGTGGATACTGCCCATGCGGTTCAGCGGCGGGCTTATGCGAGCCAAAGGCCGACTAAACGAGGGCGCATGGGAGAAGCGCATGCAGCAACGGTCCGACGAACAGGCCGAGATGGACCGCATCCTCCGCAAAATCAACGACCAGGGCATAAACTCGCTCACCCGCAAGGAAAAACGCACACTCCAGGACGCCACCCGGCGCCAACAACAAGAGGACGCCAAGATACATCGCCTATGAAGCTCCTGGA
>JBKHJB010000055.1:0-11990 GCA_046538345.1 Phycisphaerae bacterium
CCGGGCACGTCCGGATTCCTTGACACAGGCATGGCCGGTACCTACTATCCGGAGGTCTTCGGTCAGGGAGTCCGACCGGCACAACGATAAGGAACCTCCGATGTCGAACCATCGCCTGTTTATCTGTGTAGCGGTGCTGGCGGGAGTGTTTTCCTCCGCCGGGGTCGTTACGGCGCAGCCGCGGCTTGACTTCTCCTGCGACCAGCTACCCCCCGGCCGTCTCCCCGAAGAGATAAGGCAACAGGTCCGGCAGTTCGTGAGTCATTGGACCAACGCGATGCTGCAGACGGAGACCGACTCCGAAGTCGCCGAAGCGCGTAGCCGGATAATCGAGGGGTACTCCAAGTGCCCCGACTCCGTTCAGTATCAGACCGACTATGCCCGTGCCGTGGTGGATAAGATCGGGCCTGTGCTGGCTTCGGACGACCCGCTCAAGCAGGTCAACGGCGCCCTGCTGGTCGCCAACACGCCCAACATGCGAGTCCGCCCGGTACTGGACGAGATGGTGAGCCATTCGAATCCGGCGGTTCGCTACCTCGGCTGGCGGGGCTACCAGCGGGCGCGCACTTTGGTGCTCGCACAGGGGCGGGACTACAGCCAACCGCTTTTCGGATCCCTCGCCGAGCGGCTTCAGGCCGAGACCGTCCCCTTTGTGGTCCGTCGTCTTCTGGAGACCTTGTACCTGCCCCCCAGCCGGCCGCAGGTTGTCTCCCAGGGGGATTACGACTGGGCGCGTCGGCAGGCGATGGAGGCGTTCTTGAGCGGGTGGTCCGAGCAGTGCCGCCGGTTGCTGCTGGTCGAACCGGAGCTTCCGGAGGCGATGGTGCCCGGGCTTTGGGCCATATCCGGTTTCCGCAGGGTCATCGGCGACAGTCAGGCCGAAAAAAGCAAGCTCGCGCAACCCATGGTGGACGTAATGTACTGCGCTTCGCGGGCCTACGATGAAGCCGACCCCGGCTCGGACGACGACCGCGTCCGCCGGGCGAATGCCACGCTGCTGACCGAGGCCGAGGAAAGTCTCAACGAGTTGACCGAGTTACGCCGCAACTACCTGTCGCAGGCGCTGACTGCCGAGAACGTCCCGGACCGCGGCGCGGAGGTACGCCGCGCGGTTCTGGACTGGGTGGACGATCTCAGCCAGGCCGGCTTTGACATTCAGCGCCCCGGTTTTGAGCCACCACAGCAGCCGGACGACGGAACCGACTAGCGCCGCCGCAGACCGCCTGTCCGTAACGTTCGCAGTAAGTCAGACGCTCAATCGCTTCGGACGCCACGCGTCGGTAATCTTCGGAGAACGGAATGAAGTGGTTTTACATCACTGCCGTGGTGGTGGTAGCGATCCTGTCGTTGGCGCCGTTTTACCTGCCGCTGGCCGAGGCGCGCGACACAAACGATTCCCAGGTCGTCCTGCACAATATCTATTCCGCAAAGGTCAGGTCCATAGACCCGGCCACCTGCGGAGACACCACCTCCACCAGCATCCAGGGGCGGGTGTATGAGGGTCTGTACAACTACCACTACCTCGAGCGACCGCTGAAGGTAGTGCCTATGCTGGCCGCCGAGATGCCGGAAGTATCCGAAGACGGCTTGACCTACACCATCCGCCTCAAAGAGGGTGTCAAATACCACCGCAACCCGTGCTTCGGCACCGGTGAGAACGACACTCCACAAACACGCACCGTCCGGGCGGAGGACTTTGTACTGGCCTTCAAACGGATAGCGGATTACCACCTCACCACGCCACTATCGCTGGCTTTCATACAGGACAAGATAGTCGGGCTGGAGGAGTATCGCGAAAAGACCCGCACCTACGAGAAAGGCGACTTTTCCCGTTACTGGAGGGAAGACATCGAGGGCGTCCGGGCACTGGACGAGCACACTCTGCAGTTTGAGCTTACGCGGCCTTATCCGCAGTTTCGCTACGTCCTGGCGATGCACGTTTACGCGCCTATCCCGCGCGAGGTCATAGAATATCATCTTTCCACGGAGCCGGGCCCGGACGGCGGACGACGCAACATACCCATGAGTCGACGCGACCCCGAGATACGCTCCATAGAGACGATGGTCGGGACAGGCGCGTTCGTGATGACACAATGGACGCGCGGGTCAAAAATCTCATACCGCCGCAATGAGGACTTCCGCAAGGCGTACTACCCCGAAGAAGGCGAACCGGGAGACGCCGAGCAAGGCCTGCTCGACGATGCCGGAAAACGCATACCTTTTATCGACGCCATCGAGTTGGAGTACGTAGCAGAGAACCACACGCAGTGGCTGATGTTCCAGCATAAATGGCGGGATTTCAGCGGCATACCGCGGGATGTATTCGGGCAGGTTGTCTCACCCGACGACGAGCTGGAAAACCGCTGGAGGCGCCAGGGAATCCGTCTGCATAAGAGCACCTACCCGGCCGTTTACTGGATCGGCTACAACATGAACGACGAGGTGCTGGGCAACTCAGAATCGCTCCGTCAGGCGCTCATGCTCGGCTTCGACGTGGAACGATACATCGAGGTCCTGCACAACGGTCGAGGCCGACGGGCTGTCAACACCGTACCCAGCACGTTCGAGGGACACGACGCCGGCGGACCGTGCCCCTATGCCCGTTTCGACCTCGACGCCGCACGAGAAAAGCTCCGGCAGGCAAAGCAAGAGCTTCTCGAAGCCGGGGTCATATCGCCCGGCGACGACATCCCCGCTCTCACGCTGGAACTTAGCGGAAGAGACGAGCAGATGCGCCGCGCCGGTGAGTTCGCCCGCGGGCAGTTCCGACGACTCGGAATCCGCGTAGAAGTGGAATTGAACGATTGGCCGACTCTGCAGGGAAAGGTCCGCAACAATCGCGCCCAGATGTGGACCATGGGCTGGCATGCGGATTATCCCGACGCCCAGAACTTCCTGCAGCTCTACTACTCCAAGAACATCGACCGCGGCACCAACAGCACTCGCTACTCCAACGAGCAGTTTGACCGGCTCTACGAACAGGCCGCCAATACCCTCGACGAGGACGAGCGGATCAAGCTCTACGGCGAAATGATAGCCATCCTAAACGAGGACTGCCCGATGCTGCTTCTCAGCGAGCCGATAAGCTACGCGCTGCTGCACCCCTGGCTGCACAACTACAAGCCGCACCCGATCGGATACGGCTATACCCGCTATCTCCGGATAGACGACGAGCTTCGTCGCGAACTGGGGGGACGCTAGCGTGCTGCGATACGTTCTGCTGCGACTGCTTCATGCGGGTCTGACGGTCTTCGGCGTTATGATCGTCACGTTCATGCTGTTCCGTCTGGTCGCGGGGGATATCTCCTCCGCCCACCTTCGCGACCGCGCCACCGAGACGCAGCGGGTTGAATGGCTGCACAGTCACGGCTACGACAGGCCTCTGTGGATAAACATCCACCGCCGCCTGCGCCTGAAAGACACCACCGAAGGCGACTGGGTCTTCCACGTCGCCGACGCCCCGGGCAGCGAAGCCATCGACCGGCTGGGGCTTATCCCCTCCGACCGCCAGCCGCAGGTGCGCCTGGGCAATTACGTACTCGCTCTCAAGCGCGGAACCCCACTGGAAAAGCTGCTGACGGAATTGCCGGGGGAATCCGACGAAGACGAGAACCCCTTTGAGACCGAGCAAGCCGCCCTCCGCATAACCACCGCCGACGGAGTTGACTTCACGGTGGACGTTACCGGCGTGGAAACGTGCGGAGAGCTTATAGAGCGAATCAATTCCGCCGAGGAAAATCTCCGGGCGGACGGCACTGTCCGCGTCAAGGCCGGTATCTCCGACCGGTCCGTCGGCGACCTTTTCGACTCGCAGTTCTTCCGCCATCTTTACACCTCGGTAACCTTTCAGGGCAGGAGTCTCCAGACCGGTCAGAAGCTTACAACCATCATCAAAGACCGTGCCCCCGCGTCGCTGGCGCTGATGATACCCGCCACCGCCATCGGGTGGACCCTGTCGATGATTATCGCCTGTTTCGTCGCCTACTACCGGGGCACGGTGATCGACAAGGCGGGCGTGCTTCTAAGCGTGCTGGGGATGTGCGTACCGTTTCTGGCTTACATGATCTACGCACAGTGGGCGATGTTCGAGATAGACGCACTTCGCGATCACGCCTACGGGCTGAAGCATCGCGTGGACATCTACGCGCCGGTGGCGATCATGGTCATCGCCGGGCTTGGCGCGAACGTTCGCTTCTATAGGACGGTGATTCTCGACGAGACCAACCGGGACTACGTCCGCACCGCCCAGGCCAAGGGTGTACCGCTGCCGGGAGTGCTTTTCCGGCACGTTCTGCGCAACGCCATGCTGCCGATACTCACGCGTCTGGTGCTGACGCTGCCTTTTCTGATTATGGGCTCACTGCTGGTGGAGACGTTCTTCGGCATTCCCGGACTGGGAGACCTGATGATTACCAGCATCAACGCCCGCGACGAACCGATCGTCAACGGCATGGTGTTCCTGTCGGCCGTTCTGTACACCCTCGGTGTGCTCGCAACGGACCTGTCCTACGCGCTGTTCGACCCGCGGATACGCCTGCGATAGAAGGACTATGACGACAGACCCGGCCAATTCGCCCCGCACGCTTGAAGGCCCACCCGCGGCAGAAGCCGCCGGCGGCGGCAGAAGCTTGTGGTCCGACGCATGGCGACGGCTGCGCCGCGACACCCCGGCGATGTTCTGCCTGGCCGTGATCGTCTTCTACGCGGCCGTGGCGCTGAGCGCAACGGCGTACGACCTGCTCGCGGAGAACATCGAACCAGTCCCCGCGTTCGAGGAAATGACCAACTACGAGAGGATGAACAGGCCGCCCTTCGAGTCCTGGCGATACCCGCTGGGAACCGACTGGTCCGGCCGAAATGTGCTCATCAAGACGCTGCTGGCGGCGAAGGTTTCCATGACGGTCGGCTTCATGGCCAACGCCATCGCCGTACCGCTGGGAATGGCGCTGGGAGCTGTGGCGGGCTACTACGGCGGCAAGATAGACTCGTTCATAGTCTGGCTGTTCTCGACGCTGGCGAGCATACCGGGGATCATCCTGCTGATTGCCATGAAATTCGCGTTTGAGAACGTCGAACTGGGAAAACTGGACCTGACCGGCATCCACGGACTTTACATCGCCCTGGGCGTCATAAGCTGGGTGGGCACCTGTCGGCTGGTCCGCGCCGAAACGATGAAGCTTCGCGAGCTGGAATACGTCGTCGCCGCCAAGGCCGCCGGCAGGCACAACTTCGCGATACTGCTGCGGCACATCCTGCCGAATGTCTCGCACCTGGGCATTATCAACTTCTCCATCGGCTTCGTCGCAGCAGTGAAGGCAGAGGTCATTCTCAGCTATCTCGGTCTGGGAGTGGGAACAGGAACGCCGAGCTGGGGCAACATGATAAGCGCCGCGAGGTTCGACCTCGTGCTTGGTCGGTGGTGGGAGATAACGGCCGCCGTAGTGGCGATGTTCTTCCTGGTGCTGGCGCTGAATATCTTCGGCGACCGCCTGCGCGACGCGCTGGACCCGAGACTGCGAGGGATATGAGCGAGAACGGCACATTGCTGCGACTGAGCGACCTGAGGACGGTGTTCCGCACCGAGGACGGCGAGGTGCGCGCCGTGGACGGCGTCAGCTTCCGCCTGCGCCGCGGCGAGACGTTCGCGTTGGTCGGCGAAAGCGGCTGCGGTAAGAGCGTAACCGCCCTGTCGATTCTGCGCCTGATACGTCCGCCGGGGCGGTCCACCGCGGCTCGGATGGAACTGGAGGGGCGAGACCTTCTGCGGCTCAACGAACGGTCAATGCGCAACATCCGCGGCGGGGAAATCAGCATGATCTTCCAGGAGCCGATGAGCTCGCTGAACCCCGTATTCACCTGCGGAAACCAGATAGTCGAGGCCATCCGGCTCCACCGGGGTCTCTCCAGGGGCGAGGCGCGCAAGGCGGCGATCGAACTGCTCGAACTGGTCGGCATTCCCGAACCCGCCCAGCGTGTCGACGAATATCCCCATCAGCTCTCCGGCGGCATGAGGCAGCGCGTGATGGTCGCGATGGCGCTTTCCTGCAACCCCAAACTGCTCATCGCCGACGAGCCGACCACCGCGCTGGACGTTACCATCCAGGCGCAGATACTCGACCTTCTCAACGAGCTCCAGAGAGACAGCCGGCTGAGCATATTGCTTATCACCCACGACCTGGCGGTGGTCTCGGAGACGGCTCGAACGGTGGCGGTCATGTATGCCTCGGGTATCGTCGAGCTGACCGACGCGGACCGCCTTTTCGCACAGCCGCTTCACCCGTACACCGAAGGGCTGTTCCGCTCGCTGCCGCGGCTCGGTCGCAAGAAAGAACGCCTGGACACCATCCCCGGGAGCGTGCCGAACCCGCTGGAGTTTCCGACCGGCTGCAAGTTCCACCCTCGCTGCGGAAGGACGCGCCGCCTCGCCGCAGAGGCGGAAGAGTCCGAAACCGTCGCAATATCAGACGGCGACCGCGTACTCAAACGCTGCGCCGAGCGCCAGCCGCCGCTGAGAGAGCCGCGCCAGGGACATTGGTGCGCCTGCTGGGAGGCGCCGGACTCCGAGAAAGCCCCCGAAACCGATCCAAGCGAACCACCACACGAGAGCGGCGATAATGCCTGAGCAGGAAGACAATGTGCTGCTGACTGCCCGCGGGCTGAAGACCTACTTCCCCATCCGACGCGGTCTGCTGGGGCGCAAACGTTTCGTCCGAGCTGTGGACGGCGTGGACCTGACGGTCCGTCGCGGACGAACGCTGGGACTGGTCGGAGAGAGCGGCTCGGGTAAGACCACCGTCGGGCGATCGTTGCTGTGCCTGACACCCGCGGCGTCCGGCGAGGTGCGCTTCGACGGCCACGATGTGCTCCGCCTGTCCTCGCCCCGGCTGCGGGCACTGCGACGCAGGATGCAGATTATCTTCCAGGACCCCGTCGGCTCGCTGGACCCCCGCATGACCGTAGCGGAAATTGTCGCCGAGCCGCTGGTGGTCCATACCGACCTCAACCGCAAAGAGAGGCGCCGCCGCGTGGCGGAACTTCTTGAGCGTGTGGGCCTGTCGGCCGGGCACGTCAGCCGATACCCTCACGAATTCTCCGGCGGTCAGAGGCAGCGCATCGGGATTGCGCGGGCGCTGGCGTCGGACCCGGATTTCATAGTCTGCGACGAGCCGGTCAGCGCGTTGGACGTATCCATCCAGGCCCAGATCCTCAACCTGCTCAAGGACCTCCAGGAGGAGCTGGGCATCTCGTACCTGTTCATCGCCCACAACCTTGCGGTCGTGGAGCACTTCGCCGAAGACGTGGCCGTGATGTACCTCGGACGTATCGTCGAGCAGGCGTCGCGCGAGGCGCTTTACGAAAACCCCACGCACCCCTACACGCGGGCGCTGCTCTCGGCGGTGCCAAGGGTGGACCGACGCGGAGCTTCCACTCGCGTCCGGCTTGCGGGCGAGGTACCGTCTCCCATCTCGCCACCCAGCGGCTGTCCGTTCCATCCCCGTTGCCCACTGACGCGCACACTCGCCGAGGATATGCCCGAACGCCGCACGCACACCATCCTTGTCGCCGGCGAACGTGTGAAGGTCGTACGGAGGTGTGTAACACAGACGCCGCGGCTCAAGGCGACACTTGAGGATGGCGACCACCTCCACGCGTGTCTGCTCCGTCAGGAAGAATCGCAACGATAGCCGCCGCAAGTCGGACGGCTCGGGTCGCGATCAGTCAGAATCGGAGTGGACCGAGTCTGGATTAGCCAGACGCGCCGCCGCCGAATCGAAGACCATAATCAGTCGGCCGTTCGTGGGGTTCACGTGCGCCGCTGGCAGAGGGTCACGATGGGGCGAGTTCTCGTCCAGCAGCGTCGCGACGGTCTCGGCCTTGTCTTCGCCGGTGACCAGCAAGGCCACGTTATGGGCCGCATTTATGAGCGGAAAGGTTACCGTCAGGCGGTTTCGTCCCAGGCGGGGCACATAGCAGGCGGTCACCAGCCGCTCCCGCTCGGCGGTCGCTTCGGTATCCGGGAACAAGCTGGCGACGTGCCCGTCGGCGCCCATGCCCAGCAGGATAAAGTCCATTCGCGGCAGTCCGCCCTCGTCGCCGGACTCTACGCGCTCACGGATAGTCTGCTCATACTCGGCCGCCGCCGCGTACAGGTCCGTAGCATCGCCACGCATGGGATGCACGTTGTCCGGTGGAATCGGCAGATGGTCCAGCATCGTGCGCTGCACCATGCCGTAATTGCTCTCCAGATGGTCGTGTGGGACGTCGCGCTCGTCGCCGAAGAATATCTCCACGGCCGACCAGTCCAGCTCTTCGCTGGTCGCGCCTCGCGCAAGGCGCTGGTACAGTCCGTGCGGAGTAGTCCCGCCGGCCAGCGCAATGCAGCACCGGCCTCGCTTTGCCGTCGCCTCGCACGCCACCGACAGCAGGAGGTCCGCCACGAATCCGTCGGCCCCCGCCTCGGTGCTTTCCACTACCCGTTTTCGAGATGGTTTTTCCCGCGTCATGGTGATCAGCTATTCTATATGTCGGTCAAACCTCGTACCACCTCTTATATGGATCTTCAAAGAGTTTCCTTGCTTCATCCGGTCCGCCGGAACCGGCGGGGTAGAACCGTAGCGGCGGAGCGTCGCGGGCGGTCCAGACTTCACGGATGCCGTCGATAATCCGCCACGACGCCTCCACCTCCCCGTCGCTGATAAACAGAGTGCGGTCCCCGGCCAGGGCATCCAGCAGGAGCTGCTCGTACGCCTCCGGAGAAGCCGACTCGAACGAGCTGCCGTAAGAGAAATTCATTTTCACCGGTCGCAAGAGCATCCTCGGACCCGGGACCTTCGCGTCGAACACCAAGCTCACGCCCTCGTCGGGGAAAATCCTTATATTCAGCCGGTTCGGGCCTCGCACGTCGCAGCCCAGACCGTCGAAAACCTTCTCCGCCTCGCGTTTGAGCACGATTACGACATGGCTGGTTTTCTCAGCCAGTCGCTTGCCCGTCCGCAGGTAGAAAGGCACGCCTTCCCAGCGCGGTGTCCGCATGTAGAGCTTCAACGCCGCGTAGGTCTCCACCTCCGAATCCGCCGCCACGCCCTGTTCCTCGCGATAGCCGCACATGTCGTTCCCTGCGGTGTACTGCGCTCGGACCGTCCGGCGAATCACATCCTCGCCCGTCAACGGCTCAATGCTTTGCAGGGCATCGAGCTTGCGGTCGCGAACCGCCTCGCACCTCAAACAGTGCGGCGCTTCCATTGTCAGCAGCGACAGGAGCTGAAACATGTGATTCTGAACCATGTCACGCAAAGCGCCTATCTTCTCGTAGTAAGCACCACGCCGACCTTCCATGCCGCTCGCCTCTGCCGTTGTCATCTGGACGTGGTCCACGAATCGACGGTTCAGGAACGGCTCGAAGACAGCGTTGGCGAAACGCAGCACCAGCAGATTCTGCACCGCCTCCTTGCCGAGATAGTGATCTATGCGGCAAATCTGCTCTTCGTCGAAGTGTTCGCGAATAGCGGCGTTCAACTCGCGGGCGGTCTGCAGGTCCCAGCCGAAGGGCTTTTCGACGATAAGACGTGCGAACCCACCCTTCGCAGCCGGGGCGCTCAGCCCCGCTTCGCCAAGCCCGCGGGCGATATCGCCGAACGTCTCGGGGGTCATCGCCAGATAGTAAACCCGGTTGCCGCCGGCGCCGTGGGCATCGTCCAGCTCCGCCAGGCGGTCGCGGAGCGAGGCGTATCCCTCGGCGTCGTCGGCGTGAGTGCGGTGATAGTACCAGCGTTGCGACAGCTTCGCCCAGAATTGTTCGTCCACGGGTGTTCGGGAGTGTTTACGCAGGGCATCGAGCATTTCATTGCGGAACTGCTCGTCACTTCTCGGCCGTCGGGCTACACCGAGCACCGGCACGTTTTCGCCCAGTAAGCCGTCGCGAGCGAGGTTGTATAGTGCCGGTGCGATTTTCCTGGCGGACAGGTCGCCGGTGGCGCCGAACAGCACAAATACGCAGGGTGGCGCTTTCGGCGGCTCGTCCACCAGCGGCGTGGACAACTCGAAATGATCCGTGGATCGTGACATAGGCGAAATCGTTCTGTCAGCGTTGCGGCGCGGTCATTATAGTCGCCGTACGCTTGAGAACCAGTGACACCGCCGCCCAGCTCTTGGGTGGCAGGACAGAATGCGGTAGAGTATTCCTGCCCCGAACGTTGCGTTCAGCGATCGGTCGGCCGAGCCGCGGTTACGCGCAAAGCGACCCAGACACGGATGGAGATAAGACACGCAAAAGCCGACGACGCCCGTCGCATCGCGGAGATGATAAACTATCACGCGGAGCGCGGCCGCATGCTGCACAGGTCGCTGGAAAGCGTCTATGAGAACCTGCGCGAATTCCAGGTTGTGGAGGACGACGGTCGAATCATCGGATGCGTGGCGGTGGGTCTGTTTTGGTCCGACCTTGCGGAGGTCAAATCGCTGGCGGTTGACCCCGCCGAGCAGGGACGCGGCGTGGGCGCCGAGCTTCTGCAGGCGGCCATCGCCGACGCCCGCCGGCTCGGACTTAAGCGACTGTTCGCTCTGACATACGAGACCGGCTTCTTCCAACGTGCGGGCTTCCGGACAATCGACCGGGGCACGCTGCCGGAGAAGGTCTGGCGCGAGTGCGTTGCCTGCCCCAAGGCCGACCACTGCGACGAAATCGCTATGATACTTATGCTCGACGAAACTTCCGGCGGACGCTAGCCAGGCCCCAGAGGCAACTTACGCATAGTCATGGGCGAGAACGAAGACATCATCCGGCTGGAGAAGTTGGAGAAATCCTTCAACTCTCTCCGCGTCCTGCAGGGAGTGGACCTGGATATCCATCGCGGCAGGACGACCGTAATCATCGGCCCGTCCGGCTGCGGCAAGACCGTTCTCCTCAAAACCATTATCGGACTGCTGCGCCCCGACAGGGGAACGGTGTTCTTCGAAGGCGAAGATATTTCTTCGCTCAGCGAGCGGAAGCTAGGACCCATTCGCCGGCGGATGGGTTTCCTCTTCCAGGGAGCGGCTCTGTTCGACTCGATGACGGTCTTTGAGAACGTCCGCTTCCCCATGCTGGAGCACGACATAGGCACCTTCGAGCAGCAGCGGAAGCGCGTCGCCGAAGTGCTGGAGCTAGTCGAGCTGGAGGGCATGGAGGACTTCTATCCCGAGGAGCTGTCCGGCGGGCAGAAAAAACGTGTCGCGCTGGCTCGTGCGATAGTGCTGGATCCGGAGGTGATGCTCTATGACGAACCCACCACCGGACTGGATCCCATACGCGCGGATATCATCAACGACCTGATACTGAAGCTTCAGAACACACTGGGCACCACCGCCGTGGTGGTCACCCACGACATGGGCTCAGCATGCAAGATCGGGCATCGCATCGTAATGCTTAACGAGGGACACTTCATAGTGGATACCACGCCGGATATGCTTCAACATATAGACAATGATATCGTCGCCAGGTTCATGGACGGCTGGCCTCGCCCGCGCCCGGCGCCGCTTCCGGCAGATGCCGAGCCGCCCGTGAACCAGCCGCCAACGGAGGACACCCAATGAGTGAGCGTTCGCGCAACATAGCCGTTGGGCTGACGGTGCTGGTATCGCTGGTGATGCTGGCGGGGATGGTGCTGATCTTCGCCGGGCTGCCGCAATTGTTTCAGCGCGGGTATGAGATCCAACTCGTCAGCGACTCCACCCACGAAATCAGCGAAGGCGACAACGTATATATGTCCGGAATGCGAGCCGGAAAGGTAATAAAAGTCGGTTTCACCGACCCTGCCGACCCGACGGCCGGCGTCTCCATCGTGGCGCGCATAGACCCGAACATCCGCGTACCGGCCAACGCCAAGGCCGTGGTGTTCACCCGGGGGTTTGCGGGCTCGCCGTACCTGGCTCTGGTACCGGAAGGTCCGCGACCTGAGGACGAGCCGTTCCTGCCGACCGAGCCGACGCCGACATTGGAGATAGAACACCGC
>JBKHJB010000056.1:0-11985 GCA_046538345.1 Phycisphaerae bacterium
GGTGAACCTGCTGAAAAAGGTCCGCCTGGAGATCGCCGTCAACGAGGACTTCGTGACCCCGACGATAGAGGCCATCGTCGCCGGCGCCCGGACGGGTAACATCGGCGATGGCAAGATATTCGTAATCCCCCTTGAACAGTGCATCCGCATCCGCACCGGAGAGCAAGGAAGCGACGCCATCGGCTGACGTTTCGCCGAGGTCGAGACCGCTGTGCCACCGGCGTCGAAAGTAAGCCAGAAAGCAACATAAATGTCACTACCAACCGCCATGCTACAAAACCGTAGCATGGCGGTTTTTGTGGCGAACCGGGATACTGTTGTAAGACTTTATTAAGCAGGGCCTTATGTGATTCTGTGATTTTGGCACGGTAAATGCTTTTATATCTCTGGCGGCGGCAGCATGGGTCGCCATGGTCTTGAAGGCAACGTCCCCGTGGGACGTGGAAAAGCAACCGCAATGCAGAAAGGAGCAGTACCGTGACACCCAAGGATTTCTTCGAGTTCGCCCGCAAGAACGGCGCAGAGATGGTGGACCTGAAGTTCACCGACCTTCTGGGCACTTGGCAGCACTGTTCGTTCCCCGTGGATACGTGGGACGAGGACACCTTCACCAACGGCGTCGGATTCGACGGTTCGTCCATCCGGGGCTGGCAGGGCATCCACAACTCCGACATGCTGGCGATTCCCGACGCCGAGACGACGGTTCTGGACCCGTTCTTCGCCGAGCCGACGGTCAGCGTGATCGCCGACATCGTGGACCCGGTCACCAAGGAGGACTACTCCCGCGACCCGCGCCACGTCGCGCGTAAGGGCGAGGAGCATCTCAAGGCGTGCGGAATCGCAGACACCTGCTTCATCGGTCCCGAGCCGGAGTTCTTCATCTTCGACGAGGTCCGCTACGAGCAGAACCAGCACCGCGGCAGCTACGAGATAGACTCCGTCGAGGGCGCCTGGAACACCGCCCGGTTCGAAGAGCCGAACCTCGGCTACAAGCCGTCGTTCAAGGGCGGATACTTCCCGGTAAGCCCGACCGACACGTATCACGACCTCCGCGCGGAGATGTCGCGCGAGCTGCGCCGCGTGGGCATAGTCGTAGAGGCCCACCACCACGAGGTCGCCACGGCCGGTCAAAGCGAGATCGACATGAAGTTCTCGCCGTTGCGGTCCATGGGCGATCAGTTCATGTGGTACAAGTACATCATCCGTAACGTCGCGAGGCGCAACGGGAAGACGGTTACGTTCATGCCCAAGCCGGTCTTCCAGGACAACGGCAGCGGCATGCACAGCCACTTTTCGCTGTGGAAGGACGGCGAGCCGCTGTTTGCCGACTCGGGATATTCGGGATTGAGTCAGATGGCATTACACGCCATCGGTGGGATACTGCGACACGCACCGGCAATACTGGCGTTTGCGGCGCCGACGACGAACTCCTACCGCCGACTGGTGCCGGGCTTCGAGGCGCCGGTGAACCTGGTGTACTCGGCGCGGAACCGCTCAGCCGCCGTGCGGATACCCATGTATTCGGACAGTCCCAAGGCCAAGCGCATCGAGTTCCGTTGCCCGGACGCGACCTGCAACGGGTACCTGGCGTGGACGGCGATGTTGATGGCGGCGCTTGACGGCATCGAGAACAAGATCGACCCCGGCAAGCCGCTGGAGCGCGACATCTACGAGATGAGCCGCGAAGAGCTGGCCGAGTACGCCAAGACGCCGGCGTCGCTGGAAGAGGCAATCGATGCGCTGGAAGCGGACCACGAGTTCCTGCTCGCCGGCGACGTGTTCACCGCGGATCTGGTGGAGACCTGGATCGAGTGGAAGCGGGCCAACGAGATAGACGAGATGCGCCTCCGCCCGCACCCGCACGAGTTCCACATGTACTACGACAGTTAAAGCGACCCCGGCTCGGCCGATGCGACGAACGGGCCTTCACGGTGCTGCCTTAGGGCGGCGCTTTTCCAAGGCGGTCGGGGACGAGAAGTTCCCGGCCGCCTTCTTGTAGGCCCGCAGGGATAAGCCATATTGAAATATAGTATCAGTAGAATAAGACCGGCTTAGCGTAGGGCGTTGCTGCCAGGCCGGATATAATGGCTTGTATAAACCAGTTGAAGCATCTCGCGCGGCCGTATGGCCGCGGCTGGACGGAAGATAGAGCAATGGAAAAGCTTACCGTGAATAATCGCTCCACAGCGCGCCGGGGGCTGTACGACCCCGCCTACGAGCACGACGCCTGCGGCATAGGGGCGGTCGTGAACGTAACAGGACGGCGCGACCACCGCATAATCGAGCAAGGCCGGCAGGTCCTGCTCAACCTACAGCATCGCGGCGCCGCCGGCGCCGACGAGACCACCGGCGACGGCGCGGGGATACTCTTTCAGCTTCCGCACGAGTTCCTCGCAGCCGAGGCGGAGAAGCTTGGAATCCGACTCGGTGAACCGGAAAGCTACGCGCTGGCGATGGTCTTTCTGCCGACGGACGCCGACCTTCGCACGCGCTGTGAGGACCTGCTCTGTTCCGCTTGCGGTTATTACGGTCTTGAGCCGCTCGGCTGGCGCGACGTTCCCTGTTGCGACGACACACTCGGCGAGCTTGCTCGAGTGGCCCAGCCCGTGGTCCGGCAGCTATTCATCGACGGCGGCGGGCTTAGCGGCGAACCGCTGGAGCGCAAGTGCATGCTTGCCCGCAAGCGGGTCGAGCGCATGGCGGTCGAGCAGTTCGGCTCTGCCGGCGAGGACTTCTACATCTGCTCTATGTCCTGCAGGACCGTCTGCCACAAGGGCATGTTCTTCCCCCCGCAGCTTTTCGAGTACTACGCGGACCTCTCCGATAAGAGCGTGGTTACCTCGCTGGCGATAGTCCACCAGCGCTACAGCACCAATACGTTTCCCAACTGGCGTCTGGCCCAGCCGTTCCGCTGCGTTGCGCACAACGGCGAGATAAACACGCTCAGCGGCAACCTCAACAGTATGCGCGCCCGCGAGCGCCGGCTGGAGTCGGAACTCCTGGGAGACGATTTATCGGACCTGCTGCCGGTTGCCCGCGGCGGTCAGAGCGACTCGGCGTGTTTCGACAATGTCCTGGAGCTTCTGGTCCGCGCCGGCAGGAGCATGCCGCATTCGGTGATGATGATGATTCCCGAGGCCTTCGGGCCAAGCTATCACATCAGCGCCGACAAGCGCGCGTTCTACGAGTACCACGCCGCGCTGATGGAGCCGTGGGACGGACCGGCGGCGATGGTCTTTACCGACGGACGCATCGTCGGCGGCACGCTGGACCGCAACGGGCTTCGCCCGGCGCGCTACGTCGTCACCGAAGACGACCTGCTGGTCCTTGCCAGCGAGGTCGGCGTCATCGATTTCCCGGCCGAGAAGATCCGCACCAAGGGGCGTCTTCAGCCCGGGCGCATGTTGTTGGTGGATACCGCCGAGGGCCGAATCGTCCCGGACAATGAGATCAAGAGCCGCATCGCCCGCCGCCGGCCTTACCGGCGTTGGTTGGATGAGAACCGCATCGAGCTGCGCGGGCTGTTCAGCGCCTCGCGCGCGACGCCCGCCGACGCCGAGAGCATCGTCCGTGGCATGCGGAGCTTCGGCTACACGCGCGAGGAACTTCGCGGCGTGCTGATGCCAATGGCCGAGAACGGCCAGGAGCCAATCGGCTCCATGGGCACCGACACTCCACTGGCGGTGCTCAGCAATCGACCGAAACTGCTGTTCGACTACTTCAAGCAGCGCTTCGCGCAGGTGACGAACCCGCCCATCGACCCGCTGCGCGAGGGGCTGGTGATGTCGCTGATGCGATTCACGGGCCGGCGGCGAAACCTGCTGGACGAAACTCCCCAACATTGCCGGCAGCTCAAGCTGCCCCACCCGATACTCACCGACGAGGACCTCCACCGGCTGCGCACGGCCGGGCGGGAGGACTTCCGCGTCGAAACCGTGGATTCGCTTTTCGACGCCGACCAAGCCGACCCCGGCGACGCATTGCGCCGGGGGCTGGAAGAGCTGATAGACGCCTCGGCCGAGGCGATCGAAAACGGCGCGTCGATGGTGGTGCTCTCCGACCGTGGGATTTCCGATACCCGCTCGGCTGTCCCGTCGCTGCTGGCGACGGCGGCGGTGCATCACGGCCTGCTGCGCAAGGGGCTCCGCGGCGAGGCGGGTCTGCTGGTCGAAAGCGGCGAGCCGCGCGAGGTGATGCATTTCTGCCTGCTGTGCGGCTACGGCGCCGACGCCGTGAACCCATATCTGGCGTTCGACGCGCTGGACCACCTCCGCCGCTGCGGTGACCTGGCCGGTGAGAAGGAACTGGAGCTGTACTGCGACAACTACATCGCCGCCGTCAAGAAAGGCATCCTCAAGACGATGTCCAAGATGGGCATCTCCACACTGCGGAGCTACCACGCCGCACAGCTTTTCGAAGCCATCGGTCTGAGCGACGAGGTCGTCGAGCATTACTTCACCGGCACAAGCTCCCGCATCGGCGGTTCGGGTCTGGAAGAGCTGGCGAACGAAGCGCTGCGCCGGCATGGCGAAGGTTGTGCCGCGCCGGCCTCCGGGGCCGTGGCGCTGGAATACGGCGGCGAGTATCACTACCGCCGCAACGGCGAGCATCATCTGTGGAATCCGGAATCCGTATCGGCCCTTCAGCACGCGGTCCGCCACGACCGGCCGGACAAGTACGAGCAATACGCCGCGAGCATCAACGACCAGGCCCGTCGCCTCTGCACCCTGAGGGGTCTGTTCGACTTCGCCGACTCCGAGCCGGTGCCGCTTGAGGAGGTTGAATCGGCCGAGGAGATAGTCAAGCGGTTCTACACCGGCGCCATGTCGCACGGGTCCATAAGCAAGGAGACCCACGAGGCGCTGGCGGTCGCGATGAATCGTATCGGGGCTATGAGCAATACCGGCGAGGGCGGCGAGGACCCCCAACGCTACATGCCGCGCGACGACGGCGACTCGCTGAACTGCGGTATCAAGCAGGTCGCCAGCGCCCGGTTCGGCGTTACATGCGAGTATCTGTCGCACGCGAAGATGATTCAGATAAAGATGGCCCAGGGCGCCAAGCCCGGCGAGGGAGGACAATTGCCCGGGCACAAGGTAACCGACGAGATCGCGAAGATGCGCCACTCCACCCCCGGCGTGACGCTTATATCCCCGCCGCCGCACCACGACATTTACTCCATCGAGGACCTCGCCCAGCTCATCTACGACCTGAAGGCGTCGAACCCCGGCGTGGAGGTCTCGGTGAAGCTGGTTTCGGAGGTGGGCGTGGGCACGGTAGCCGCCGGTGTCGCAAAGGCCGGCGCCGACGAGGTGCTGATATCGGGCCACGACGGCGGGACCGGGGCGAGTCCGCTAAGCTCCATCAAGCACGCCGGCGCGCCCTGGGAGCTGGGACTCGCCGAGACGCAGCAGACGCTCGTGATGAACAACCTGCGCGACCGCATTTTGGTGCAGGTGGACGGTCAGCTGAAGACCGGCCGGGACGTGGTGGTCGGCGCTCTTCTGGGCGCCGAGCGGTTCGGTTTCGGCACGGCTCCGCTGGTGTGCCTCGGCTGCGTGCTGCTGCGGAAGTGCCATCAGGGCGCCTGCACCATGGGTATCGCCACGCAGGACCCCGAGCTCCGCAAGCGTTTCGCCGGCAAGCCGGAGCACGTTATGCGTTACATGCTCTTCGTGGCCGAGGAGGTCCGCGGGCTGATGGCGCGGCTCGGCTTCCGCACGTTCGACGAGATGGTCGGCCGGTGCGACCGGCTCAATGTCCGAGACGCCGTGCGACACTGGAAGAGCCGCGGGTTGGACTTCTCCGGCATACTCACACAGCCGGACGCCTCCGACGGTCGGGGGCTGCGGCGGATGCGTCCCCCGTCGGACCGCCTTGGCGACCACCTGGACAGGGAGATACTCGCCCGCGCCGAACCGGCACTGGAAGGCAAACGACAGGTCAAGCTGGAACTGCCCGTCCGCAACGCGCACCGCGCGGTCGGCGCGACACTGAGCAACGCCATAGTCCGCGCCCGCGGCGCGGAGGGACTGGCCGACGGTTCGCTGGACGTGACGCTCACCGGCTCTGCGGGTCAGAGCTTCGGCGCGTTTCTGGTGCCCGGCGTGACGTTGCGGTTGATAGGCGACGCCAATGACTATCTCGGCAAGGGCCTCTCCGGCGGTCGGATTGTGGTCCGCACGCCGCCGGAATCCCGGTTCGCCGCGCACGAGAACATCGTGGTCGGCAACACGCTGCTGTACGGCGCCACCGGCGGTGAGGTTTTCATCAACGGCGTCGCCGGCGAGCGGTTCGCCGTGCGCAACAGCGGCGCTACCGCGGTGGTCGAGGGCGTGGGCGATCACGGCTGCGAGTATATGACCGGCGGGCTGGTGGTGGTGCTCGGACAGACCGGGCGAAACTTCGCCGCCGGTATGAGCGGCGGCATCGCCTACGTGCTCGACGAACACCAGTTGTTCGACACGCTGTGCAACCTGGACATGGTGGATCTGGAAACCGTCTGGCGGGACGAGGACACTGAGCTTCTGCGCGAGCTGGTCGGCCGCCACCACAAGTGGACCGGCAGCATTCGGGCACGGGAGCTTCTGGACCGCTGGCGGGACTGGGTGGGGCGGTTTGTGAAAGTGGTGCCCATCGACTACCGACGGGCGCTGCTGCGACTGCGGGAGCGGGAGGACCGCCAGACCGACTTCACACCCGCCACCGAGGAGGTGTTCCGTGGGTAAGCAGACCGGATTTATGGAATACAAACGTACCGAACCGTCGCACAGGCCCGTGGAGAAGCGGAAGGGCGATTTCTTCGAGGTTGAGCTTCCTCTCAGCGAGCCGGAGCTGCGCAATCAGGCGGCACGGTGCATGGACTGCGGGATACCGTTCTGTCACGGCGGGGGATGCTCGCTGGCGAACCTCATCCCCGAGTTTAACGACATGGTCTATCGCGGCCGATGGCGTGAGGCGTCCGAGCTTCTGCACGCGACCAACAACTTTCCGGAGATAACCGGTCGGGTTTGCCCGGCGCCGTGCGAGGCGGCGTGCACGCTGAACGTTTCGGACGATCCCGTGCTCATCCGGCATATTGAGCGACAGGTAGCCGAAAGGGCGTTTGAGCAGGGCTGGATTACGGCCCAGCCGCCGCGGCGTCGGACGGGCAGAAAAGTCGCGGTCATAGGTTCCGGACCGGCCGGTCTGGCGGCCGCCCAGCAGCTCGCCCGCGCCGGGCACGATGTGACGGTATTCGAGAAGTCCGACCGTATCGGCGGGCTTCTCCGCTACGGCATACCCGACTTCAAGCTGGAAAAACGCATACTCGACCGGCGGCTGGAGCAGTTGCGCCGCGAAGGGGTGCAATTCCAGACCGGCGTAGTCGCCGGCGAGGACCTCTCGGCGCGGTATCTGCGGAAGATGTTCGACGCGGTGTTGCTGGCGATGGGTTCCACGCGGCCACGCGATTTGACCGTACCCGGTCGCGGGCTGGACAACGTGGTCTTCGCCATGGACTTCCTCTCCAGGCAGAATCGGCTGGTCGCCGGCGACGATTTGGGCGCCGAAGGACCGTCCGCATTCAACCGCGTCGTGGTCGTAATCGGCGGCGGCGATACCGGCAGCGACTGCGTGGGCACGGCCATCCGCCAGGGCGCGAAAGAGGTCCACCAGTTCGAGATTCTCCCCCGCCCGCCGGAGCGTGAGAACCCCGAGACGCCCTGGCCGGAGTATCCGCGGATACTCCGGACCACCACCAGCCACGAGGAGGGCTGCAACCGGCGATGGTCGGTCAAGACCACCAAGCTGGTCGGTACCGGCGTCCGTGTGGCGGAGTTGTACGGCGTGGAGGTTGACTGGCAGCAGACCTCCCGCGGCCCGCGGATGGTCGAGCGGAAGGGCACGGATTTCTCCATGCCGGTGGACCTGGTGGTTCTGGCGATGGGATTCGTGCACGTCGAGCACACGGGTCTGGTGGAGTCGCTGGGTCTGGAGCTGGACGACCGTGGGAATATAGCGGCCGACGGCCACGCTACCGGCACCGAGGGTGTGTTCGTTGCCGGTGACGCGGGAATGGGCGCGTCTCTGGTGGTTCGTGCGATAGAGTCAGGCAGGTCCGCAGCGGCGGCTGTGGACGAGTGGCTCGCCCCGGCCGGGCGATAGGCCGCGCCGTCAAAGAATCAGCATCGCGTCGCCATAGGAGTAGAACCGGTATTTCCTGCGCCGGGCTTCGGCGTAGGCGTCCAGGATGGTGCGGATGCCCTCGATGCTTCCCGGCGAGCAGAAGGCGGCCACCAGCATAAGCAGCGTGCTGCGGGGCAGGTGGAAGTTCGTCAGCATTGCGTCGGTTACGTGGAACTCGGCCGGCGGGTAGAGGAACAGGTCAGTCCACCCGCTGGCGGCTTTCAGTTCGCCGTGCTGCTGGGCGACGGTCTCCAGGACCCTCACCGATGTGGTCCCCACGGCGATAATGCGCCGGTGCTGCTCGCGGGCGGCGGTGAGCTTCTCCGCGGCTTCGGCGGAAAGTTCGTACCACTCGCTGTGCATGTCGTGGGCGGAAAGATCTTCGCTGCCGACCGGCTCGAACGTTCCCAGCCCCACGTGCAGCGTCACGCGGACAGTCTGCACGCCCGCGTCGTCAAGCGCGTCCAGCACCCGCGGCGTGAAGTGCAGACCCGCGGTGGGGGCCGCTACCGCTCCGGGACGGTCGGCATAGACGGTCTGGTAGCGCCGGCGGTCCTCGGCGTCCGGCAGAGGCCCGGGTCTGTGTATGTAGGGCGGCAGGGGGGGGCTGCCGACGCTTTCGAGTATATCCACCGCGCCGGCGGGCGGGCTTACCTCCACCAGCCAGCGCCCCTGACCGGCGTTTTCGAGTAGTCGCAACTCGGTGGCTTCCGAGCCGACCAGCGACAGCGCTTCGCCTTCCCGGCAGCGCCGGGCGCCGCGCAGCAGGACTTCCCACTGTCCCGGCCGGACTTCCCGGAGGAAAAGACCCTCAATGCGTCCTCCGGTGCTGCGTCGACAGACGAACTTCGCGGGTATGACACGTGTGTCGTTGAAGACCAGCACATCGCCGGCGCGGAGCAGTTCCGGCAGCTCGCGGAAGATGCGATGGTCGCTGTATCCCGTGCGGCGGTCCAGGACCATCAGTCGCGAGCTGTCCCGCGGCTCGGTGGGTTGCTGGGCGATGAGTTCTTCTTCCAGCGGGTAGTCAAAATCGCTGAGACCAGGTAGCATATATAGCCCTTTCGACCCCTGACAGACGCGAGCTGTCGGGGTATCACTGCTCACAACGCGTTGAGGCGATTGCTCCGTCCAAACCTATTCCGCCGGCGGATGTTAGTCACCGGGGATATGAATTATCCACATTTTCCTAACAACCGATACACACTGCAAATCGCCCGTTTCCATGCCCTCAGCGACTATATTTTCCGCCCCGGCTACATTGCCGCCGGTTGTCTGTGAAGTCGCCCTTCGACGCAACCGATAGCGAATGCTGGAGGAGACGTACTCTTTGTGGTCGGAGGGTCCGATGGCTACGCGAGAGCACGAGAAGCTCGCTCGGGAACTGGCGGAGATGGGACGTGACGAACTAACCGCCATCCTGCGCCGGATGCACTGCGAATTCGACCTGGACTTCACCGATGAGTTCCTGGGCTCGTTGAGCTTGGAGCGTCTGAGGCACATCGTGCTGGCGGCTATGCTGCACGACCACAGCCAAACCGGCTGACGCCGTGGGGCGGATCAGCGCGTCCGCGTCTCGCCCGGTACCGGGGGTGTGTCGTCGGACCTCTTGCCCACCACCGCTATTCCCAGTTTGTCGGCAAGGTCAAGGGTGGCTGGTTTGTCCACGATGAAGGTCTTATCGGCCTCGACCACCAGGCAGACGCACTTGGCGTTCCGGAGGTTACGCAGAGTTCCGGGACCGATTGTCGGCACGTCGAAGCGCATGTCCTGCTTTGGACGGGCGACCTTGACCATCGTCCACCCGCCGACCCTGCAAAGCCGACCGGCGCGACGGATCATCGAGTCGGTGCCTTCCATCGCCTCGACGGCGATGATGTCGCGGTCCTTCACGGCGATGGACTGTCCGATGTCCAGCTCGGCGCTTCCACGGGCTATCCGCCAACCGAACTCGACGTCCCCCATTACTTCGCGCCCGGGAGGGGTGTCGGTCATCACTCCTTCGTCGGCAAGATGTTCGCTGCAGTATTTCACGCAGGAGACCAGCTCTATTCCCTCGCCGCGCATTTCCTCGGCGACGGCCAGCAGTATGGCGTTGTCTCGTCGGTCTTTTCTGACCTTCCCGTACCACAGGCGAAACGCCCTCAGGTCGGGAATATATCGCAGAATCCGCAGGGGGGAATAGATTTCCCTTTTCCGCACGGCGCCGATCATGACGGCCTCGCGGACTTGGTGCCGCCGGAAAATCTTCAACCAGTGTCCGGGGCGGACGATTCCGGCCCAGTAGAAATCGTCGGCCAGGTCCGCCAGCCGGGGTGAGGCAAGCCCGCGCAGGGCCGCCACCACCAGGCGACGGCCGGAATTCTTCACCCCTTGGGCGACCAGAAAGGGCGGTCGCCCCGAGCCGGCGATGAGGCCTACGGGGGAATCTTCGCCGGACATCATGTACTCCCGGAGCCATGTTCGTCGTCGCCGACGAACCGGCGCTTAAGCTCGGCGATTTCCTGTTCCAGACGCTTCAGCGCCTTGCGCATCTCCGGTAGCTGGGGCAGGGTGCCCAGCGCCCGCCGAGCGCGTGCCAGCGGCATCGCAGGAGAGCCGAAGAGGTCCTGGTCGCTGTCCACGTCGTGCGCCACGCCGCTCTGGGCTGCCAGCCGTACCCGGTCGCCGAGGTGCACGTGATTGGCGACCCCCGCCTGCCCGGCGAGCACGCAGTAATCGCCGGTGGTCACCGAGCCGGCTATTCCCGATTGCGAGACCATCAGGCAGTGTTCGCCGAGTTGGGCGGCGTGGCCGATGCCTATCAAATCCGCCATCTTGGTTCCCGAGCCGATGCGTGTGGCGCCGAGCGTGCCTCGCTCGATGGCGCAACAGGCGCCTATTTCCACGTCGTCGCCTATCTCCACCCAGCCGACCTGCGGGATCTTGTGGTGTTTGCCGGCGTGCGTGGCATATCCGAAGCCGTCCTGACCGATGCTGCTTCCGGCGGCTATGGAAACCCTGTTGCCGACGATAGTTCCGTGGTAGAGCGCCACGTTCGGTCCGATGGTGCAGTCCTCGCCGATGCGGCAGTGGGGTCCGATGTATGCGCCGGGGTAGATGACCGTTCTTTCGCCGATGCTTACGCCGTTGCGGATTGTCGCGAACGGACCGACGGCGACGTCGTCGTCCAGCTCGGCTGAGGTGTCGATATCCGCACGCTCGTCCACGTCGGAGAACTCCGGCTCGGCGAAGCCGTACAGGGCGACCATCGCCTCGCGGAAGGCGAAATAGGGGTCTTCGCAGCGTATCAGGGCGGCGGAATCGGCGATCGGTCCGTCGTAGTCGGCCGGTACGATCACGGCGGCGGCTGATGTGTCGGCCATGTGCTTGCGGTATCGGGCGTTGGCGAGGAAGGCGGCCTCGGTGGAATCGGCCGACTCAAGAGACGCCATGCCGCGGACCGTCCTCGCGGCGTCGCCCTGGAGTTGTCCGCCGACGGCTCCAGCCAATTCGCCCAGTGTCATCTCGGCCATCTAGAGCAATCCTCTCGGTCTGAATCCGTCGAAAGTTAGGTTGCGGCGACGACGGCGTCAAGGGCGGTTGGACAATCGTGGAAATCACCAAGGCCGCCAGGTTCACTAAGCCCACTAAGTTGCAGGATATCCGCGGAGCCGGAGCTTGTTTCCGGAAGTGGTTTCATAACCGGCTCGTTGGCCCGAGAGACCCGTTCGAAGCCGGACATTTCAGTTTTGAAATCTCTTCCAGGCAGTTCTTGGTGACCTTAGTGAACCTGGTGATCTTAGTGATGAAGCGTCAGCCGCTGAGCCGTCCGTCCCG
>JBKHJB010000272.1:0-2539 GCA_046538345.1 Phycisphaerae bacterium
CGGTTGCTCTTTTTTCTGCGGCAATGGCGTGCATTGGTTTTGTTCCTTTCCCGCGGCCTTTAGGTACCGCCGCTACCTTGCATCTCCGTCAGCAGCGAGACCATCGGCATGAACACCGCCAGAACGATGAACCCGACTATCACGCCGAGGAAGACCACCATGATCGGCTCGAGCACCGAGACCATGGAGCTGACAAGCGTCTCGACCTCACCGTCGTAGGTATCGGCTACCTTGTTGAGCATCTGGTCAAGCTCGCCGGTCTCCTCGCCGACGTCCACCATGTTCACAACCATGGGGTCAACGACCTTTGATTGTCGCAGCGGGTCGGCGAAGCTTTCACCCTCGCGGATGCCGTCGTGCACGCGTGCCAGTGCGCGGGCGTATACCTCGTTGCCGGCGGTGTCGCGGGTAATGTTAAGGGCTTCCAGAATGGGCACACCGGCGGACAGCAGCGTTCCGAGTGTCCGGGTGAACCGCGCGATGGCCGACTTGGAGGCAATCTGCCCCATAAGCGGGACGCGCAGCTTGACGGAGTCCACAAAGTACCGTCCCGACGGCGACACCTTCAACAGACGGGCGGTAGCCCAGATACCGAACGGTATGCCCAGGACCACGGCCCAGCCGCCACCCTTCATCCAGGCGCTTACCGCCAGCAGGGCACGGGTGACCGCGGGCAGGTCGGTGTTGAAATCCCGCTGGAAGATGCTCTCGAATTTCGGAACGACGAGTACCAGCAGGAAGATAACGATGGCGACGGCGAAGGTGATGACCACCGACGGGTAGATAAGCGCGCCGATGACCTTTCGTCGCAGCGCCTGGGCCTTCTCCATGAAGTCGGCCAGTCGCTGAAGAATCACGTCCAGCACACCACCCAGCTCACCTGCCCGGACCATGTTGGTATAAAGCCGGTTGAACGCCTTGGGGTGTCGGGCCATCGCTTCCGAGAGCGTAGCGCCTCCCTCGACGTCGTCGGCGACCAGGCGTATCGCCAGCCGCAGCGTGCCGGGCTTCTGCTGCTCCTCGAGAATCCGCAAGCTTCGCAGGATGGGCAGCCCCGCGTCGATAAGCGTCGAAAGCTGCCGCGTGAACTGGGTCAGCAGTTTTTTGGAGACGGATCCGACGCTCTTGCGGCGGGCGCCGGCCGCCGGCGCCGCGGCGGCGGCGGCAGCGGCCGCCTGGGCGGAGCCGCCGGTACCTCCGCCTCCGCCCCCACCTCCGCCTGCACCGCTCTGTGCCTGTTTCTTCCCGGCCTTTTCTTTTATCTTCGTCGGAAAGTTGCCCTGGGCGCGGACCTTCGCGATCGCCTCCTCCGACGACTCGGCGTTGACCTCGCCCCTTACGGGCTGACCGACGCTGTTCATTGCTTCGTAGGTGTAAATCGGCATTATGCTGCCTCCCGTATGTTTGCCTGCGCGTCCGTCGGAGTCGTCAGGCGTTCATCTCCTCGTAAATCGTCTGCGAGGCGACCTCCTCGATGGTCGTTATGCCGTCGTATATAGCCAGCAGACCCGCCTCCCGCAGCGTCCGCATGCCGCGCTTTCGGGCCGCCTCACGCAGTACGTTCGTGCTCCTGCGATCCATAATCAGCGACCGCAACTCATCGTCGAGCAGCATCAGCTCGAAAATGGCTGTCCGTCCGGAATAGCCCGTTCCGCGGCACTGCTCGCAACCGCGCCCGCGATAGAAGGTGCGCCCCTCGACCTCCTCAGGGGTAAGGTTCAATTCAAAGAGCTGCTCCTCGCTGGGCGTGTACTCTTCCTTGCAGTGGTTGCAGACGCGCCGCACCAGTCGCTGGGCGACTATGCCCTCCAGCGTCGCGGTTATCAGGTACGGCTCCAGACCCAGGTCCAGCAGACGCGCGATTGAGGAAGGCGCGTCGTTGGTGTGCAGCGTGCTGAATACGAGGTGACCGGTCAGCGAGGCATGGACCGATATCTCCGCGGTCGGCAGGTCGCGAACCTCACCGACAAGAATGATGTCCGGGTCCTGCCGCAGGAAACTACGCAGACAACGGTCGAACGTCAGTCCGATTTCCTCGTTGATCTGCACCTGGATCAGACCGTCGATGTCGTATTCGACCGGGTTCTCGGCGGTGATTATCTTCACCCTGGGGTCGTTCAACTCGCGCAGGGCCGAATAAAGCGTGGTCGTCTTACCGCTACCGGTCGGACCGGTGACCACGCAGATGCCGTTGGGCCGGTGGACAAGCTGGCGGAAAGTTTCCGCCTCGTCCTCGCGAAGACCGATTTTGTCCAGGTCCAGCTCGACGTTCGAGCGGTCCAGCACACGCATGACAACGCTCTCGCCGAACATCGTCGGCAGGACGCTGACACGCAGGTCCACCGGGTTGCCGTTGACAACCAGCGGGATACGTCCGTCCTGCGGCGTGCGGCGGTTCGCGATGTCCAGATTCGCCATGACCTTCACACGCGAAGCAATGGCCACCGCGATCGACTTCGGCGGTGGAAGCATTTCGTAGAGCAACCCGTCGATGCGGTAGCGCATCTTGAACTCGTCCTCGAACGGCTCGAAGTGGATG
>JBKHJB010000057.1:0-11957 GCA_046538345.1 Phycisphaerae bacterium
CATCCCCGCGGTCATTGCGCTGGCGTGGAGCTTGGACCGCATCACCCGCAACGATTTGCCCATAACGGCGGACCAGCAGCGACCGTTGCTTGTCGCCATTTGTATAGTCTTCGCCGTCGGCGCGGTCTTCGGCGCGATCGACATCCTCCTGTTCCGGCGGATGCGGGAGGTCTTCCGCCCGGTTCCTGCCGGCGGCGAACGGCGCAAAACCGTCGAGCGGGATTCAAATGAGCGTCGGATCCGTCGTTTCCGCCGCGGGCTGGAGGATATGCTTATAGGCCCGCTGCGAGACAAGGGATTCCGCCAGGTGGCGGGCTACTACGCCGTGGCGTTCTTTGCGATGGCGTGCGCGGGTCCTTTCTTCTGGAAGAACTGCCTGGAGAACCTGCGTTTCGGTCAGCTCGGCGCCGACGGACTGTTTCTGGTCATAGGTCCTCTGGCGGGCATCGCCTCTACTCTGCTCTGGGGCAAGGTCATAGACCGCTGGGGACGCCGCCCCGTGCTTATCATGGCCGGTGTGTGCGTGGTGATGTCGGTCATGCCGTATTTCTTTGCTTCACCGCAGACTCCCAACCCGCAGTGGGTCGTAGCGACGGTCAACAGCGTCACCGGCTGGATAGCGGGGCTGTTCGGCGCTCGGTGGGAAGGCATCGGCCCGGGCGCGCCTCTTGGCGCCTGGCTGATAATCTCACTGTCGGTCGTCATCGGTGGTAGCGGCTGGACGGGCATACACCTTGCTCGCGAGGGTATAATGATGGGCTTTGCCGACGGTCCCGGCCGAAGTCGTTACGTCGCCGCCCAAGCCGTCATCATCAGTAGCGGCGGCATGGTGGGTGGGTTGGCAGGCGGCCTGTTGGCGCAATCGTTATCGTACCTGCATGAGAATCCCATCGTCATGGGTCCGTTCCTGTGGAACAACTGGCACGCGACCTTCGCACTGTCGCTGACGGCGCGGATTGCCGCGTTGGTACTGGCCGTCAGGATGGCCGAGCCGGGCGCCGCCCGCGTGCGGGACATAGTTCGCCTTGCACGCGGCAACATGTACAACATGCTTGCTCCCCGTCTGGCGTTCGCGGGCCGGCTGTTCGGGCGGAACTGGTTGCGAACCCAGGACCGCCGCCGACGAGACCAGCAGCGCGACAGCGAGTGAACTACCGGTGAACTTCACGCCGCGCCGCGGTACAATGCGCTCCGTGCCTACCGAGACCGAGGTGAAATATCGTGTCGAGTCGCTCCAGCCCGTTCGCGAGGCACTGCGCGCACGCGGCGCCGGACATCTCGGCGACGTGCTGGAGACGGATTGTTTCTTCGATACGCCGGACGGCGACCTGCTCCGCGAAGACAGGGGCCTTCGACTGCGTTGCAGCGTGTCACCAGAGGGTGGTCAGTGCCCGGCCGTGCTGACGTACAAGGGACCGCGGAACCCCGCCTCGCAGCATAAGGTTCGCGAGGAGGTGGAAACCACCGTCGGCGATGCCGACTCGACCGCCGAGATTCTGTGCGCTTCCGGACTGCGCCGGGTGATTGAGATCCAGAAACGCCGGCAACGGTGGGACCTGGACGGCTGCGAAGTCTCACTGGACGAGCTGCCGCTGCTCGGTACGTTCGTGGAGATAGAATGCGAGTCGATCGAAAGGATTGAGTCGGTCCGGAGGGCATTGTCACTGGATGCAGAGGCGATAACCGCCTCTTACTTCCAAATGCTTGCCGAGAGCTGTCCCCGCATGGGTGAGCAGTGCGACGGGGCTACTTTCGAGAAGTGTCGTGATTGCGGGCACCGCCCCTCCGACTGAAGGCCGCACACGGCGTTTTGCTTGACCGCCCCCGAAGGCGGCGGGATAATGCGCCCCCATATAGTCGCGCCGGATTATCTCCGCCCGTAAGATTGTCTTGGAAACGGACTTAGCGTTTGAGCTTCAGCGCCGACGATATTGACCTGGCCCGGGCCGAGCTTGAGACCGCCCGGCGAACCCTTGCCTCCGAGGGGCGGGCTATCTCCGCGCTTTCCGAGAAGCTCGACGAGCAGTTCGTCCATGCTGTGGCGGCCATCCATGCCTGCACGGGCAAGGTGGTGCTCACCGGAATCGGCAAGGCGGGGCTGATTGCACAGAAGATATCGGCCACTCTGGCGTCCACCGGCACGCAAAGCATTTTTCTGCATCCGGTAGAGGCGCTACACGGCGACCTTGGTCGAGTGCAGCGGGGCGACGTCGCCATCGCCGTCAGTCACAGCGGGCGGACCGACGAGCTTCTGCACCTGCTGGACCACATAAACGCGCGGGGTGCGTCTCTGATCGCGATAACCGGCGAGCCGGATTCGCCCCTGGCTGCCAACGCGGATGTAGCCGTCTGCTACGGTCCAGTTGACGAGGCGTGCCCGCTGGGGGTGGTCCCGACGGTATCGACTTCCTGCATGCTGGCGCTGGGCGACGCGTTGGCACTTTCGGTGATGAAGATGCGAAGCTTCACGCCGGAGGAATTCGCCGCCTTCCACCCGGCCGGTTCACTGGGTCGGCGACTTCTGAAGGTTTCCGAGGCGATGTGGTTCCGCCGCGGCGAGGGTCTGAACGTGGCCTGCGACAAGCTCACGCTGCGCGAGGCGCTGGCGGAGGCCGAACGCGACGTTCCCCGCCGCAGCGGCGCGATGCTGCTGGTGGACGAAGACGGACGGCTCAGCGGCATAATCACCGACGCCGACGTCCGGCGTCTGCTGCTGACCGGACCGCCGGATAAATTGCTCGACCGCCCGGTTGCGGAGGTGATGACCCCTGATCCCAAGACCGTCCGCGCCGACGACCTCGCCAGCGAGGCAATCGGCGTGCTAAACGAATATCGCGTCGATGAGCTTCCCGTGCTCGACGAGGACGGGAGACCCGTCGGGATAATAGATGTCCAGGACCTGCTGGCCTTGAAGACTTTCAACGATGAGCGTGGATGACCCGCGAGACATAGAGTTGCTGGTGCTGGACGTGGACGGCGTACTCACCGACGGGCGACTGATTATTTCACCGACCGGTGAGGAGACCAAGGTCTTCAACGCCCGCGACGGCGCGGGCATGAAGTACTGGAAGCGCGCAGGCGGGAAGCTGGCGATAATATCAGGCCGCGGCTCGCCCGCCGTTGAGCTTCGCGCGAAGGAACTTGCCATAGACGCCGTGCGGATCAACGTCAAAGACAAGCTGCCCGCGCTGGAAGAGGTACTCTCGGAGCTGAATGTCCCGGCAGAGCAAACAGCCGCGATGGGCGACGACCTGACGGACATACCCATGCTGCGGCATTGTGGATTCGCGGCCGCACCGGCGGACGCGCACGAACTGGTCCACGCCCAGGTTGACTATGTTTCGCGGCTGGACGGAGGCGCCGGTTGCGTCCGGGAGATAATCGAGATGCTGCTGAAACGAGCCGGGAAGTGGGACGACATCCTCTCGCGTTACTTCCCGGAGCGAAGGGAACAGCCACGATGAAACGGCGCCTGCTTCTGCTTTTCGGCTCTTTCGCACTGGTCCTGCTGACGTTTCTGGTCTATCGGATGTTCGAGACCCCTCCCGGTCAGCATGGGGCCGACCGGGCGCCGGTAGCGAGCAGGCCCGCGGATATGCCCCAACCCAGCCCGGGACCGCTCGAGGCCCGCACCGGGACCGACCTGGAGGTCGTGGACCGCGACGAGCAGGGACGCCTGCGGGGGTTATATACCGCCGAGCGGTGGGAGAAGCTGCCCGATGAGCGGTACCATCTCGAAAAGCCGCGGGTGACGTTCTATCATCCCGGCGGCCAACAGACCCTCGTAAGCGCCGAGCAAGGATTGATGGACCCCCAGGACGTCGGCGGCAGCTTGTCTGTTCGTAAGGGTCAGCTCAGCGGCGACGTGCGGATTTACTTCGACCGTTCCAACGAGCCCGACCGCTCGCATCCCGAGCAGCGGCCTGAAGAGGTCGTCCGTGTTTACACCGAGTCCATAGGGTTCGACAACGAACTGCTCGAGATACACACCGACGAGAAAGTCTCACTCTATTCGTCCGAGGCGGACATCTTCGGCCGAGGGCTGACAATCGCCTGGAACGAGGGACTGGGCGAAGAGCGGGAGAGGGAGCTTCGCCTGCTGAGAATCGACGAGGGCGAGCGCCTGACCGTTTATACCGAGACCAGTGAAATCAGCGGTCTTTCGTTCGCCGGCGGGGAGGATGTGCCGGAGCAATCCGCCGAAACCCGCCCGGCTACGCGCCCCGCGGAGACCCGACCGACGACGATGCCGGCGGAAACACAGCCGACAACCGCTATCGCTGCTACCAGGCCGACGACGCGCATTGCGCGAACCCAGCCGGCCGGCCCGGTCGTTCAGACTCGACCGGCTCCACGCGATAAGGCACGGAATATCTACCGCGCCGTGTTCCACGCCGGGGAAGAAGGCGACGTTCACGTAACCTCCTCCGAGGGGTCCGTCACCGGAGCCAAGCAGCTCGGCATCACCTTCCAGTGGGAAGGGGGCATCGAGGGGTTGGATCCCGGCCGGCGGAGCCGCAGCCGTCAGCGACGCGACGAGCCGACGACAGTCGCCACACAACCCACCCAGCCGGATGAGCCGGACGAAACCCCCCAGCCGCTGGAGGTGCTCTGGAGCGGTCCGCTGGTCATCAGGCCCGAGGGATACACGCCCGCGCCCTCTTCGGATCGCTACACGATAGAGGCCGACGGCGAGGAAGTATCCATAGCCGACGGCGAAAATACCGCCACCTGCGCCAAGCTTGTTTATGACCACTCGCCGCGAGGTGGTGTCGCCCGGCTGTTCGGCAGGGGAGGGTCGCCCGCGCGAATCGATCTCGCCGACGGCGAGCGGATAGTGTGCGGCGAAGCGCGGTTCGACAACGCCACGGGCACCGCCCGCCTGAAGGGCCCCGGACGGCTGCTCCAGCCGGCCGAGCAATCCGACGAGCCGGAACCGGTCACCCAGCCGACCACAGCCCCGACTACGGCTCCCAGCGGGCAGAAGTACGATTACATCGCCTTCGGCGGCGAGGTCGAAGCGATTTTCGAGCGGAGCGAGGACGGCGGCAGGCAGTTGCGGGAGGCGCTGTTCTCCGGCGGCGTGGAGCTGGCACGGGCAGACAGCGACGACCTGCTCACCAGTGACCAACTCCACGTGCAAACTGCGCGTGACGACGGCGGTTCGCTTTACATCTCCCAGGCGATCGCCACCGGCTCGGTCAGCGCCACCCAGGCCGGCGATAAAATCAACGCGGAGAAGGCGACTCTCTGGCTGTCCCCTCAGCGCGAGCCGCGGCGTGTGCTGGCGGTGGGCAATGTGCGGGTCTCGACCGATGCTCAAGACGACGAGGAGCCGACTGTCGCTTATGCCGATCAACTGGAGGCCTGGCCGGAGCAAGGCCGGGCCGATCTGACCGGCAGCGCGAAAGTCAGCAGGGGACCGAACGTCCTGACCGGGGAGAAAATATCCCTCAACGACCGTGAACAGACAGTCGAGGTCCCGGTCGCCGGGACATTGGAATTCACCCTGGAAAGGGACCTGAGCGGCACGGAGCTTTCCGAGCCGACGCCCGGAAAGATAAGCTGGCGGGAGTCGATGCAGTACGGTGGCGACGGCGATGTCGCCGAGTTCCGCGGCGACGTCGAGCTGGATAGCGGTCAGGACCACATGGAATGCCGCCGTATGCGGATTCACTTTGCTGTCGCCGAGCCACAGCGGTCCGCCGCCACGCAACCGGCCGAGCAGGATGCCGGCGAGCAGCGGCGCATCGGCCTGGGCATGACCGACTACAGCGAGCGTCGTATCCGACGCATCGCCGCGAGAGAGAAAGTCCTCCTTCTCAGTCGGCGGACGGGCGAAGACGGTTCGCTGCTGCGTCGCCTGCAACTCCGCGGTGAGCGACTGAATTACGACGTGCGCAACGGCACAGTTAACGTGTACGAGCCGGGTACGTTGCTCGTGGAGGACTACAACCCCCCGCGGGGCGATTCCGGCGGTGGCGTGGAGCGGCCGTATCAGACCGTCTTCACGTGGGAAGAATCCATGCAACTTTCGCAGTCCGAGCGGCTGGTGATCATGACCGGCAACGTACGGATGGTGCACCTCAGCGGGCAGGAGCTTGCCGCCCGGACGGACCTGCTGGAGAACGTCCCCCATCCGCAGTGGCGGGCGGAAACGCTACCCACTGGTCGGCGCGCGGCGCTGACGTGCGAGAAGCTTATGGCCAGGTTCGCCGAGGCCGACGACAAGCCCACCACCGGCGACGACGAAACCGGCGGTCCGCGCATAGGCGCCCTGGAGATATTCACGGCCAACAAGGACGTGAACCTCAGAATCAACGAGGCACAGATACAGGGCGAGCGGCTGATGTATAACCGTGCCAATGATTTGGCTGTGGTGTGGGGCTACCTCGAGGGCAACGCGCCGGCACGAGCGCAGGTGGACTACGAAGACCCCCAGACCAACCGCCGTAACACCGTCCGTAGTAGTCGTATTACCGCTTTTCTTCGCGACGGCGAAGTGTACCGTGTGGAAACCGGTACCGCCGAGGCGGCCGGTAGTCGCTGAGGATTCCGGCGCGACTATTGTGATTCGCCGCGCAGGAGCGATTCGTTCATCGAGCCGCTGCGATGGCCTTCGATATCGAGCGTGACATACGTGTAGCCGAGCGACTTCAGCGCCGAGGCGATTTTGTCGCGGCTCCGAACTGCTCGAACAAGTTCATCCGCCGCGAGTTCTATCCGGGCCATTGTTCCGTGGTCGCGCACGCGACAAACGTCAAAGCCCATGTTCTGTAAGAATTGCTCGGCCTTTTCGACACGGCTGAGCTTTTCGGCGGTGATCTGCTCGCCGTAGGGTATCCGCGTGGCCAGGCACGCGTTGGACGGCGCGTTCCAGTTGGGAAGCCCCATGGCGCGGGCCGCGGCGCGGATGTCCGCCTTTGTCAGACCGGCCGTCAACAGCGGGCTGCGAATGCCCATCTCCCGCTCGGCGCGTGCGCCGGGGCGATAGTCCATCTCGTCGTCGGCGTGGCTTCCGGTGACCACCACGTGCAGTTCGCGGTCCGACGCCAACGCCTTGAGCCGGCTCAGAAGGCGACTTTTGCAGTAGTAGCAGCGGTCGCTTGGATTCGCTGTAAAGCTCGGATCGGAGAGCTGCGGCGTCTTGAATTCCACGAACTCCACTCCAAGCCGCCGCGCCAAATCGCGGGCCGCTTTCCGCTCGCGCTGGGGGAATATGGTGGAAACAGCCCGGGCGGCGAGCACATTTTCGGCGCCGACGGTATCGGCCGCCAGAGCCAGCAGCAGCGAGCTGTCCGTCCCGCCGGAGAACGCCACCACCATGCTGGAAAGCTTGCGAAGCTCTTCGCGGCAGGTTTCCAGCTTCTTGCGCAAGCTGTTGTCGAGTTTTTCAAATACCGTGGCGGTCATAAGCCGTCCTCCAAGCCATTATACCGGCCCAGCGGCCCACAGTGTGGCGGGTTTGTGCGGCGGCATTGTGTATTGTCGGCTCGGACGGTAGTCTCTTGGTTCGACATAAGTACCGCAAGGCCATGGAATGACCAAAAGCTCGCGAAAATCCGCGGCGAAGCGATTGGCGAGCCGTAGGCGTGCGGTTCTCAAACCCGCTGGCTGCGACGGGACGACGTCGGCGCTTCTGATAAGCCGACCGGTGGACGTCTCGTACCTCAGCGGCTTCGGGGGCGACGACAGCGTCCTGCTTGTCGCGCGCGAATGGTCGGTGCTGGTCACCGACGGCCGATATGCCGAACAAGCCGAAGCCGAATGTCCCGGCGTGGAGGTGTACGTCCGTCGGCAGGGCTTGCCGGCGGCGGCGGCCGATGCGCTGCAAGGCCGAAAGGTGCGCAGGTTGGTCGTGCAGTCGGATCATCTGACGCTGCGGCTGAGGGAGCAACTGAAATCGCACCTGGGCCGACGGCGCATAGTGCCGGCTGCAAACGTTACCGCGAAGCTCCGGGAGGCAAAGGACGACGCCGAGGTCCGCGCCGTGCGCCGGGCGTGCGGAGTCGCCGAGGAGGCGTTCCATGAGATCACGGCCGGTGGAGCAAAGGGGCTTGTCGGACGGACCGAACGCGAAGTCGCCGCCGCGCTGGACTACCGCATGCGACTGGCCGGCGCGGACCGAAGCGCGTTCGAGACCATAGTGGCGGCCGGCGCGAACGGCTCGCGGCCGCATCATCGCCCCGCCGACCGCCGCATCGGCAAAGACGAGGCGGTGCTGATCGACTGGGGCGCGGTTGTGGACGGATATTGCAGTGACTTGACCCGGGTTGTGTTCACCGGTAGAATCCCGCCGAAACTTGCGGAAGTTTATGAGGTTGTGCAGCGCGCGCAGGAGGCGGCGGTGGCGGCGATTCGTCCCGGTGTCGCCTGCAAGACTCCCGACCGCGCCGCACGAGACGTGATTGAGCGTGCGGGCTATGGGCCAAGATTCATCCACGGGCTGGGACACGGACTGGGCCGGGAGGTCCACGAGGCCCCGACGCTGTCGCCCAGGGCCGTGCGGCGATTGCGGAAGGGCATGGTAATGACCGTCGAACCGGGCATATACCTGCCGGGCATCGGCGGCGTGAGGATCGAGGACGACGTACTCGTTACACCCCGAGGACGGCGAAAGCTGAGTTTGCTACCGAGCGGCCTCGATACTGCCGTTCTGCGATAACGACGGCGAGACGGCTTCGACTGGAACACTCATGAACATTGACGACATTAGACAGCTCGTGGAACTGATGGTGGAAAACGACCTCAGCGAGCTGGACATCACTGACGGTGAGACCAAGGTAAGCTTGAAGCGCGGCGCCGGCGGCGAGCCGGTGGTACGGGAAGTGACCCAGCTTCCGGCGCAGCAGGCCGCGGCGCCTCCGGCGGAGTCGCGACAGTCGCAGCAGGAACCGGAAGAGCCCGTCGAGCAGTTGCTGGAGATTACCAGCCCGATGGTGGGCACGTTCTACGCCGCCGACAGTCCCGACGGCGACCCTTACGTTCAGGTCGGCTCAAACGTGGACGAGGAGACCGTCGTTGGCATCGTCGAGGCGATGAAGGTCATGAACGAGGTCAAGGCCGAGTGCCGCGGCGCCATTGCCGAAATCTGCGTGCACAACGCTCAGCCGGTGGAGTACGGACAAGTACTCTTCAAGGTCCGTCCCGCCTGAGCAACGAGGGAGCCACACCATGTTCTCCCGTATTCTCGTAGCCAATCGAGGCGAGGTAGCGCTGCGGATCATCCGTGCCTGCAAAGAGCTGGGCGTGGAGACGGTGGCGGTCTATTCCGAGGCCGACCGCAACGCCAGCTACCTGCACCTCGCCGACGAGCGCATCTGCGTGGGTCCCGGTCCGTCAACGGAGAGCTATCTGAACATCCCGAGGATAATCGCCGCGGCCGAGATAGCCGACGTGGAGGCCATCCATCCGGGGTACGGTTTTCTCGCGGAGAACTCGCATTTCGCGGAAATCTGCCGCGACTGCAAGATAGAGTTCATCGGTCCGAGTGTCGAAAGCATGAGGGCGCTGGGCGACAAGATACAGGCCAAGCAGATCGCCCGTCGCGCCCGGGTTCCGGTGGCCCCGGATAGCGAAGGGGCGGTTGATAAGGTCGAGGACGCCGTCGGTATCGCCAACAAAATCGGCTATCCGGTGGCGCTGAAGGCGGCCGCCGGCGGTGGCGGCCGGGGCATCCGCTTTGTGCACAACGAGGCGACGCTGCGGAGCATGTTCAAGCAGGCGCGCAGCGAGGCCCAGGCGGCCTTCGGCGACGGTCGGCTTTACATGGAAAAGTGCATCCAGGACTTCCGCCATATCGAGGTGCAGGTGCTTGGCGATCATCACGGGCACGTGGTGCACCTCTGGGAGCGGGAGTGTTCCGTGCAGAGACGCCAGCAGAAGCTCATCGAAGAGACCCCCGCGCCGCGTCTGGACAGGGAACTGCGGGACGAGATATGCTCGGCCGCGGTGCGACTGGCAGAGGAATCGGGCTACTTCAGCGCCGGCACGGTCGAGTTCATGCTCGACTCGAAGAACGATTTCTACTTCCTGGAGGCGAACACGCGAATCCAGGTCGAGCATCCGGTCACCGAGATGGTAACCGGCGAGGACCTTGTGGAGTGGCAGATACGCGTCGCGTCGGGCGAGAAGCTTTCGCTCAAACAGCGCGACATACCCCAGCGTGGATGCAGTATCGAATGCCGCATCAACGCCGAGGACCCCGCGCACAATTTCCGCCCCAGTCCCGGGCGTATAGAGGCGTTCGTCGCCCCGGGAGGTCCCGGTGTGCGGTGGGACTCCCACGTTTATCAGAATTACGTCATTCCGCCCAACTACGACAGTCTGGTCGGCAAGCTCATAGTCCATAGGCCCACGCGCGAACGGGCGATAGCCACCGCGCGGCGGGCACTGGCGGAGTTCGTAATCCACCCGACAAAGACCACCGTTCCGATGTGTGCCGAGGTGCTGGCGCATCCCCGGTTTGCCGAGGGCAGGTGGGATACGACGTTCATAGAGCGCGAGATGCTCAAACAGCAGAGCTGACGGCCCCGGCGGCGGCGCGATGGTCGAAAAGCCGCGGGACCACAGTCAGGCGAACCCAGCAGAAAGGAAGTATAACCATGGCCGAAGCTATCAAAGGAAACGCCGTCATAGGGCAGTCCGGCGGACCGACGGCCGTCATCAATCAGTCGCTGGTCGGCGTGATAGAGACGCTGCGGTCCAGTCGGCGGATCCCGCGCATACTCGGCGCCAGGCACGGTGTGCGAGGGATTATCGACGAGAAGTTCATCGACCTTCGCAAGGTCAACAAGTCCACGCTGGAAGCGGTTGCCCTTACGCCGGCCGCGGCGCTCGGCTCCAGCCGGGACAAACCCGACGAGGCCTACTGCGAGAAGATTTTCCGCGTGTTCGAGTCGCACGACGTGCGGTACTTCTTCTACATCGGCGGGAACGACTCTGCCGATACCGCCAGGATAGTCAACGAGATGGCCCGGGCGGCCGACTATGAGCTGCGGGTCTTCCATATTCCCAAGACCATCGACAACGATCTCCGCGTTACCGACCACTGCCCGGGCTATGGCTCGGCGGCGAAGTTCGTGGCGTCGGCGTTCATGGGCGACGACCGCGACAGCGCGGCGCTTCCGGGCATCAAGATCAACGTGGTCATGGGTCGTCACGCGGGCTGGCTGACGGCGGCGGCATCGCTCGGTCGGCAGGATAAATCCGACGGCCCGCATCTGGTGTACGTTCCGGAGGTCGCATTCTCGTTGAACAGCTTCATCAAGGACGTACGGGGAGTCTATGACAAGTACGGCCGCTGCCAGATAGCCGTTTCCGAAGGTATCGCCGACAAGGACGGAACGCCGATGGCTGTGCTCCTGGCCGAGAAGCTCGGGCGCGAGGTGGAGCGCGACAGTCACGGCAACCCGCAGCTTTCCGGGACCGGGACGTTGGGCGACCACCTGGCCGAGTACGCCAAGGAACAGCTCTCCAAGGGCAAAAAGAAGATACGCGTGCGTGCGGACACTTTCGGCTATCTCCAGCGGAGCTTCGCGGGATACGCTTCCGAGGTGGACCGCGCCGAGGCACGAGAGGTCGGCCGGGAGGCCGCGAATCTGGCGATGGCCGGTAATACCGACGGCTCCGTCGTCATCAAGCGCAAGGACACGAAGAAGTACTCGGTCACCTACGAGCGGGCCGAGCTTGGCTCCGTCGCTCGCGACACCAAGGACCTGCCCAAAAAGTACATCAACAAGGCGGGCAACAACATCAACCCCAGCTTCCGCGACTACGCCATGCCTTTGGTCGGCGAGCTGCCGACTATCGGTAAACTGGTCTGATTGCCGCAGAGACGCCGAGGCCGCGGAGGGAAGATTGAGTAGGTCGGACATACTCCCGAAGGGATGCCTTCGGCATTGCCCGACACATCTGAATAAACGTAAAGCAGGGCGCGCCCGAAACGGACTCGCCCT
>JBKHJB010000058.1:0-11790 GCA_046538345.1 Phycisphaerae bacterium
CGGATAAAGCTGAGGAAGCTCTATCCATCAATTGAGTAGCGACAAAACACTAGGTACCGGTGGCCGCGCGTCACTGAGGCGGTACTATCCGCAGCGTCTTGGCGACCGGCTCGGCGGTGCGGACCTGCGGCTCGACTCCGCTTCCGAACTGGTAGGCGACGACCCTGACCTCTATCGGCAGCTCAGCCCGCGCCGGCAGCTCGGCGATCTCCAGCTTTCCGTCCCGTACGACGGCCGGTCCGTAGGCCACGTAGTATTCGACCTCCAGGCCGGAATCGCTGGTCGCGCCCAGTTCCACCGGGCCGCAGTCGGGCGTCATGTCCGGGACCTCCGGAAAGGTGATGGTCTGCTCGCTTCCGCGGTCCAGCCCGCGGAAGCCGCGGGGGAGCATGCCCACCTGCTCGGTGTAACGGTACTCGTCGTCGCCGGCGCTGTATGCCATGAAAGTCGCCCTGTCCCGCCCGCCGGCAGGGCTGATGGCGTCGTAGCGCATCCTGAAGGTGTCCGGACCGGTCGCGACCAGCGGTCCGCCGACGACCTTGACCTCGATGGGGACGCCGGAGTTTCCGACCGGCTCGCCGGCCTGCGCCCATCGCGGCCCGCGGCCGTTGTATCGCGAGGGGTACTCGTCGGCATAGACTGGATGGACCCTGAAGGTCTGACCGTCGTCGATCCACTCGATGCGGGTGAAGAAGAACCTGGCCCCGGCGTCGACCCAGTGTAGGTCCTGCCACTTTACGAACTGGTCCTTCTTGTCCATCTGGCCGTTGTGGTAGTCGATTGTCGCCTCGGCCATCTCGCGGTCGAAGTTCCAATTCGTCTCGGCCTTGTCGAGTTGGTATTCGTCGTACGGCGCCGGTTCGTGTTCGCCGGTGGTCGGCAGGTCCAGGTCGGTAAGCCAGCCGTTGCGGGGGTCGATATCCCTGAGCCGGACCGCCTGGTCGGCGTCGACGGACCCTGACCGCGGTATTTTGGCGCGGGCGGCCTGTCGAATCCACATCGCCACGTACTCGGCGTTGCGCTCGGACCATGCGAAGTGCCCGGCCCCCGGCTCGACGAGGATTGTCGCCAGGTTGCCTTCGTCGGCGTCGCGGTAGTCGGCCATATGTTCGACGTTGCGCTGCCACGATTCGCGCCCGTCCTCGTCTCTCATGGTCCCCGCGAACTCGTCGAACTGACCGATCATCATCAGTGCCGGTATGCCCGGCTGCAGGGGGTCGCCCCCGCCGGGTCCGCCACCGCGATACTGGATCAGTCCGAAGCATCGCGACGCCATTCGTCTCGCGTGTGCCTTGGCAGGCGGTCCGCCGGCGGAGTGGCCGACGAAAAGCAGCGGGGCGGCCGAAAGCTCCCGGTAGCCGGAGGCGTCCGCGAGCTTGTCCAGGACGTCCTGCGGATCGACGGCGCCGAGTCCGCCGGTCAGAAAGGCGATAGCCAGTTGCTCGTCGGCGCATGCGTCGCGGATGTGCGGGTCTCTTACGAAGTGCCGCTCCATCAGCGTCGAGCCGGCCAGCACCACGCCTCGGACCGGCTCGGCCTCCGGTGGCAGCCAGAGAAACGCCGTCGTCTCGCCTCGCTCGGTCTGGATACCGACGGCGAACTGAAACACCATGCACGTCAGGGAAACACAGGTGGACTGCATGCGGATTGCCCTTTAATAACGCCGTGCCGCTTACCGGCCGTGATAACGCAACAAGCCATCGGAGACCTCGGCCTTGACGGTCCGACCGTTGATTATAAGCTCCAACGGCCCGTCAACGCGAAGTTGAAGCCGGTTCAGTTCCCCGGTGACGACAACCTCGCCGTCGCCGATGCGGATGAAAGCGTAATCGGTAAAGGTGAACCGCTCACCGTTTTCGCCGGCCAGTGAGACCGGCTCGCCGATGCGGTCGTGGCCGAGGTGGACGAGCACGCGGTCGTCGATGCCGTCTCCGGCGATCCGTGCGGCCAGCACGCCGCCGGTCTGCGCGACGCGTTCGAACGTGTCGATCCGGTGTCCGCCCTTGCCGCCCTCGAACGGTTCGTGCAGGGCCGCGAAGGTGGTCTCGGGCTTTTCGCGCCGGACCATCAGCGTGACGCCGCCGGTCTCCGGCTCCTCGAACGGCTCGCCGACGTAGGTGGGGGTCTTGCCGGTGAAAACCTCAGTGCCCGCCTCCGGCAGCATGCTGACGCGCACGCCCACGCCGCGCTCGTACCAGGCTGGCGTCAATTCGCTTTGCTCTACGTCGTCGCCGGCGAAGTCCTGCACCATCGTGACCGACCATGCCCGGTCGCCGGCGTCGAAGCGACGGACCTCCTTGAGATCGTAGCGGTCGCCGCGCTGCTCGAGCCGGTTGGCCATGCTTTCGATCGAACGGTCGTAAAGCACGCCGCCGGCAAGCTCGTCGGTCGGCGACCATTGCCGGCCTTCGGCGGGGTGGTGCGAGCCGAGCGCGTGAACCTGCCAGCCGTATTCACGGTCGTAGTCGCTTTTGAGCCGGAACGCGTCGAACAGGTACTCGTCGGTGAGCACCAGCGCGCGCTCCTGGTCCACGTCCCGGTACACTCCCTCGGCCTGTACGGCCACGAAGCGGGCCGGGCCGTCGAGGTTCTGTCGGACGCGGTGGTTGGGCGTGCCCTCGTTGCCGTCGTCGACGAAGCTCGCCCGCCGCGAGTCCACCACGACGCCGGCGTGTCCGCGAACCGAATCGGTCCACGGGTCGTCGCCGGCGTATCCGGCGCTGATTCCGCGGTTGTAGTAGATTGGGCGGTTCAGTGCGTAGTAGCCCAGCAGCGAGAACGAATCGTGGGTGTAGTGGACGTAGTACATCGAGAACTGAAGCGCGACCGCCGGCGAGGCGGACTCCCAGTAGGAGGGGCTTTCGTCGGCCCGGAGCATGGCGAAGCCGCGCTCGCGGTAGACGCCCGAAGGCGCCGGTTCCGGCGGTCTTACGTCGTCGGGGTCGATCGGGTCAAGGTCATAAAACAGCGTCGGGATGTACGTTTCGTCGCCCGGGTGGCGCATCTGCGCCAGGAAGTAGTCGAACCCGGCGTCCGGCCACTGCTTATGGGCTATCTCGAACCACAGGGGGCGGACCATCTTCTCGACTATCTGCCAGCGGTGGTCCCTACCGTTCATGTTCGCGCCCATCCAGTGTGCGTCGCCGCCTCTGCCGTCGGGCAGGAAGCTGGCCACGTTGGCGTGCTGGTCTATCGAGTATCGGGGAAATCGTGAGCGGTCGTACACGTGCTGAGGTCCGCCGCGGGCATCGCCCATCGTCACGTGCGGATACTGCCCAAGCCCGCCGGGTATCTCTGTCCGCGGGTAGCCGAACGTGAAATAGCTGGACAGGTAGCTTTTCATCGTGGCCCCGCCGGTTCCGACGTAGCCGAAGCCAAGCTGGTCCATGCCCAGCCGCTGCAGGCCCCGGCACCAAAGCAGCATCTCGCCTATCATGGAGTACTGCTTGCCGAACTCCTCCATGTAGAACTGCCCGTCGGCGACGTATTCGTCCATGTACCACATCCACGAGCCGCGGACCTCGGCGATGCGGTGGATAAGCTCCTCGTCCTGAAGCGCCACCGCCAGCAGGTGCGAGCTGAACTTCCTCGGCCACTGCATGTTCGGCAGCCAGCTCGTACGGGTCCAGTCCCTCTCCCAGTCGATTGCCGCCTGGATGTGGACGCGCATGGTCTGCTCTATCTGTTCGCGCTGTTCGTGGGTAAGCTCGTCGTAGAAGATGTCGTACCGGATCGCGTTGATGTACTGGTCGGACCAGGGGCGATGGTCCACCTCGTAGCCGATGAACTGAAGCAGTATCTGCTTTTCGCGCTCGCCGGCCTGTTCGTCGCCTCGGACCATGTAGTCGAACAGCCGGCGGAAGCTCTTGGCGTCTCCGCCGCGGGCGTAGGAGAACATCCGCTCGTAGGCGGTCTCGGCCCAGGGTTCGTTTTCCAGACGCTCCCGTGCGGCGTCGATTTCGTCCTCGTTCATCCAGATGAACGGGCGTTCGACGGCTCCGGCGAGCGAAGCCACCGCCAGTATCACGCAAGCTGCCGTGATTCGGTGCATGTGACTGTCCTGTCTCGCGGTGGGTTATATCGAGCAACCGCCGGCTAGCGCGGCATGCGCGGCCGGGCCTTTATGAAACCCGCCTGAACGGCGTGTGGTTTCTGTCCAATACGGCGGGGCTTGCCGGTAGAAGGGCCGGTCCGACCGGAATGGCGGACAAATAGCCGAGACAGAAGCCACAGAACGCCGCGAGTGAGAAAAGCGACTCCATGGCCTGCACACGGGGTCGGAAGGGTGCCAAGCATGGCTGAGAAAGGCTTAGAGAGGGCCGCCGATAGCGACCGCGGCCACCTGGCAAGGATGCCCCAGCAAAATGGGCGAACCTGGCTCAAGATCCTACAGAAAAGCGACTTCTGGGTACAGACCCTTCGTATGCTTGTGGAGATGTCCATATGATGGGCAGTAGCGTTACATTTAAGGGCAAGGGGGTTGTAAGCAGCATCGGGTCCAGGCGAGAGACCGATCGCGAGAGGCCAAAACGCTCATGCGCATGCGCTGGCAGGAACGGTGGCTGTTGAGCACGCCCTTGCGCGGCTGGTTGCTGCGCAAGATCGAGGTACCGCGCGTGCTGAACTCATTGCCTCTGCCGGCCGGGACGACGTGCCTGGAGATCGGCTGCGGTAACGGCGTCGGCGCGCTGGCTGTCGCTCAGCGGCTGCGGACCGCCCGGCTAGTTTGCGTCGATTCTGACGCGGCCATGCTGGACAGGGCCCGCAAGGTGCTGGCCCGCCCGCCGCGCTGGGCGGGCGACGTGGACACCGGCCGGATTGAGCCGGTCTGCGCCGACGCGACACGCCTACCTCTGGCCGACGCGAGCTTCGACGCGGCGTTTCTGTTCGGCGTGCTGCACCACATCCGTCAGTGGCCGGCCGCAATCCGAGAAGTCCATCGCGTGCTCAAGCCCGCCGGCGTGTTCGCCTTCGAGGAAGCGTTGATGGGCCGTTCGCGCCTGCTGGCCAATCGCTTCTGGCGGCACGTGCCCTTCGGCCTGGAAAAGCTATACGCGGCGCTGCGCGAGGCCAGCTTTCACGTCGAACGCTTCGAGACCGCCCTGGGCGGCGGGTGGTGCTTCGTCCAGGCCCGCAAGTCAGTCTGATGCTCGCCGTCTACGAGCTCTTCGCCCGGCCGGACGACGACAAGTGCGATGGCCTTGGGCGGTATCCTGGCCCACGAACTCATTCACGCGATGATGGCTCGCCAGAATTGGGCAAAAGTGCCTCCGGAGCACCTTGAGCCATTTACTGATCTGGCGGCCTTCTTCTTTGGGCTGGGAAAGCTGATGCTGAATGGGGCAATCCTGGCCCATCCGTGTCCGGCCGGCGTGCTGCGGACCGACGAACACGGCCGCCACGACCTTTAAAAAATAGTTTAGAAAAAACGGCCCTGGGAGCATGCACTCAAAAGTCCCACAATCGTTGGAACAGTTACCATCCACTTATAGTCCTTGACGCCGACGCCAAACGCCTGGAAAATCCTTTGGAGACCGCGGGATTGTCGGATCGCGAGGAAGATCATGGACGCAGTCAAACTCATCGGTGATGTCAACCAGGCCGCAAAGGATTTCCACGCCCGCAAGCTCTGGAAGCGTTTCACGAACTACGATTGCTTCGCCGTCCGTCTGGCCGGCTGCGAAGAAACGCTGCTGGCAAGCGTGATGGGCGACGCGGGCGAACAGTACGGCCTGATGCTCTTTCGCGGTTCGCATGCCGTCGAGAGTTTCGCCGCCCTGACGGCTCCGGAAGGACCAGGCGACGACGCTACCGAGGACATGGACATGCTGAGCTTCAGTCTGGAAACGTTTGGCGAACTCGATGAGGAGATGCAGTCGTTTTACCGGCAGGCGGGAATCCATCCGAAGTTCGACGAGGAGGTCGCCGAATTTGTGGTCAAGCCGGCCAATCGCCAGCCGCGGTTGCCGAATGAGGAAGACCTGAAGCTTCTGCTGCGTGTGACCAGGGCCGCGCTGGTCGCTGATGGCAGGAAGCTGCTCAAGCCCGCGGAACTCGGCGATGAGCAGGGCATCTGCCTTCTCTCTATCCAGGACGACTCGCCGACCCCGGATGTTTCGGTCAGGCGCGAGCACCTCCGGCGAGGCGCTCCTCCGGCAGCTCATGTCTTCGCGGCTTCGGGCGTGGACTTGTCCGGACTGGAGCGCATCGAAGGGACGTGGCTCGTGGCGACCCCTTCCATTCCGGCCGGCATCGAGGGCGATGACCGCAGCATGCAGATACTGCTGGCCGCTGACCAGACCGGCGGGATGGTCGTGCAGGCCAAACCGTTCTTCACGGGCGAGACGGCCGAAGCGGTGGAGGCGCTGGTCGAGGCGTTCCGTGGGCGTATGCCCGGCGCACCCAGGGGCCTGCCCGCTGAGATCATCTTCTCCAACAGGAGACTGTGCGATGCGATGGGCGCGGCGCTTCAAGGAGAAGGTGTCCGGTGTATCTATGAGCCGGTGATTCCAGAACTCCAGGAGATTATGGCGGATTTCCTAAGCCATCTTGAGGGCGACATGCCCTTGGCGGAACCCCGGTCGAAGGAAGCTGGTGACGGAGAGGTCCCGGCTTCTGATGACCTCGCCGGCTGGAAAGAAGTGGACCGCCGTCTTTCCACACGTTTCGCGGACTTTCTGCGGAACGAGGACCGCCTATGGTCCTCTCGGGCCGTCAAACGGTACTTCGGTGACGATGATCTTGATTTCTACCTCGACGAGCATAAGCATCTCGGGGTGATCGGCGCCTACGCGACATGGGGCTTTGTGGCGTATCGCCCCACACGCAAGAGCAAAACGCAGGCCGAGAAGATGCTCGCCAAGGGGCTGCCCGAAGCTGAGGCGATGCTGCTCCGCGCCCGCATGGAAAGCCATCCCAGCATCTATCGTGTGGCCGACCACGACCCCCACAGCGGGATGGTTGATCTGGAGGATGTCCTGCTGGGCGGTGGCGTGACTGTGCACGACCAGCTTCTTTCAGAGAACATCGACAACAACGTGTTCCTTGTCGCTCGTGCCTTCGCGGCCGGGGAGTTTCATTTCATCGACGCCGCCGGACCGCCGCTGGGCTATGGAATGGGCGCCGAGGCCGTCGAGTTCCTGCAAGAGCTTGGCATGGAGCTCACGCCGGAAGGTTTAGCGCGAGATGCTCACCTCTTCGGCCGGTTGTGGGATTGGGCCGACGAATGGCAGGCTGATCAACTGCCGTCCCGGCTGTGCAACATGGACGGAGACGATATGGTCTTTCACACGGCGTCGTTCTCTGTCGCCGACCCGACCGCCGTGCGAAAGCGACTGCTCGAGCGGAAGGATGTCGACTTCGATGAAGAGAACGACGAGTACGTCTGGACCCGCGCCACCGGCAAGGCCGCCGAGACACTTGGCGGGCCGGTCACCTTGGGGCGGATCGAATTCGTCAACGACGAGCTGGTGCTGACGACGAATTCCGCCCGGCGATTCGATGAGGCCCGCGCCTGGCTGACGAAGCTGCCCAGCGTGACTTTCCGCGGCGTAAATACCCGCGGCGCCGAGGAGGCCCTGAAAGACCGCCGCCCGGACGAGACGGTCTCCCCGCCGGAACCGGTTGAGATTACGCCGGAAATGGCAACGGACCTGCAAGAGATGTCCAAGCAGCACTACATGAAGTGGCTGGATACCCCGCTGCCGGTTCTGGGCGGTAAAACGCCTCGTCAGACCTGCCGGACCGCATCCGGTCGGCAGCAGGTGACCACCTTGATTCGCACGATGCCGGATCCCTTGGGAAACGCCTCCGTCACCGTGCCCAGGCGGGATATGTTGCTGGAGCTTGGCCTGGAGGCGGAGGCAGAGGCGACGGCCCCCAACCCGTCGGCGCCTTCGGCACCGCTAGGACGCTATGAGACCCAGACGGAAGATGCCGACGACTTCGCGCCGACCGTCGCCCCAATCATCAACGAGGGCCCCAAGATCGGCCGAAACGCCCCGTGCCCCTGCGGCAGCGGCAGGAAGTACAAAAAATGCTGCGGCCAATAGCATGTTGCGCCGCCTGTTGGGGGTAGGTTTGGCTTGACACACGGAATTTGGCCGCCCGACACCACGGTTTTGCTCCGCCCTTTACAAATCCTCCGAAAGGAGTCGCCATCATGTTCTCTCCGAGACCGGGGTTGCTCGCGTTGACGACGATCGCTTTGCTGCTTCTGCCGGCCGCACCGGCCGTTGCGGAGGACGGACATCCGTACCTCCTCTGGACGCCCGACGAGGCGGCCGATCTGCGCGAGACCATCGAGAACGAGCCGTGGGCCCGCCGGGCCTTCGAGAACCTTCCGCCGGTCGGGGACGATGCCGTGCTGGCCAACCTGCTTCGATACACGGTAATGGGTGACCGCTCGGCCGGCGAGCATGAGAAGGAGCGCCTGCTGGCGGGGAAGGGCAACCCCATCGACCAGGCGTTGCGGTACGACTGCCTCTATGGCCTGCTAGCGCCGGCCGAGCGGCAGCGCGTAGAGAAGCGCTTCCGCTCCGCCGTCCGCGGCGCGATGGAAACGCTCCGCGAGCAGAGATGGATGAATCGCTACAACATCCTACCGAACCTCACGTACTTCTGGATCTGGGACCACCACATGCTGCCGCTGGCCATGCGCGACGAGGAGCTCGCGAAGGAGTTCTTCGAGGCCCCCATGTCGATGAAGTGGTACGTCGATGATTACCTCACTGATGCCGGCTTCTACAACGAGGAGTTCAGCAAGATGTTCGTCCGGGCGGGCGCGCAGCTGCTGTGGTGCCGCGGCTGCGACCGGCTGGGCATTCCCGAGCTCGGCTGGGACTACGTGGGCGAGGACGGCGCGACCTGGCGTGGGCACGTGGAGAGCGTCATCGATATTGGCTTTCCTCGCGTGGACCTCGGTACGGAGCGCTACCACTACCCCCGCATGACGATGGGTGACGCGCGCGGTTCGCGGGGCATCCCCGCCTACGGGTTCCAGCACAATCTGGTGCCCGGCTGGCTCACCGACCGCCCGGCCGCGAAGATGAGCGAATATCACGGCGGGCACCTACCGCAGTGGGTGTGGTTCGAGATTGCCCACGAGAAGTATCCCGACGCCGGTTTCGATTACTTCCTCGCGCAGCGGCAACCGGCCGGAGAGGACACGTACTACCCGACGCTGTACTTTGGGCTCGAGCCCATCGAGGCGGCGGACGCCGACCCTCCGTCGGCGGCCAGCGACGTGTATCCCGAGCGCGGCCTGGTCATGCTTCGGGCGGAGCACGGGCGCGACTACTGGACGTCGGATGCCCCGGCCGTCGGCATGCGTCTGGCCACGCCCTACGCCCACCACGTGCAGGACTGCTTCGCGCTGCTGGGCTTCTACGCCTTCAACCGCCCGATCTTCGTCAATCACGCCCACGCGACGAATTACACGGGCGTAGACCCGGCCTACTCCAACAGCTCCCGAAGCCACTCGACCGTGATGGTGGACTTTGCCGAGCCCAAGACCATCGGGCAGGTGGCCACGCGGCACGATTTCGGGCGGCTGATGAAGTTCGCGGCCGAGCGGGGCTACGGCATCTACGACGGCGTCACACAGACCCGCGCGCTGATGCTCACGCGCGAGTATCTGCTGGACGCGTTCCATCTTGCCAGCGACCGACCGCGCCATTACCAGTGGCTGATTCAGACGTTCGGACACGCTTGCCCGGACCAACCGCGAGCCTGGACGCCCACGCGCGACCTCGTCGGCTCGCTGTTCGACGTCGCCCGGGAGCGGTCGCTGGAGACGGACGGGACGTGGTCGGTCACGGCCGTCCAGTCCAGCGGCGGCGCCAGCCGCCGGTTCAGCGGCTTCGGCGACCGGTGGTTCGAGCAGCGAATCGGCGTCCGTACGACGGTGCTGGGAGAGGGTGGAACGACCGCCTACCATGCTTGGGCGCCGGTGGTCAACGATTCGCCGGGACACTGGACCGGGCGTGACCGCTTCGCCTACGGGGAGGACGAGCCGGCGGGGGTGACCATTGCGGCCGTCCGGAAGAAACCGGAGACCACGTTCATCGCCGTGCACGAACCGTTCCGCGACAGCCGCCGCACTGCGTCGGTCCGCCGCGTGGCGCGGGGCGAGGATGCCTTCGTCGTTCGCGTCGAAGCGCTCGCTCGTGAGGACAGCCCCGGCGAGAGCGGCGCCTTTACGGACTACTTGATGCTCCGTTTCGGTGAGGACGCGGAGGCGCCTGTCACGCTGGGTGACGCCTCGGAACGATTCAGCTTCGCCGGGCACGGGTTCGTGCGCGTCGCCGACGGCCGCGTGGACGTCGAGGGCGGTGTCCGCGAGTTCTGCGTGCCCGTTAACGGCGACGGCGTGGAGCTGTCCATCGACGGCGAGCCGGCCGACGGGCGGATCCGCGACGGCTTCCTGTGCTATCCCGTCGACGTCCGGCCGCCGGAAGGGCCCGTGCCGGCCCGCGGGGTTGAGGCTGAGCGGTCAGCCGGGCCCATCGCGGCCCGCTGGCTGCACCGACAGGCGTTGTGTCTGCCGGTGGGTGGTCGCGGCTCGGCCGTCCTCCGCCTGCGGAACGAGGGTCTGGCGGCCGTCGACGCCACCGTGGAGCTCCGCGGCCCCGAAGGGTTGCGCATCTCGCCGGCCCGCGTCGAGCTCGCTGGCTTCCCCTCGGGTGCCGAGCGGGACGTCGAGGTGACCGTCTCCGCCGCCGACGCCCGCCGCAACGCACTGCTCCGCGTGGAGCCGGGCGTGGGGGACGGCGACGTGCACGTCCAGCGGGCGGTGTTGAAGGTCGCCAACGGCGTCTGCGTGGAGCACGACCAGCGCATGCGCGGCGAGCCCGTCAAGATCATCTACGCCCCGCGCTACGTGGCCAAGTACCGCTACATGGAGTCCGGCTGCGCGTCGCTGCTGCTGGACCCGAACGGCTACCGTCGCAGCGGTGCGGGCTGGACGAGCTACCCGAACCTGGTGCAGCCCGGCACGGACTCCCGCGGCCGGGAGGGCTGGCACCATCGCACGGCCCGCAAGTTCCCGTACTTCATCCCGGTCGTCGTGCCCGGCGAGGAGGGCGAGCCGCCGCTAGTGTACGAGGGTGGCTGGCACCCGCACGGGACGACCAGCGCCATGGAGCACTGGTTCACGGAGGACTGGATCGTCTGTCGGTACCGCGAGGGCGACGCCGAGGGGTGGATCGCCTTCGACTGGAATCCCCCGCAGCGGAAGGCCTCTCTGCGCGAGGCGATCATCGGGCGCCGTGCCGACCTGATGGCCGAGCGGGCGCCCGGCAAGGCGCTGGCGGCCGGGCGCGACGGGAGCGTGCATGATGCCACGCGGCTGGACCGACGCCGTCATCGCGTGAAGGTGGACGTCCCGCGCGAGGTGGAGTACGTCACGGCGCTGTTCGTCCGGCCGCACGGGTACCAGTACGGCCGCGCGACGTTTTATCCGCCGGAGAGCCGCTGGGACGGTGACCGCGTGACCCAGCCGGCCGGGGCGCCCATGGGCTTCACGTTCTGCCGGGAGGAGGACTTTTCGGCGCTGGTCGAAAAGTGGCTGGCGGACCCCCCGGACGCTGAGCCCCGCCCCGTGGAGAAGAGCACTTACGAGGGCGCCTTCATGCCGCATAAGTCCCGGCCGAAGTAGTTCGGGCGCGGTTTGAGCCGTCCCGCGAACGAACCAGCTGGCCGCCGGCGAGAGGTGGCGAAGCTATCGGCAAATGCTCGGCTTGCGGTCGGCGGGGTCGGGCGGTCCGGGGTAGACTTATGTCTGGGCCCTAC
>JBKHJB010000059.1:0-11780 GCA_046538345.1 Phycisphaerae bacterium
ATGACAGATTCCATCCACGACGGTGAAGTATGGGTATTCGCCGAGGCCGACGATGGTCGGCTCTCGGAAGTACCCCTGGAACTTCTGAGCAAGGGACGCGAACTGGCCGATCGGCTGAACGTGCCGCTGGCGGCTGTGTTGCTGGGCGACGCAGTCGAGGAGCATACCGGCTCGCTCATCGCCCACGGCGCGGACAAGGTGTACCTGGTCGAGCACGAGAAGCTCGCTCACTACCAGACCCGCAGCTACTGCGAGGTGCTCTGTGAGCTTATCGAGCAGCATCGTCCGCAGGTGGTCATCTACGGCGCCACGCCGCTGGGTCGCGACCTGGCGCCGACCGTCGCCAGCAAGGTCAAATGCGGCCTGACGGCCGACTGCACCGACCTGCAGATCGGCGACCACCACGACCCGGTCAACAAGAAAGACTACCGGAACCTCCTGTTCCAGATTCGCCCCGCCTTCGGGGGCAATATCATCGCCACCATCGTGAACCCCGAGCGCTGGCCGCAAATGGCGACGGTCCGCGAGGGCGTGATGCCCATCGCCGAGCCGGACGACAGCCGCAGCGGAGAGGTGGTCCGCTGTGAGGTAAACCTTGACGACCTGAAGCTCCCGCTGGCGATACGGCGCCGACACCGCGAACCCAAGCGAGTGAACCTCAAGGCCGCGAGGATTATCGTCGCCGGCGGCGCGGGGGTCGGCAGCAAAGAGAACTTCCGGCTTATATGGGAGCTGGCGAACTGTCTCGGAGCGGCCGTCGGAGGCAGCCGGGCCGCGGTGGACCTTGGATACGTCCACCACGACCACCAGGTCGGACAGACCGGCACCACGGTTCGCCCCGCTCTTTACGTCGCCTGCGGCATCAGCGGGGCCGTGCAACACCGCGCCGGAATGGAAGAGGCGGCGAAGATACTGGCGATAAACAACGACCCGGATGCTCCCATCTTCAGCGCCGCCCACTACGGTATCGTCGGCGACTTGAACGAGGTTATCCCCAAGATGATCAAGGCCGTCCGCGGCGGCGCGGGCGTACAAAAGGCCGCTGAACAGGCCGGCAACTGACCCGCAAGCTCTTTGAGCCAACACAGATAAATACGGATACTGCAATGCCCAACTTCTTCACCGACAACGAGGATATTCAGTTTTACTTCCGCCGGATGGACCTTAAGCGCCTGGCGCGCATCATGGAGGAGGACTTCTCCTACGCCGAGAAATACGACTTCGCGCCGGAGGGCGAGGACGACGCGGTCGATAACTATCGCCTCATCCTGGAGTCCGTCGGCGACATCTGCGGAAATATCATCGCGCCGACCGCCGAGGACAACGACCGCGAGGGTAACACGCTTACCGAGGACGGCGACGTCCGTCGCCCGAAGGGAATAGTCCAGGCGATCGACGCTCTCGGCAAGGCCGACCTGATGGGCTTCACGCTGCCCTACCGATTCGGCGGAATAAACTGCCCGACGCTTATCTATACGATGTCCAACGACATCCTCAGTCGGTCCGACTCGTCACTGATGAACATCTACGGACTTCAGGGCATCGCCGAGACGATAAACGCCTTCGCCGACGAGGAAATCAAGCGGCAGTACCTTCCGCCGATGGCAAGCGGCGAGTGGACCGGCGCGATGGTGCTCACAGAGCCGGACGCCGGCAGCGACCTTCAGAGCGTCAAGACGCGCGCTTACCAGGACGAAGACGGACAATGGTACGTCCGCGGCGTGAAGCGATTCATCACCAACGGCTGCGGGGAGGTGCTGCTGGTGCTTGCTCGCACCGAGCCGGAGATAACCGACGGCCGGGGGCTGAGCTTGCTGCTGGTGGAGAAAGGTCCGCGCGTCAAGATTCGGCGGCTGGAGGACAAGATGGGCATCCACGCCAGCCCGACCTGTGAGATATTCTTCGACGACGCGCCCGCGAAGCTCATCGGCGAACGCCAGCGCGGGCTTATCAGCTACGTGATGAGCTTGATGAACGGCGCGAGAATCGGCATCGCCTCGCAGTCGCTCGGTATAGCCGAGGCCGCCTACCGCGTGGCGCGGGACTATGCCGCCGAGCGACGCCAGTTCGAGACCGCCATCGAGAACTTCCCCGCCATCCGCGAGATCCTGGTTCGCATGAGCGTGGACCTCCAGGCCGCCAGGGCGCTGACCTACCACGCGGCGTTCTGCGTGGACCTCGAGAACGGTGCGCTGCGGAAGATGGAGTTCGGCGACGTCGATTCCGACGAAAGAAAGCAGCTCCGCAAGACCTCCCGCCATTACGGGCGATACAACAAGATGCTCACCCCCATGAGCAAGTACTACGCCTCGGAGATGTGCATGCGGGTCACGCGCGACGCCATCAGCGTTATGGGCGGCAGCGGATATATGCGCGACTACCCGGCCGAGCGGCTCTACCGCGATGCCCGCATTACCACTATCTACGAGGGCACCTCGGAGCTTCAGGTGGTCGCAGCCGTCGCCGGCGTTACCAGCGGAACCGCACGCAACTTCATCGAGGAACTGCTCGATGAGGACTGGAGCGAGTCGGTCGCGCCGCTGGTAGAGCAAATACGCAACGGACTGGAAATGCTTACCGAGTGCGTGGAGTTCATCAAGAACCAGCCCGGCCGGACCTACCGCGACCTGCACGCTCGGCGACTGGTGGACATGGCGACTTATCTGACCATAGCCGCGATCATGTGCCAGCATGCCGCGGCCGACGAATCCAAGCGAGCCACGCTGCGGTACTGGCTGCGGTGGCGCATGGCCGAGATGCGAATGCTCAGCGAGCAGATACGCTCCGGCGACCAGTCGGCCGTCGATGAGTTCGACCAGCTCGCCGCGACCGTAGCGACGGAAGAATAGGCGGCCGCGAGATAAAGCGCCTTGGCGGATTCCGCCCGCGCCGCTTCGCAGCAAGCGAACGTGGTTCGCGTGCCCGACTGTCGTTGGAAACGGCCATAGGTTAAACTCTGCCGCATGACTGAAAGTACCCCACTGCCGACCGTGGAGCAGATGCTCGCCCCGCGCGAAGACGGACCCGTCTGGCGGCGGGACGTGGCGGTGCTTGTACCGCTGATATTACTGGCGGTGGTGCTTCTGCCGGGCTGGGGCGGCCACGATTACGTATTACGCCTGCTGCTCTCTCCCACCATGCTCGCGGGGCTGGCGATGCTGACGGCGCTGCGAGTCGGCGTCGTGGACCTCAGCGTGTGGGTGGTTGCGGACTTCGCCGCACTTATCACCTGCGCACTGTTGCTGCGGGGAGTGGATCCGGCGACGGCGATGGCTGCCGCTTTAGCGACCGGGGCCGCTGTGGGAGCCGTCAACGCTCTGCTGACCGTGCGTCTGCGCGTGGCTTCGCCGGCGAGCACGCTTGCAGTGGCGATCGCGCTGATGCTGGTTCTCCGAATAGCGGTCGGAGAAGAGCTCGCGCTGCCTACCACGGATCGATCGACGGCGCTGTCGCCTTACGATGCGAGTATCGTTTTGGCCACGATGACCTATGTGCTGGTGCTTGTCGGCATCACGCTTATCTCCGTGACTCGCGCCGGCAAGCACCTTACCCGAAACTGGAAGATCCTGCTGGTGTCTTGCGTGGCGGCCGCTATCGCCTCGGCCGCGGGCATATGCGGCCTGATCGACACCTCCAGGGCAACCGTGCCATGGATGCCGGTAGGTGAACTTCGCATACCCGCCGCCGCCCTGCTCGCCGGCAGCGCCATATTCGCCGGTAAGCGCGGGGGAACCACGAGCGTATTGTGCCTGCCTCCGGCGCTGCTAATAGCCACAGTCTGGCTGCTGAATACATACCCCCTTTGGCTCGGCGGATACTACCTGCACGTGGGCGGATTGGTGATAATGACTATCGGCTCACAAGCGCTGCTGAAGCGATCATTGGACACGCCCCGTTTGTTATCAAGCATCTGTTCGGCCGCCGCGATCTTCGGCATGCTTCTCGTCGCGCTGACGGCTCGCACCACCGCCCCGGGGATCGAGGCGCTATTGACCGCCGCGGGGTGGGCGATTTTCATCCTGGCCGTAGTCGCAGCCGTCTTGTCCCCACGTCGAGCGGGCTGAGCCGAACCGTCCGTTGGGCAGCTTACATCGCCCCGCCGGTCGCTGAGAGCACGATGTTCCGCACAAGCTCCCACGCCGAATCCGACGTGTATCCGTCGATGGTGCAGGCGGGCACGCCGAGCAGTCCGCCTGTTATATCTTCCGGGCTGAAGATAACCGCCGGCCTGTCGTCCACCGTCACCGCCCGCAGGTTGGGTGTGTCGGTATCACCCAGCCGGGACCGCGTTTGGCGACGGTAGCGCACCTTTTCTATTTCCATGCCTTCCAGGGTGTAAATGTCCGATCGAGAGCTGAGCCGTCGCAAAGCGCCCGGTCCGTACAACCTGTCGATAAGCTTCTCCGCCGAGTCCGCAAACTCAGCGTCGCCGCCGGCTGCGTCTATCAGCAGCGTGCCACCGTCTGCGACCCACTGCTTCAGCGCGTCGGCATCGGCGTCGGAAAGCTCGAATGAACCGGTACCGGTAAGTGTGGCAACCTCGGCGTCACTATCGGGCAAATCGCTCGCGGCCGCGGGCTTGCCGACCTCCACGCGAACCCTGTGCTCTTCCGCCATCATACGGGCAAAGCGCTGGTAGGCGAGCGGCTCGGGATCGCTGTTACCGTCGAACTTTATCCTCGCAAGTTTCACCGTCCGGCGAGGTTGGAAATCACCCGGTTCGTCGGGCCAGTGGCTCACGCCGCGGGGACGGAAAGATCCCATGTCCGAGACGTACATCGCCGCGTTGGCCGCGCCCTCGAACGCCCACCGTTGCGTGGCGTAGCGCCGCACCTGCCATGCCACTGGCAGGTCCTGATCGCAGTGGATCACCAGCGGGCGCACGCCGTTGGATAGCACGAAAAAACGCGGCTTCCCGCGGAGTTGGAAATGAGTGGAGTACAGGTCGTGATCGGGCTTGCAGCCCTCCAGCGAATACTCCGGGAACATCTGCTTGTAAACCCGACGGATTCCGCTGGTGAAAGCCCTTGCGTTGCACTCGGTCGTGCTGAAGATAACCCCGCCCTGCTGAACGTAGCGCCGGAGCTTGTCGATATCCGAAGGACTGAATTCCGGCGACCGCGAGCCGGATATGTAGAGCATAGGCGCGTCGTGCCACTCGGAGACCGGCGCCTGGAGGTTCACTATCTGCCAGTACATGTCGGTCTCAAAGGTCTCGCCCAGCCATCTCGTCAGAGCAGCCAGGTCGCGGGGGCGGTTGTTCCAATCCCCTTCGAAGCGCAGCTTGTTGAACAGCACCGGCTTCTCGCCGCGGGAGAGGAACAGCAGCGCATAGGATGTGGAAACCAGCGGGTCCCACTTGCCTTTCCAGGAGCCGTCGGACCGCTGCTCATCCAACAGGCGAACGGCACCCAGTTTGTACCAGTCGTGCTCGCCGAAGTACTTGTAGCCGCCGGCCAGACCCACACGTTCGACGCCGAAGAGGTGATAGTACAGGTCGCCCCAGCCGAGATGCTTGCCCTTGTGGCCCTTTTCCCCGATGCTCTCGATAAAGTGCCTGTCCAGCCAGTCGACGGCCTCTTCGATGGGCTTGGGGGTAACGCCCGCGCCGCAGCGGATAAACCGTTCCATATGAAGGTTGTCGATGGCGACGTACAAGCTGGCGATCCCCGCCGAGGTCATGGTGCCTGTGGATTTGCCGTCGTCGCGCTTATATCCCCAACCACCGTCTTTATTGCGTGCCCCAACCCAGTAGTCCTGCACCATCTGCCAGTACTCGGTGGGGACCTCCAAGTCGCCCTTGGCTCCGGCCCAGGCGCCAAGAACGCCGTATTGACTGTTCGAGTTGTCCCCGCTGCTTTGACCGCTTCCGTGACAATCATAGTCGTAGCTGCCGTCTTTGGTCGATTTGACGAGCAGCTCGACATCCTGCTTGAGCAACGCCTCGTACTGCCCGCCGGTCTGCCGGTTGGCCAGCTCCCAGACGTTGCATCTCAGCCCCAGTGAGTATGTCTTATCCGACGACTGGATGGTCAGCCATTCCAGTGCCTCTTCCAGTCGCGGGTCCTGAGCGTTCTCGCCGCTCTCCAGCAGTGCGAAAAGCACAATGGAAGTCAGTCCGGAGGGATAGGCGCCAGTGCTGGCCTTATAATCACCCCAGCTTCCGTCGTTCTTCTGCTGGCTGTATAACCACTGCTTGGCCTTTTCGATGCTCTGTTCGACCTTTTCGTGGGAGAACTCGCTCGCATCGGGTGGCGCGGGATAGAGCGTCGCCGTAATCGCCAGGACTACCAAGATGGTCAAAAGCGTACGGGGCATGGTACATCCTCTCGCTTCATGCGGTGCCTCGAATTCGGCACTTTCTCTTTTAACACTATGACAGACACGCCGGACCCATTCAAGTCGGTCAAATCCGCCGTCCCGCGTCTTGCGGAAAATGCCGCGCCGGTGGAGACTATCGGTCGAATGACGTGCCAACACAACCACCGACGTCTGATGATAGCCACAGCCGGCGTGGGTACCGGGCACCACGCAGTGACCCGTGCGCTGGCCGATTCCCTGCGGAGCGCCGAGCCCCCCGTCCGACCGCAACTCGTCGAAGCGCTGGCGCTGACCCCGCGTGCCTTCGCGCTGGCGTATGCCGGGGGCTTCGCGCTGAGTATGTCGCGTGCTCCACGCCTGTACGGTTTCGGCTATCGTGTAAGTAACCGTCCCCACCGCCCCGGGCGATCGATGTGCGAACGTCTGCGATTGTTCTGGGAGCGGCGGATGCTTCGGCGGTTCGGTGAGCTGATGGACAGGGAGCGGCCGGAACTTATCGTCAATACTCATTTCCTGACGACGCCTTACGTCACCCATATGCTCCGCAAGGGGCGTTTCGCCGGCAGGCAGGTGGTGGTTGTTACCGATATCGAGGCGCACCGCTACTGGTATGCCGAAGGAGTGGACCACTATTTCGTGCCGACCGAGTACACCGCCGGGATAGTCCACCGCTGGGGCATTCCGTCCCAGCGGATCACGGTCAGCGGCATACCTGTACACCCGCGCTGGACCAGGCCCGTGGACACCGATCGCGTGCTCGCCGACTGGCGGCTCCCGGCGGACAAGCCCATCGTGCTGCTCTCCGGCGGGGCGGCGTTTACCTGCGGACCCGTCCTGCGCATCGCCCGGGACATTCTGGAAAACTGCGACGTACACCTCGTGCCCCTGGCGGGAAGGAACAAAAAGCTCCTATCAAGCTTTTCGAAGCTGGCACGTTCGCACGGGCGCGTAACCCCGGTGGGCTTCACACATCGGCTGCATGAGCTTATCGACGTCGCCTCGCTGATGGTGACCAAGCCCGGCGGGATAATAACCTCCGAACTGCTTGCCAAAGCGACCCCGGCCGTGCTGCTCAGGCCCGTACCCGGTCACGAGGCCGGCAATGCCGAGTACCTGGAATCGCAGGGAGCGGCCGTTATCGGTCGGACGCCTGAACAGACCGTGGGGCACGTCCGCCGGCTCCTCGGCGGTCCGTCGGAACTGCAGCGGATGTCGGCGGCGGCCGCGGCACTGTACCGCCCCGGCGCGCGGACAATTACCGAGGGGCTGTTGCGGTTGCTCGAGGAAGTCAAATCGTAGCGGACGCCGGGCGGGTCAGCTCAAGCTCTGTCCCTCTTTCTGGGCGCGGGCGCAGGCAATGGTGTTCCGCAGCAGCATGGCAACGGTTACAGGACCGACCCCGCCGGGCACGGGGGTAATCGCCGAGGCCTTCTCGGCCGCGGCGTCGAAGTCCACGTCACCGCGGGTGATCATGATCGGTTTGCCCTTCTCGTTCTTGACCGGCTCTCCGTCTTCGTCGAGCGCCTGGGGGATACGGTTTATCGCCACGTCGATAACGACGACCCCCTCGCTGAGCATGTCGCCTGTAACCAGCGGCGAAAGCTCCGGCGGCTCGGGCTTTTCCCCGGCCTTGCGGCGCTGCTTGTAACTCAGCCAGCGTGCCTGGCGGATCCCCGTGCCCACCAGTAGTATCTCGGCACGGCGCGTGTGCATCGCAAGGTCGCGCGTCGCCACGTGGCAGACCGTAACCGTCGGGGAAGACAGCTTGCTCTCCAGCAGCATCATGGCGATGGGCTTGCCGATAATCTCGCTGTGACTGACGATGACCGTCTCTTTGCCCGTCATGTCGGGGCACGCCCGCTTGAGCATCTCCAGTGCCGCCAGAGGCGTGCACGGCGCTACATACCCTCGACGGAAGAACAGGCGTCCGATATTCACTGCATTGGCGGCCTCGACATCTTTTAGCGGTGCGATGGCGTTCATCGCCTCCCGGGCGTCCATCTCGCCCGGCAGCGGCATCTGGAGAATTATGCCGGTGACGCGGGGGTCCAGATTCAGCGACTGTATGCGGGCTACGAGGTCCTCTTGGCTGGAGCTTTCGGCCAATGCTACCAGCTCGTACTCAATGCCCACCGCGGCGCAGCTCTGGCCCTGCATCTTGGTATAGATACGACTGGCCGGGTTCTCTCCGACCTGCACGGCGACCAGTCGCGGCGGTGTCCCCTGCCGGGCAAGCTCGGCCGCGTCCAGCGCGACCTGGTGCTGAATCTGCCGGGCAATCTCGCGTCCGTCGAGAATCCTCGCCGCCATCCGGCTACTCCTTCTCGCGCCGCAGCAGACGGCGCATCTGTTCGGCCCGGGAACCAGACAGTCGGCCGCTCCGCTCGGCTAGTCCGACCGTGTACTGCCCCATCACCCGGTACACCCGCCGTTGCTCACTTCCCTCGAGACGTTCCAGGTGCAAACGGACGGTCTCCACGTCGCCACGGACTATCGGGCCGGTCAGGGCCTGTTCCGTGCCCATCTCACGGGCGTTTTCCAACGTCGCCAGCATCAGCGGTTCCATCGCTTCGGCCACCTGTGTTCGTTCGATGCCCGCCCGCTCGCCCGTTGACAGCGCCGCGTCGAACAGTGCCGTCAGGTAATTGCACGCCAGCACAGCCGCCGCGTGATACAAGGGCTTGGCTTGCGAGTCGATGCGCACGGGCCGACCGCCTATCGCCACCGCCAGCGACTCCAGTGTTGTAATCGCCGCCTCGTCACCCTCTATAAAGAAAAATGTCCCGGGGATTTTCTCCACAGCGGCCGCCGCTGTGGGAAAAGTCTGGAGTGGGTGCGTCGAACCGACGCTCGCGCCGCAGCCCCGAGCCGACGCCAGCTCACCACTGCCCAGCGCGCCGCTGCAATGCGCCACGACGGTATCTTCGTCAAATGCGCCCGCGGCGGAAAGCTCCTCGCAGACCCCGCGTATCTCCTCGTCCGGCACGGTGAGCAGCACCAGCCGAGCTGAAGCCGCCGCCTCCGGAGGCGGCGTGGGTTCAGTGGCTCCGATAGTCTCGGCCGCGACGGCCGCACGCCCCGGACCGCCGCCGGCGACTCCGCCGACGCTTCGCCCCGCCCGAACGGCCAGGACGCCCAAGGCCGTCCCCACCCGACCCGGACCGATAATCGCAATGTCACTGGTGCGTTTCATCTCGCCGATGCTTACGAAAACCTATCCGTCGGAAGCGAAATCACGGATTCCGTCCCGGCGAAAGTTATCCTCCAGGCGAAGCGCACGCAACGCCCCCTGAGAAAGAAAAATGCGGCGGCGCCTTTGGACGCCGCCGGTAGAGTGTAGCTCAGACGGACTTCTTGCCTGCTGGTGCGGCTTGCCTCACACGCCCCGGCGCCGACGCACAACGGCCAGCGCAGCCAGCGACAGAAGCGCCAGTGTCGTCGGCTCGGGTATCACCTCGCCCTGGAAGCTCTCGCCGCCCAGAGCCGTATAGGTGAAGCTGAGGTCGTCCAAAGGCGTCTCGGCCGATACCGGCGCGCCGAGCGAGCGGGACTCGCCGCCGTCCAACGTGTAGAACTCCGAGGACGTAACCCCCACCGCCTCGGCCAGCAGATCTTCACTGCTGCTGAGGACCTCCCAGTCCGGCTCGCCACGGTCGGTCAAGCTGAACCAGCCCGATGGCTCGAGGTTCTCCCCCACCGAGGAGATCTGATACCCTTCGAAATCCACTGCGTCTGTGGACGGGTTTACTATCCACGCGTCGCCGGTCGATTCGACAAGGAGGTTCAGCGGACCTAACGTCGCAGCCGAGACGACGCCGCACAGCGAGAGCACAGAAACCACGCATACAAGGGGGACAGAAAGCTTCTCCATCATGGCATTTCCTCCAATTGCCTGAACGCTGTCACGCGGCTAGGGAGTCCCGCAAACCTGAAGCGGACGTGAGCGTTTCCGCGGATCATGATTATTCTATGCCGCCCACGGTCCCGCGACAAACGAGGGAGGAAGAATTAATACCGCCACGCCTCTTTCCCGAGGTTTCGTCTCCGTTTCGAGACCACCAGCAGCCCGCCCGCGGCGAGCACCAGCATACTCGCCGGCTCGGGCACCGCTGTGGACGTCTCCCACTCATCCGCGCTCAGGCCGAAATTACGCTTGAGGATGCTGTAGTCCGAGAGGTCAACGACCCCGTCGCTGTTGAAATCGCCGTCACCCCACAAGGCGTCCTTCATTCCGAAATTGTACTTGAGCGTGGAAAAGTCCGACAAATCCACAACTCCGTCGAGATTGGCGTCGCCCGGAACGGCCGTGAAGCCGTCCAGCACGCCCTGTATCCATTCGGCATAGGAACTGACGCGGATATCCAGACAGCGGTCGCCATATTCCGGGGCGATCCCGTCGCCGTCCATGTCACTTATGGCATAGTGAACGCCGGCGATAAGCCATTCGCCGTCTACTTTGAGCATCGTCGGTCCGCCGGAGTCGCCGTCGGCGGGCAGAGACTCCCGGTCACGACCCAGCGAGTCTGACGAATTCGGCGAGTTGAAGGTATATGCCAGACTGCTTGAGCCGGCGGTATCGATTCGATTCCAGCCGACTCGCAGAGTGCCCTTGGGGTATTGTGTCGCGTCCGGGCGCCCGCTACCGCTTAGCCCGTAGCCGAGCATTGTGCCGACCCGCCCGGCCTCGTCACGGGCGGTGTAAAGACCATAACCATCCACCGGCGCCGGCGAAGCCAGCCGAACCACCGCCAGGTCGATGGAAGGATGTTTCTCCACCTCGGACATGGGCAAAGGTAGACGACCGTCCGCAGTGTCCAGTGAGAACGTGTGGCTGCTGACGTTGTACACGCAATGCCCCGCCGTCAGTACATGCCAGGGGTCTATCAGCGCCCCGCTGGTCTTCCCGGCCGAGCTAAGCATCCCCACGCCGGCAAAAGCCGATGAGGGGTCCACCTCGTGAGAGGCAGGGTCATCCCCGACCACTATTGCCTTGCTGACCGTGGCGCCGCCGAACACGAAACCCAGCGTCGCCAGGATAGACACAAATCCGACCCTGTGGGTTGAACGCATCATCATCTGGTCTCCTTGCTTCCGAGTGCCCCGGCCGGGCACAGTCACCGTCGCCCATAGCTACGGGGCCTGAGTTCTTTCGGGAGTGATTTCGGTGCGATTCTGGGGCAGCTTGGGCTAGAAGCAAGAAAGTTTGTCAAGTTTCTCTAGACGCCACACAGCCCGCAAGTTTCGCAGATTAACAGGAGATCGTCATAGCCCATTTGGGGCTATTACCTTACACAGAGGTCCCTTTCGTGTCTGAATCGGCCGAACCGACGTCGAGAAAATCTCTCGAGCGGACTGAGCTATCGGCCGCTCATGTCGCGGCTTGTGGGTCCGCGGACAGAACAACGGGCAGACGCGACATCTCGCTCGTCGGCCGAAGTGAAAATTTTCTACGTCCCGAC
>JBKHJB010000273.1:0-2504 GCA_046538345.1 Phycisphaerae bacterium
TGGAGATGGCCCAGGAGGCCAGCGTCATCAAGCTGGTCAACGAGATCTTCCTCGAGGCGCTGGACGAGCGTGCCAGCGACATCCACATCGAGCCGTACGAGCACGACCTGGTCATCCGCTATCGCATCGACGGCGTGTTGCAGCGGGCGTCCGTGCCGCCGCAGATTCGGCGGTTCCAGGCGGCGATTATCAGCCGTATCAAGATCATGGCGAAGATGAACATCGCCGAGAAACGAGTTCCCCAGGACGGGCGCATCAACCTCCAGGTCGGCGGAAGGCAGGTGGACGTCCGCGTCAGTGTCATACCCATGCTCTTCGGCGAGGGCGTGGTAATGCGTCTGCTGGACAAGTCCAACCTGCTGTTCAAGCTCACGGATTTGGGGATGGACGACGGGACGTTCGGCGTCTTCCGCGAGCTGATCAAGCGCCCCCACGGGATAGTGCTGGTTACCGGTCCGACCGGCAGCGGCAAGACGACCACTCTCTATGCGGCGCTTCAGGAGATAGTCCGGCCGGAGATAAAGGTCCTCACCGTGGAGGACCCCGTGGAATACAACCTTGGCGGCGTCAACCAGGTGCAGGTCCAGGAAAAGGTGGGCATGACGTTCGCCCGGGGCATACGCCACATGCTCCGACACGACCCGGACGTGGTGATGGTCGGCGAGATACGCGACATCGAGACAGCCGAGGCCGCCATCCAGGCCGCCCTTACCGGACATCTGGTGTTCAGCACATTGCACACCAACGACGCATGTTCGGCGGCGACACGTCTGCTGGACATGCAGCTTGAGCCGTACCTGGTGACCAGCACGCTGGAGGCGGCCATGGCGCAGCGACTGGTGCGGACCATCTGCCCGCACTGCAAGGAACCGTACGAGCCGGACCAGGACTCCCTGCCGTCGGATTTCGAGCTGGCCGACGGCGCTGTGCTCTATCGCGGCGCGGGGTGTCGCCAGTGTCGCGGCACGGGCTACCACGGCAGATGCGGGCTGTTTGAGCTTATGCCGGTGGACGACGATATCCGCCAGCTCATCATGAGCAGCGCGCCGGTCGGCGAGGTCGTCCGGACGGCGCGGCGGAATGGAATGCACATGTTGCGCGAGGACGGATGGGCTAAGGTCCGTGCGGGCATGACCACGCCGGAGGAGGTCATCCGAAGCACGAAGGCATAGTTGCCGCGAAGGCAGCGGACACTTTAACCACAGGGGCCATGGGCACCTATCAATACATAGCGAAGAACAGCGGCGGACAGCAGGTCCGCGGTCTGCTCAGCGCCGACAGCGAGGCCGCCGTCTTAAGCGCCCTGAGTGAGCGGAACCTCTACCCTGTGGAGGTCAGCGAATACGCGGAGCGCGGCTTGCGGCTGCGAAAGCGGGTCAGCCCCAGGCGACTGGCGGTGGCGTACGGGCAACTGGCGGATTTGCTGGGTGCGGGTGTTTCGTTGCTGCCTTCGCTGGAGATAGTCCACCGCGCCTGCCGCGACCAGCGTTTAGCCGAGGCGCTGCTGCACGTCCGCGACTGTGTGGCCGAGGGCAACACACTCGCCGAGGCGATGAGATCGCGACCGCAGGCATTCCAACCGCTGCACTGCGCCATGATCCGCAGCGGCGAGGAGGCGGGCTTTCTGGAGGACGTGCTGCGGAACCTCTCGGAGTTTCTGGAGCGACAGGACGAGCTGCGCGGCAAGGTGCTCGGCGCGATGATATACCCGGCCGTGGTCATGTTCGCCGGAACGGCCGGTCTGCTTCTGATACTGCTGTTCCTGGTCCCGCGGTTCGAGCCGTTGTTTGAGAATATGTCACAGCCGCTTCCGACTCAGATCCTCTTCGGTTTGAGTCGGCTGTTGAGGGGGCATCTGGGTCTGCTGCTGGGCGTTGTGATACTGGCGGCCGCCGGCGTGAAGGCGCTTCTCAGCAGCGAGTCGGGTCGAAGGACGTGGGAGCGGTGGCGGGTGAAGCTGCCCTTCGCCGGTCGGGTGATACGCATGATAAGCGTCACGCGGTTCTGCCGGATACTCGGCACCATGCTCGCCAACGGCGTGCCAATCATCCGGGCGCTGGAGATAAGCAAAACCGCCACCGGCTCGGTGCTTCTGACCGACCGGGTCGCCGAAGCCGCCGAAAACGTTCGCCGCGGCGACCCCCTCGCCGAGCCGCTGCGGAAAAGCGGCATGTTTCCGCCGGAGGTCGTGGAGATGGTCGCCGTCGCGGAGGAGTCCAACCAGCTCGAGCGGGTTCTCGTGCACATCGCCGACACCGTCGAGCGGAGGATGGACCGCCAGGTGGACCAGGCGGTGCGGCTGATAGAGCCGCTTATACTCGTGCTGCTGGCCGGCGCGCTGGCGTTTGTGGCGGCAGGGCTGCTGATACCCATTATCAAACTTGGAGAGGCGTTCCGCTGAACGGTCCGGACGCGCACGGACCTACGGCGGAATATACGGAATTATTTACTTTAGCAGAAAAGCGCACCTGCGGGAGAGAACAATGAGCAGACGTGACAGCAGC
>JBKHJB010000060.1:0-11645 GCA_046538345.1 Phycisphaerae bacterium
CACTAGTGGCATAATATAGTAGTAGACGGGGACTTGTAAGGCCGTTCGCGCGGCCGGGCAAGGAAAGGAGGGGGGCGATGCGAAACTATGCGAATAAGCCGCTGGAGAAGCTAGCCCGCGAGCTTTGCGCGGGTTTGATCCGTCTCCGCAAGGGGTATGTGGACGCGGCCGAGGCGCTGGCGCGAATCGTCGAACCTTCCCGGACCTATCCCTACGAACTTGTAGTATATCGCCTGACCGGCTACCGCCCGCGCGGAACGGAGCCGCCCGTGGAGGGAATGGAAGGCAAAACGCTGCGCGCGGACCTGCTGCGGCTGATGTTGGACGTCAGCGACAGCTTCGAGCTTCGCACCGGTGATTACGACGAACCGGTGTACGATACCCGTTCCCTCACCGAGCGGCTGAGCGTCTCGCGGAAGACCATACAGCGTTGGCGACGGCGGGGGCTTCCGGCTCGGCGGCTCGTATTTCCGGACGGCCGACGGCGCGTGGCTTTTCTGGAAAGCTCGGTCAACTGGTTCGTCGGCGAGCATCGTCGCCAGATCGCCCGGTCGATGCGATTCAGCCAGGTTTCCGACGCTGAACGCGCCGACATTATCCGCCGGGCCAAGCGCATGGCCGCCTTCGCCAACTGCTCGCTCATTGAGGTCTCCCGTCGCCTGGCCGGACGCACAGGTCGGTCCGTTGAGACCATCCGCTACATAATCCGCAACCACGACCGGCAGAACCCGGGTCAAGCGGTGTTCCCGTATCTATCCAGCCCCGTGAGCGATAAACAGCGAGAGGTCATCTACCGCTGTTTTCTGCGGGGCGTTCCCGTCGTCCGACTGGCTCAGCGGTACAACCGTTCGCGTGGCAGCATTTATCGTATTGTCAACGAGATGCGGGCGAAGCGATTGCTGCACAGCCCGATTTCCTACGTGTACAACCCCGAGTTTGACCTCCCGGACGCTGACGAAAGAATCCTTGCCGAGCCGCCCGGCGGTGGCTCGAGCGTCCAGACAGGCGTCCCCAAGCCACCGCCCGGCCTGCCGGAGTATTTCCGTCAACTATACCGTGTGCCGCTGCTGACCCCGCAGCAGGAGCGGGATCTGTTTCGCCGCTATAACTACCTCAAGCACAAAGCGGACCGACTCCGCGGCTGCATAGACCTGAATCGCGTTCGCACGCGGCAACTCCAGCGAATAGAGTCGCTGTTTCTGCAGGCCAACTTCGTCAAGAACCGCATCGTCAGGGCGAACCTGCGCCTGGTGGTATCCATCGCCAAAAAGCACGTGGGTGGTCCGCAGAGTATCTTCGAGCTTATCAGCGACGGGAACGTTTCATTGCTGCGGGCCGTGGAGAAGTTCGATTACGCCAGGGGCTTCCGGTTCAGCACGTATGCGTCCTGGGCTATTATGCGCAATTTCGCCCGCTCGGTGAGCAAGGAACAATACGTCCTGGACCGCTTCACGACGGGACACGACGATGTGGTCGACATCGCGGCGGCCCTGTCGAGCTACGACCCGACGGAAGGGAAGCTTTCGGAATTGCGCGAAAGCATCGAAGTGATGCTGGGGCAGCTATCGCCTCGTGAGCGCACGGTGCTTATCGACCACTACGGCCTGCAGACGTCCGGCAAGACCAAGACGTTCGAACAACTGGGCAGGAAACTCGGGCTGAGCAAAGAACGCGTCCGGCAGATAGAACTGAAGGCGCTGCGGAAGCTCCGCCGCGTAGGACGGCCGAGGAAGGCGAACCTCCTGAAATAAGCGGGAGGCCGCGCGGGTGGATCCGTGTAGTCGTTTACTCCGGGACGTGTAGGGGGCTTTATCCGGCGGTTTTCGACGACTTCACCGGCGGGAACATGACCATCGCCGCGACCAGTCCGGAAATCGCCAGCAGGAACACCCCGCGCCGGTAACCGGGTCGGCTGAGTTTCCGCCCGGCCGATACAGCCCACCCGCCGGACGGGTCCGGACGCGGCGCGGGCTCTATCGAGACCGTCGCGGGCAGTGCGCCTCGGACGTTACGAGCCGCACTGAATATACGTTGTCCGCGGGGCAGGGCGTTGAGGTCGGTCATCGCGAGCCGGCGGGTGAGCACCACGTCGTCCTCAAGGGCGTCGAGCAAGCGCTCGTTCGCAACTACCAGCGCCTGCTCGTCGGTCATCTGTGCCGCCAGTGCGTCTCGCTCGTATCTCGCATCCACCAGCCGTGTCCAGGGCGGCAGCAGCACCACCGCCGCCAGCGTCGCCAGCGAGGCGCAGGCAAGCACCGCGAACCCCACCCACCTGGCGACAGTGTCGGCCGTCGTCGGTCGGCTCGCGGAACTAGCCCTTCTTCCACGTCGATGCGCCATAGACAGCGCGGTCACCCAGTTGCTCCTCGATACGCAATAGCTGGTTGTATTTGCACACGCGGTCGGTGCGGCTGGCCGAGCCGGTCTTTATCTGACCGGTGTTCTTGGCGACCACCAGGTCCGCAATCGTAGTGTCCTCGGTCTCACCGGAGCGGTGGCTCACCACGGCCGTCCAGCCGTTCTCATGGGACAGGCGGATGGCTTCGAAGGTTTCCGTCAGCGTGCCTATCTGGTTGACCTTGATGAGGATGCTGTTGGCGCAGTCCTCGTCGATTGCGCGCTTCAGGAACCGCACATTGGTCACCAGCAGGTCGTCGCCGACGAGCTGCACCTTCTCGCCGAGCCGATCGTTGAGCTTCTTCCAGCCGTCCCAGTCGGCCTCGCCCAGACCGTCCTCGATGCTCCGGATGGGGTACTTCTCGCACCAGTTCGCCCAGAGGTCGATCATCTCGTCACTACCGACGATCCGGTCCGGGTCGCTCTTGAAGAAGCAGTAACCGTCCTTGCCCTTTTCCCGCGCCTCGCCGGCCAGCTCGCTGGCGGCGGGGTCCAGTGCAATCCATAGGTCCTCGCCCGGCTTGTAGCCGGCTTTCTCGATGGCTCGGAGGATAAGCTCCGGCGCCTCGTCGTTATCCTTCAAGCTGGGAGCGTATCCGCCCTCGTCGCCGACGGCCGTGTTGTAGCCCTTGTCCTTCAGCACGCCCTTCAAGGCATGGAAGACCTCCGCACCCATGCGGAGACCCTCGGAGAAGCAGCTCGCGCCCCACGGCTGAACCATGAACTCCTGAAAGTCCACGGTCCCGTCGGCATGCTTGCCGCCGTTGAGGATATTCATCATCGGTACGGGCAGCATGACGGCGTCGTCGCCACCCAGATACCGATACAGTGGCAGGTTTTCGGCTTCGGCCGCGGCGCGGGCGACGGCCATGGAAACGCCCAACAGGGCATTGGCGCCGAGCTTACCCTTGTTGTCGGTCCCGTCGGCGTCAATCATGGCCTTATCGACCGCGGACTGGTCGGTGGCGTCCATTCCGACGACGACGTCACGGAGCGTGTCGTTGACGTTGGCGACGGCTTTGAGCACGCCCTTGCCGCCATAGACGTTCTTGTCCCCGTCGCGCAGCTCGACGGCCTCGTTCTCGCCGGTCGATGCGCCGGAAGGCACGGCTGCCCGCCCGAAGGCGCCGCCTTCGAGCGTGACATCCACCTCAACGGTGGGATTACCGCGGGAATCGAGTATCTGACGACCTTTTACCTGTTCAACCTTCGTGGACATAGTCACGTTCCTTAACTGTATCGGACCAGTGCTTTTCTCCGCCTTAAAGATTCCCGGCGGACGGGGGAGGAACATCATAACCGCAGTAACGCTGCTTTCAAGCCGGGAGGTTCCGATGCCTCCATCGGGCGGCCGCCTAAGACGCCCAGGGTCGGCAGAATTCTCACCACCTCACGGCCTCACGGGGCAAAAAAGCCACGCCGGAAATAGAAAATCACAAACAGACACCGACAATCGGTTCGTTTGCCGATGGACAAATCGCTCATTTTCTGTATCCTGCGTCGGCCGAGGGATACCATGAGCGTGATTGTAATGAAATTCGGAGGTACGAGCGTCGCGGACGCCGAGAAGATCCGCGCCGCGGCCCGTCGAGCCAACGACGCGCGCAAGCAGGGCTATCAGGTCGTAATGGTCGTCTCGGCCATGGGCAAGAGCACAGACCAGCTCGTTGACCTTGCCGGGCAGATTACGGACAACCCGCCCAAGCGCGAGATGGACCAATTGCTGGCGACAGGCGAGCAGGTCACGATATCGCTGATGGCGATGGCGCTGGAGGAGATGGGCGCCGAGGCCATCAGCTTCACCGCCGGTCAGATAGGCATAGTCACCGACGACGTTCACACCAAGGCGCGCATCAAGCGCATCGACATCCGCCGGCTGCGCGAGGCGCTGGACGCCGGCAAGGTAGTGATAGTGGCGGGCTTCCAGGGCGTAACCGAGACAGGGGCGATTACCACTCTCGGTCGCGGCGGAAGCAACGTTACTCTGGTGGCGCTGGCGGCGGCACTGAACGCTGAGATGTGCGAGAACTACACCGACGTGGACGGCATATATACCGCCGACCCGAGAATGGTGCCCAACGCCCGAAAACTTCAGCGCATCAGCTATGATGAAATGCTGGAGCTTGCCAGCTTGGGCGCCGGCGTGCTGCACAACCGGGCCGTGGAATTCGCCAAGAAGTACAACGTTCCAATCCACGTTCGCAGCAGTCTGAACAACAGAAAAGGGACGATGATCGTGGCTGAGACACAGGACATGGAACGCATCGTCGTAAGCGGGGCGGCTCTGAAGGACCGCCTGGCGCGTGTGACCCTCCGCGAGGTGCCGGATAGACCGGGCGTAGCGGCCAAGGTCTTCCATACCATGGCGTCCAATCATATTGTGGTGGACGACATCATACAAACCACCGACGAGAGCGGACGCGCGACCGTCAGCTTCACTGTGGAACTGGATGACCTGCCGGACGCCAAAAAGGTCGTCGAAAAGCTCTGCGACGAACTCGGAAGCAACCCGCTCTACGAGGACCACCTCGCGAAGGTTTCCGTCGTCGGCGTGGGCATGCGCGTGCACACCGGCGTCGCCGAACGGATGTTCGAGGCGCTGGCGGCGGCCGGTATCAACATCGAGAACATCACCACCAGTGAGATAAAGCTCTCCTGTCTGATAAACCGCGACGAGGGCGCCAAGGCGCTGCGACTGGTGCACGACGCGTTCGACCTCGGCGAGGGTGGTCGCAAGGCCCGTGTACCCAAGACCGCCCAGGCGGGTCGCAAAAAGAGCGGCCGCAAAAAGTCCGCGAAGAAATCCGCCGGGAAGTCACCGAAAAAGTCGGCCAAGAAGTCTTCCCGAAAGCGGAAGAGCAAGTCCCGCAAGAAGAAGTAGCGTTGCCGGCTCTCTCCGAACGGTAAGGTCATGTCGAAGCCGTCGGCGAAACCATCTTCGGCGCGGTTCCGCCGGCGCAGATTCGCCGGCAGGTCGCTGCGTGTCCTGGCGATTGTCGCGGTGGCCGGTCTGCTGGTCCTCTGCGACCGCCTGGGTGTATTCGGGCGGGCGCCGCTGCCGGACGAGGCGAAGTATCACGACCAGACCTTCCGCGTAGTAAAAGTCATCGACGGGGACACCTTCGATGTGGATGTGCCGGACGGGAAGTACGATACCACCCGCATCCGCCTCTGGGGAGTTGACACGCCGGAGGTACACGACCCGGATAACCCCGATGCACCGCCGGATCATTTCGGGCCTGAAGCCGGCGAGTTCGCCGAGGAGCTTTTGGACGGCAAAGAAGTTCGACTGGAGCTGGTCGCGTCGCGCACACGGGGCAAGTACGGCCGCCTTCTGGCCTACGTGTATCTGCCCGACGGCCGAATGCTCAACCGCCTGCTGATAAAACGGGGCTACGGCTACGCCGACCCGCGCTTCGACCATCCGCGGAAAGAGGAATTCCGCAAGCTGCAAAGCGAGGCAATGCAAGCCGAACGCGGACTGTGGGCCGACGTAGCCCAAACCGACCTTCCGGGCTATTACCGCGACCGGCTCGAAGTACCCGCGGGGAGCTGAACCGCAAGCCCCGGGCACCCGGTCCGTCGTCTGCTCGTCGTGGCCGTTTTCACCCGGCTCTCAGAACCGCAGTACAGCCGCGGCCGTCGCGTCCTCGGGCATGTCCTGGGGGCTCAGGGCGTGGACCTCCCCGCCGGTCATCAGCGTATGGGCGGCCGCAAAGTCCAGCAGGTCCTCGTCGCCGGGTTGCTCCGACTCGTGTACTTCGGCGCGGTCCTGCTCGGGGAGATACTTGCCCCAGAGATGCTCGTTCAGTGACACCAATAGTCTGGCGATTCGGCCTTCGTAAGCCGCCGGGACGACCTTGTGGATATCCCGGACACCGCGGGTTGTATGCTCGGCTTGCTCGTACGTCGCTACGGCGTCGGCCTCGCGCTTGCGGAACACCGGTTCGACGGTCTCCCACGCCTTGCTGCGAAGCTTGTCGTCGCTGAGGAGGTCCACATTGCCGTCAACGCCGTCGCTCAGGGTGTCGCTGTAGCGGTCTGTTTCCCGATACATGGCGCGGTCCTCGTGCACACCGGCCAGCACCAGCGGGTCGTGACGGTCCTCCAGAACTCTCAAAACGCCGTCGCGAACCATTCTGAAGAACTCCAGGACGTACTTCTTTTTGACCGCTTCGTCCTCGCCGGCGCCCTGGGTGTGAAAGACGGCAGCTCGCTCACCGTTCGGCGTCGGTGGCGTGCCGGTATGGAACTGCTGGGAACGGTCGAACTCCGTACCAGCCAGCGCCTCGTCGATGCTGGCCGGCACGTCCGGCAATTCCACCGCCCGGTTGCTGTAGCGAGTGCACTGGAGCAGACGAATGTTCTTCTGACTTATTGCCAGTACGTAGAAAAGCCCGTTGCGGCTGAACAGCGGAAGCAGCGGCTTGACGTGGAATCTGCCTGAAACCGTGACCACTTCCTCGGTTTCCAGAGGTATGCGATAGTAGCGGAACGTATCGCGGGCGATGAACACTGCGAGTCCGCCTGCCTGTTTTCGCCAGAACGGCGCGTCGCCAATGAGCTGCCGCGGCCTTTCGAGCAACCGCTGTATCTCGGAGGCGCCGACGCTGTCCTGTTTGAACAGTTCCTCGCACTTTCGCAGGAGATTTTTATAGCGGATGGGATCCTGACGGTTTTCCGGACCGGCGGGGTGGGTCGGCATGTACAGCGAAGCACACGGAGCCCCCGGCTCCTTGAGCAGTGAATTCAGTTCACCTTGAGATATCAGTTCCATTCAGTAAACCTCCATTAGCTTTGCCAACTGTTTGCCCCGGACGTCGGGGCAAGCTTGCGCCTTGTACATGTTATTGTATGCCTCCGAACGGGCCAAGGTTCGCGCGTTGCGCCCGAAGCGCGTGTTGTCTCGGTGCGATCCCCGCCTGTAAGATAGTGTCGTGCCATACCTGGTGGACGGAAACAATCTCATGCACGCTCTTGCGGCGGTGGGGGCGGATTGCAGCCAATCGGCTCTCTGTCGAATGCTGGGTTGCCTCGCGGAGCAGGGGGAGGGAGTCAGCGTCGTCTTCGACGGCCGCGCGCCAAACCCATCGCTGGCGGCGCAGCTCGAAGACGTGCGCGTGCGGACGCTCTATGGCGGTTCACGCGAGGCCGATACAGTCATTCTGGAGCTTATAGCGGCCGACACCGCCCCGCGGCGGCTAACAGTGGTCAGCACCGACAGGGAGATACGCGCAGCCGCCCGGAAGCGTCGCTGCTGTGTCGTCACCAGCGAGGAATTCGTGCCTGTCCTGCTTAAAGCGACCCGGCAGAGACCTCCGCCGGCGGAGCCGCCGGAAAAACGCCGGGGGCTGACACCCGAGCAGACACGTAAGTGGCTGCGGGAGTTCGGGTTCGAGGAGTAGCGGCCGCAAGTGCCTACATTGCAGTACCTTTGGGTTTCGCAGGGCTTGCTTAAGTGCCGGGTCGGAATGGTCGAATTCTGCTTCTGAACGGTTGTTCATAGCCGCACCGAGCGGAGGAAGCAGGAGGAGACCCACATGCCCCGGAGTCAGACGTCCGGAAGCGGTCTGGGATGGTATCTTGACCGCATAAAATCGACGCCCCTTTTGACGGCTGAGCAGGAGAGGCAACTCACCAGACGCATCCGCGAACATTCCGACCCTATCGCGCGCGAGCAGATGGTGGCGGCCAACCTGCGACTGGTCGTAAAGATCGCCAAGGAATACGCCAACCCCGGCATGACCCTCAGCGACCTCATCGAGGAGGGCAATCTGGGACTTATGAGGGCGGTCGAGGAATTCGACCCCGACGCGGGAGTGCGTTTCAGCACGTACGCGGCGTGGTGGATAAAGCAGTCCATCAAGCGGGCCATGATCAATGCCGGTCAGCCCATACACATCCCGGCGTATCTCGCAAAGCTCATCAACAAGTGGCGTCGCGCCAGAACCGAGCTTGAAGGCAAGCTTGGCCGGCCCCCGGCCACGGACGAACTCGCCAGGAAGCTCGGCATATCCCGCCGCAAGGCCGACATCGTCGCCCAGGGACTCCAGGCGGTGAACTCACCGACCCAGATGGGCGTGGACGAGACCCAAGCCGCCAGTGAGATGATACCCGACGAAACAGCCGAGCCACCGGACCAGGGACTGATGGACGCCGGCAATGTCGAGTTCGTGCGCAGCATGCTGGGACGACTGGACGACCGGTCCCGCAGGATAGTAGAGCTGCGGTTCGGGATGGACCACGACGGGCAAGTCCGAACCTACCGTGAAATCGGCGAGATTGTCGGACTGACACGCGAACGCGTCCGCCAAATCGAGAAACAGGCCTTCGCCGAGCTGCGCGAGCTCATGGAAGATGCCGACTGAACTTAACTTGCGTTTCTACCGCGGCTGGGGCATACCTCGCGGCGATGAGCGGTTGACCTGTCGTCTCAATGGCGTATGCTAGCGGTGTGGGCGCCGTCGGCGGCGCCTCCTGCGTGCGTTCGCGTGGGGACGCCGCACACCATCACCGACGACAGTCACGGACGGAAGGTACATGTCCCAACCGCAGCGCGACAGGGGCCTGGCGCGATCCTCGCGAGCATTGTTCCGCGACATATTCTCGATCTTGTCCGGTCAGCGACTGCGCCCACTCTGGATTACCACCGGGCTTATGCTCGGAATTTATCTGGTGTTCCGGGCGGTTCTGCTGGCGCTGGTCTGGTCGGAACTGGGCAACGTCTCGTCCCGTGATATCGTCAGGTGCGTGCTGGCCGGTCTGCAATACGACGCGGTACCACTGGGATACTTTGCCATCCCGCTTCTGTCCCTGCTGCTGGTCGCGGGGAACAGTGCGTTCGACTCAAAGCGCTACCGCAAGACGGTCGCCATCTACTCGGCCGGCGTCGTTACGCTGGTGTTCAGCACGGAGCTTATGGGGGTGTTCTTCTTCCAGTATTTCGGCGAGCGCTTCAACTGGATCGTTCTGGGCTATCCGCTGGTCAGCCCTGAGATAGCCGGTACGGTATGGAAGCACTACCCCGTTGTGCTGGTACCGGCCGTGGTGGCCGGAGCGTTCTATCTGCTTTACAGGATGCTAACCCGGTGGTTCTGGAAGCCCCCGAAGCCGAACAACTCCGCGTGGAGCCGATCGATACTGGGGGCGGTTCTCGGCGCGATAGCTCTTCTGGCGTGTCACGGATCGCTGGAGGTCAGGCCCCTGCAAAGGGACAGCGCCTACTTCAGCCGCAACAATCTCATCAACCAGATAACGCTGAACAACTTTTACACGTTTTTCCACGCCGCCCGCGACCGCATACACGACAATCGCGATGATGCTACCCAGTACGGCTTTCCGCCGGCAGTAAAGGCGGCCGAGACCGCCTGCTCGCTACTCTGTGACGCCGATGAGACTACCCTCGATGCGTCCGGCAATCCGCTGTGGCGGCGGGCGGACACCGCCCGACCCATGCGGCAAATGAACGTGGTGATCATACTGATGGAGGGCATGGCCGGTCGCCCTGTGGGCGCCATGGGCCACGAGCCGAGTCACACACCGAATTTTGACGCCCTTGCCGACGAGGGGCTGCTGCTTACCCGCATGTATTCCGTCGGCGATCGCACCAGCCGGGGAATCACGGCTGTTCTCTGCGGACATCCGGACATAAGCGGTACGACCGTGCTCAAACGTCCCCGCGCCCTCGGGCATTTCTTGACGCTGCCCGGCATCTTCAGCGCGCGTGGATACCGCACGATGTTCATCTACGGCGGAGATCCGCAGTTTGACAATATGGCTGGTTTCCTCACCGCCGGTGGGGTCGAGGAGATCATCGCACGCGAGCACATGCAGCCAGGGGAGTTGGAGAACACCTGGGGAGCGCATGACGAGGTCATCTTTCGCAAGGCCCATGAGACCTTCCGCGACTCGGACGAGCCGTTCTTCGCTACCATCCTGACGCTGACCAATCACCCGCCTTTCACCATACCGTCGGGACGGATTGAGGAGCTTCCCCCGGGTGAAGACCGACGCGGAGAGGTGCTCAACGCCTACAGGTACGCCGACTGGGCGCTGGGGGAGTTCTTTGAAATGGCCCGTGGGGCCGACTACTTCGACAACACGCTGTTCGTGCTGGTTTCCGATCACGGCCGCGATATGGACCGCACCCGGCTGCTGGACGTGCCCGGCTATCGCGTCCCGTGCCTGCTGTACGCGCCGGGGCTTATCGAGCCGAGCCGCATCGACTCGGTATGCAGCCAGACGGACATCCCCCCGACCATTCTCGCCTGGCTGGGTGGTTCATACGAACACGGATTCCTGGGGCGGAATATTCTGAGCGGACGGGACGACGGCGTCGCGATTCTACGCGACGACGAGCGGCTGGGCATGGTCTCCGGTGACAAAGCGCTTATACTGTCTCCCCAGCCCCGTCCGCTGCTGTTCGAACTTTCGGGGGAGGAAATGACCCCCGTACCGCCGGGCCAATACAGCCGGCACGAAGCCAAAACGCTGGAACAGCAGGCGCTTTCGTTGCATCGAATGGCCTGGCAACTTTACCGGACACAGAAATACACAGCGCCCGGCCCGTCCTCGGCTGCCAGGGTACGTTCATCGGGCCAGGGCGCGGAAGATTAGGGACACAGGACCGGAAAGGCCCAACGACATGAAGGAACTCGAATCGTTCATCCGCGACGTGCCGGACTTTCCCAAGCCCGGCGTTGTTTTCAAGGATATCACCCCACTGCTGGCAGACGCCGAAGCTCTCAAACAGACGGCCGACGCACTGACCAAGCCGTTTGAAGGCAAGGGCGTGGAGCTGGTCGTCGGCATCGAGAGCAGGGGGTTCATCTTCGGCTCGATGGTGGCCGAGCGGCTGGGCGCGGGTTTCGTGCCGTTGCGCAAGCCGGGCAAGCTGCCCGCTGAAACCTTATCCGCCAGCTACGAGCTGGAGTACGGTTCGGAGACCATGGAGATACACTCCGACGCCGTGCGCGAAGGACAGAAGGTCCTCATGGTGGACGACCTGCTCGCGACCGGCGGGACCATGGCGGCCGGCTGCGAGCTTGTCGAAAAACTCGGCGGTGAAATAGTGGGCATTTCCTTCGTGATAGAGCTGTGTTTCCTCAACGGGCGGGAGAAGCTCCCCGGCCGGGATATCCGCACGCTCATCACGGTGGAATAACGACGGCTAGAGCAGTTTGCAGAAATCCTGTCGCCCTGTTCTGGTTGCGGCTTCGCCTGGCGGCGTCCGGCTGCATCGACAATGC
>JBKHJB010000061.1:0-11619 GCA_046538345.1 Phycisphaerae bacterium
GCTCAGCGAGAACCGCACCGATCCGTGGGCGGCGGTGTATGGCACGCCCATGGCCCGCATGACGTGGCTCGGCTCCAGGGAGCCGCTGGTGCAGGCCGACCCGCTGGAAGCGCAAATGCCCTCGGCGTCGAGCATCAGCAGAATCGACTCGCCCTCGACGTACTCGAAGCTGATGTTCGCGGTGTTCGGCAGGCGGTTCTCCACGTCGCCGTTGACGCGGGCGTCCGGACAGCGGGCGACCAACTCCCGCTCCAGACGGTCGCGCATCGCCGCCACGCGCGTCCGTTCCTCGTCCATGCACTGCTCGGCCAACTCGGCCGCCCTGCCCAGACCGACTATCAGCGGCACGGATTCCGTCCCGCCGCGGCGGTTGCGCTCCTGGTGGCCGCCGACAAGCAGCGGGCTGAACCGCACGCCCTTTCGCACGTACAGCGCGCCGACGCCCTTGGGCGCGTGCAGCTTGTGCCCGGACAAGCTGAGCATGTCTATCGGCAGCTCGGAGAGATTTATGGGCAGCTTGCCGACGGCCTGGACGGCGTCGGTATGGAAAGTAACGCCCCTCTCGCGGCACATCGCACCGATGTCCTCGACGGGGAATATCGTTCCGGTCTCGTTGTTCGCCCACATTACCGAGGCGATAGCCGTGCCGTCTGTCAGCGAGTTCCCCACATCCGGCAAGCTCAACTGCCCGCCGGCGTCCACGGGCAGCTCGGTCAGCCGCCACTTCCTGCCGGCGATTCCCCGCTCGCTGAGCTTCCGGCACGCGCCGCCGACGGCCGGGTGCTCCACGCGCGTGGTGACCAGATGATCGGCGTCGGAGTTGGTCTGCACGGCGCTGAGGATGGCGGCGTTGTTGCTCTCGGTCCCGCAGGAGGTGAAGATTATCTCCTCTTCGTGGCAGCCCAGCAGATGCGCGACCTGCCGGCGGGCGGTGTCCACGTGTTTGGCCACCTGACCGCCGAAGCTGTGCATGCTGTTGGGGTTGCCGTAGAGTTGCTCCAGAAACGGCAACATCGCCTCGCGGACCTCGTCGGCGACGCGGGTCGTCGCGTTGTTGTCGAAATAAATCGGCTCTTTCATACAGACCTGCCTGACTTGCGGTCCAGCGTCTCTGAGACGTCCTCGACGGTGATGTCCGGGTCCACCTGGTCGCGGAGCTTTTGGCCGATGAACCCGTCGGCAGTGAACTCGCGCGTGCGACACCACGCGCAGTGGCCGCGGAAGGCGATCTGAACCTTCGTACCGACAACGTCCACCAGTTCCACGTCGCCGCCGTCCTTGCGGACCGCGGGGCGTATCTCGTTTTCCAGCGTGTCCTCGACCATCCGCATGCGCTGGACGTTGGTCAGCCGCCGCTGCCGGTCCTGCCCGCCCCGCCGGTCTGTTCCGAGACGACTGTGAACATCGGCGATGATCTCGCGGATTCTGTCGTGGCAGGCGCCGCAGCCGCCGCCGGCCTTGGTGTAGTTGGTCACCTGCTCGACGGTCTGCAGACCCTCCTCGGCGACCACCTTCTCGATGAGCTTGTCGGTGACGCCGAAGCAGCGGCAGACGACCTCGCCCTCGTCGTGCTCGGCGAAATCCTCGCCGCGATACTCGACGATCGCCTTCTGCAGCGCCTCCATGCCCATTACCGAGCAGTGCAGCTTCTGCTCGGGCAGACCGCCGAGATAGTCGGCGATGTCGTCGTTGGTAACGGCCGCCGCTTCGTCAACCGTCTTGCCGATGATCAGCTCTATCAGCGCGTCGCTGCTGGCGATGGCACTGGCGCAGCCGAACGTCTGGAACTTCGCGTCGGAAATTCGCCCGTCGACGTCGAGCTTGACCATTATCCGCAGCGCGTCGCCGCAGGTGATGTTGCCCACCGTCGCGTCCAGGTCCGGGTCTTCTATCTCTCCGGCATGTTTCGGCCGGAGGAAATGATCCATGACTTTTTGCGTGTAGTTCCACATTGTTCGCTTTCACCTCCGGGGCATTCTAGCCACCCAACCGCATCCATTGGCCGGAATCAGCACACCCGGCGGGGATTAACGCAAGCGAGCGCGGACGGAAAACAGATTACCGTCTCCACACGGGCCTTTACGAAGCTGTCGCCTCAGCGGACGCGGTACGCTCCATGTCTGTCAACTCGTTCAACACGCCCTCGGCTCCGCGCTGTCCGGAAAGCAGCATGGCGCCGAAGGTCGGCCCCATGCGGGGCAGTCCGTAAAGCGCCGAGACGGACATCCCGATAGCCACCAGCCCCGGATAGACGGTTCCGCTTTGGCGGACGACGGCGTCCTCGCTGCGGGACACCGACATCGCCCCGCAACCCGCCACCTCCAGCAGACCGCGGTCGGCGAGCTTCGAGGCAACCACCGCGTCGTGCCCGGTGGCGTCCACCACCACTTCTGCTTCAACGGCGACCGGATCGGCGCAGGTTACGTTCCGCGGCAGCGCCCCCACCGGCGTCCAGTTGACCACCAGCCCGGAGACGCGGTCGCCGGCGTCCAGCACCACGTCCTCGACGCTGGTCATGTTGGCGAACTTAACGCCCGCGTCGCAGGCGGCCGCTATGAGCTTCGAACACGCGTGAGGACCGTCTGCGATATGCAGACCCTCCGAGACCCGCTCGTGGGGAACGCCCAGCTCGTCGAGCACCTCCGTCGCCGGCTCGCGGACGGTTACCTTGTTCATCAGGTAGCCGCCTATCCAGAAGCCGCCGCCGAGATAGTTGTTCTGCTCGACTATGAGCACCTTTTTGCCGGCCTGTGCGAGTCGACGTCCGCAGACAAGCCCGCTGGGACCGGCGCCGGCGATTACCACGTCCGAAACCGCGTAGTCGCAGAACTGCTCGGCGAAGCGCCCGACAATCGCCCGCGTCACGTCACGCTCGCGAACGTCCTTGAAAACCTTGTTGCTCTCGATCATGGCTGCATCCTTTCATCTCTTGTCCCTAGGCGGACAGCCCGGCAGCTTTGCCGCGCGTCCGCCAATGCCTGTGAAAACCAAACGACCATTCGAAATGTGCTCGCATGCATAGGCGTCACTCGCCCAGCTTCGCCAGGAACGGCGAAGAGAGATACCGCTCGCCGAAGTCCGGCAGGACAGTGACGATTACCTTTCCGGCATTGTCAGGTCTGGTCGCCACCTGCTCGGCCGCCCACAGCGCCGCGCCGGAGGAGATGCCGACAAACAGTCCTTCCTCCCGCGCCGCCCGGCGGGCGTACTCGCCCGCCTGGTCCTGGTCCACCGTCAGCACCTCGTCCACGAGGTCCAGCTTCAGCACCTCCGGGACGAACCCCGCACCGATGCCCTGTATGGCGTGACCGCCCGGCGACGGCTGCTCGCCGGCGAGAACCTGTGTGAGCACCGGGCTTTGCGTCGGCTCGACCGCGATTACCTGCAGGCCCGGCTGGCGTGGTTTAAGCGCTTCGGCGACGCCCGTGATGGTCCCGCCGGTTCCGACACCGGCTATGAAGATGTCCACCTTCCCGGACGTGTCGGACCATATTTCCTCGGCCGTGGTCTTGCGGTGGATGGCCGGGTTCGCCGGGTTGTTGAACTGCTGCGGCATGAAAGCTCCGGCGTCATCGGCGACCATCTGCTCGGCCCGCTGAACGGCGCCGCTCATGCCGCCCTCGGCGGGAGTGAGCACAAGCTCGGCTCCCAGCGCCTTGAGCACCCTGCGGCGCTCCTCGCTCATGGACTCCGGCATGGTAAGTATGCAACGGTAGCCCCGAGCGGCCGAGACCATCGCCAGCGCGATGCCCGTGTTGCCGCTGGTCGGCTCGATTATCCCGGCGCCTTCGGAGAGCTTGCCTTCCCGCTCGGCGGCGTCGATCATCGATACGCCGATACGGTCCTTGACGCTGCCCATCGGGTTAAAGCCCTCCAGCTTCCCCAGCACCAGCGCCTCGCCGCGGAGCATCTTGCGGATCGCCACCACCGGCGTCCCGCCCGCGGTCTTCGTGATGTCCTGATAGCTCGTCATAATCACGCTCCACCTCCATCCGCAGGCGCATCGGTCGTACGGCTCAGCGCAGCGTTCATCGAGCCGCTGCGAAGCCCCTGCAAATCAAGCGTTACATAGGTAAAACCGGTCGATATGAGCGAACGGACTATCCGCTCGCGGTGCTCCAGCGCCCGCTCGAGCGACTCCGGCGGTACTTCCACCCGCGCCAGGCCGTCGTGGTCGCGCACGCGGCAGCGACAGAAGCCCATATCCGCCAGAATTTCCTCGCTGCGTTCGATGCGCCCGAGACGGTCGGGGGTTATCTCGCTACCATACGGCACACGGCTGGCCAGGCACGCCGACGCCGGCTTGGACCACGTTTCAAGACCCATCGCCCTGGAGGCGTCGCGTACGTCCTGCTTGGTGAGACCCGCTTCCATAAGCGGCTCGGAGACGCCCTGTTCGCGGGCGGCTTCGAGGCCCGGGCGATAGTCCCCGCTGTCGTCGGCGTTGGAACCGGCGGCGACGGCTTGAAAGCCCCGCTGTCGGGCTAAAACCCAGAGCGCTTCAAACAGATGCCGCTTGCAGTGGTAGCACCGGCGAGGCGGGTTGGAACGGTAGGCCGAGTCTGAAAACTCCGCCGTCTCGACCTCCACCATCTCCACGCCCAACCGCTCGGCCAGCGACCGGCCGTCTCGCCGTGCCCGCCGGGGCTGACTCGCCGAGACGCTCATCACCGCCAGAACGTTGTCGCGTCCCAGCACCTCCGCAGCGAAGGCAAGCAGAAACGAACTATCCACTCCCCCGGAAAAAGCGACCACCACCCGGCCAAGCCCTTTGATTAATCCAGCGCAATGCTCGAGTTTGCCTTCCAGGCCCGACGGCAATTCCTCACAGGCAAGCGAGATTTCGCCCTCCGCATTCCGGCGGCCGTATTTAAAGCTTGTCTTATTGGACACTTGTGAGTTCCGGAAAAAATCCCAGAAATACGCACGGGAGGTCTTGACAACGCGCAAGTATAAATCTATTATCCCGATTGTTTCAATGGGCTTTCTGGAGATATTATGAATTTGTCACAGAAATGTCAATACGCTCTTCGCGGACTGTTCGAGTTGGCCCGTCGCGGCAGCGAGCAGCCCGTGCCCATCGGTGAGATATCCCGGGCGCAGGCGATACCGGGGCGGTTCCTGGAGCTTATCTTCGCGGAGTTGAAGCAGGCCGGCTACGTCCGATCCCGCCGCGGCGTTCGTGGCGGGTATATGCTGGCCAAGGACCCCGAGGACGTCACCGTCGGCGAGATAATCCGCTTCGTGGACGGACCCCTTAATCCGGTGAAATGCCTCGGCAGCGGGGGTCGAAAGGAATGCCCTCTCTACGGCGACTGCGCATTCATTGGGCTTTGGCAGCGTGCAACCCAAGCCGTCGCCGACGTGTACGACTCCACCACGCTCCAGGAGCTGGTCAACGAAAGCCGAGCCGACGCAGCGGCCGTGAACTACTGCATATAGCACAATCCGGGGAGGACCGCGAAAGTGAAACCACCCGACTTCCCATGCGAACGAATACCCGACGACGAGCCGTCCGTCCGGCTGCTCGGACTGTACCCCCAGCCGCGGGAGGGCTTCTGGATGCAGCGATTAAAGACACCCGGCGGTCGGCTGACCGGACAGCAGTGGCGGGCGCTGGGGGCGATCGCCCGAGTGTACACGCCTTCGGCGCCGCTACACCTTACCACGCGGCAGGATATCGAGCTGCACGACGTGCCGGGAGAGAAGGTTCCCGAGCTTCAGCAGCGTCTGGCCGACGCCGGTCTGACAACAGTCGGCGCCTGCGGGGACACGCTGCGCAACGTGACGGTTTGCCCCTGCTCCGGCGCTTTGGACGCATCGGCCGACTTGATGCCGGCCGCCGGGGTTATCCGCAGCCGTCTCGAGCGGATGGACGGCATTTACGAGCTTCCGCGGAAATTCAAGATTGCCCTGTCCTGCGGAGGTGATTGCGGTCAGCCCTACATAAATGACCTGGGCCTTATAGCTACCGAGCGCGACGGACAATTCGGCTTTTGCGCGATCGTCGCCGGCTCGCTGGGCGCCAAGCCAGCCCCGGGCATCACCTTCCGCGCTTTTTTGACACCCGACGAAACCGTGGACCTCGCCGAAGCAGCCGTTCGGATGTTTGCCCGCACCGGCGACCGGACCAACCGCCGTCGGGCACGGCTGCGACACGTGCGCGAGCGAGTCGGCGACGGACCGTTCCTCGCGGAGCTTACCGAGACCTTCGAGCGTGTGCGGATGGAACGCTCCCCCACCGAGGTTCCCGTACGCCGGGCAGAGACCGGGCTTACCGAGCAGGTGCGGCTGCACTTTCCCGGCGGGGACATCTCGCCGGATGCAGCCGACGGGCTGGGGCGCCTGACCGAGACCGGCCGGGCGGTCGCCCACCTCGCTTGCCACCACAGTGTGATGGTGTTCGCCCCGTCGCGAGCGGAGCTGGACGAGATGCTCGCCGGCTCCGCCGCCCTGCCCTCGCCGGCGGACGACGAGGCGACAGTCGTGGCGTGCCCCGGAAGTACGTGGTGCCGCAGGGCGCTGGTCGATACGCGAAATGTGGCAAAAAGCATACGCGCCGCAGTCGCGGGCATACCCGCCGGCGCCCGGACGGTGTGCATATCCGGCTGCCCCAACGGCTGCGCGCACACCGCCGTCGCCGACGTGGGACTGTCCGGGCGACAGGTGCGAACCAACGGCTCGCGGACCGAAGCGTTTGACTTATACGCGGGCGGAGCCATGGGCCGAACGCCCCGGCTCGCCCAGCGGATAGCCGAAGCCCTGCCGGCGAACGACGTACCACAGGCGGTGGCGAAATTGCTCGACCCCCGCCGGGAGGCATAGACCCAGTGGATGAGAACAATACAAAAGACCAGCCGTCGCTGGAGGAGCTTAACGCCACCTCGGCGGAGGAGCTTCTGCGGTTCGCCCATGAGCGTTACGGCGACCGGGCTGCCATCGGGACCAGCGGGCAGAAGACAGGCGTGGTGATAATAGACCTGGCCCACCGGCTGGGTCTGCCGCTGAGGGTTTTCTTCATCGACACACTGATGAACCACGACGAAACGTACGAGCTGCTGGAAGAAATCGAGCAGCGTTACGGCATCGAGATAGAACGCTACCGCCCCGACCCGGACGACATCGAGCAGCTCAACCGCACGGTGGGCCAGTACGCGCACTTTCTGGCTCGGCCGGAATGCTGCCGGGCCCGGAAGCACAAGCCGCTGCAGCAGGCATTGGGCACGCTGGACTGCTGGATAAGCGGGCTGCGGGCGGACCAGTCGAAGCACCGTTCAGAGAACGCCGCCAAGGCAGAGTGGACCGCCGACGAGTCCGGACGACGGATTCTGAAGCTCAACCCCCTGCTGGAGTGGACACAGGACGACGTAGAGCGGCACACGCGCCGTTTTTCAGTACCTTACAACAAGTTGTACGACTACGTCTCTGCCTACGGCGAGAGGTACGCCGTCATCGGTTGCCGGTGCTGCCACATCCCGGTGCTCGAGTATCTGCCGCAGCGAACCGGCAAGTTCCCCTGGGAGCGCGGCAAGAAGGAGTGCGGCCTGCATGAGAATGGAAGCGGTATCTGAGCCGAGCCGCCGCCGGCTTGCGCGCGACAAATGGGGCTTTACGCTTATCGAGCTGCTGGTGGTTATCGCGATCATCGCATTGCTTATGGCGATATTGATGCCCGCCCTGGGCCAGGCCAGAGAGGCCGCCCGCGTCGTCCTCTGCGCCAGCAACCTCCGGCAGGTGAATATCGCGATGCAGAGTTATCTCCAGGACCATCGCGATACTTATCCCTGCGCGGAGGACCCGGTATCCACCAACCCGCACTATTGGCTGTGGATGGGGCGCGGCTGGCGCGGGTTTTTGGAGCCGTATCTCTCCGGCGTGATAGACGATGACAACCCCTCCGTGCTGTGGTGCCCCGCCGATCCGGAGTCGGCCCAGGAGTATGAATCCACCAGCTATGCCTACTCCCTGAGCTTCTATCACACGCCGGAGCAGATCGACTCCTGCTTGGACAAGGCCGACACTTACGGCAACCCCATGCCTTCGGTGGCGCAAAGCTCCGCTCACGTAGCGTATCCGTCGCGTAAGATTATGGTTGGCGAGTGGCTGAGCAACCACGAGCCGTTTGCAGAGGACCCGGGCTGGTGGTCCTGGGAAGGTCGCAGAAACATGCTCTTCGCCGACGGCGGGTTGGAGCTTATCGACGCCTCGGACATAGCCGAGGCCCGTGACGGCTACCCCGACCCGAATCTTACGGTCCACGGAATCGAGGGCAAAGACAGATGAGAGAAAACCTGCGGGAACTGTCCCTTCGTCTGCCCGTCACAGCTATCCTGTTGCTATCCGCCTTGCCCCTGGGTTGCGGCCGCAACGTGTATCAGCCCCGGTCGCGACCCGCGGGCGCCGCTCTGCCTGCCCCGACCCGGGGAAACAGCGAGTCGCCTTCGCCCGAGTCGCAGACGGTCGCTACGCTGCCGCCTGAGCCGACCGTAGAGGACTACGTACGCGTGGCGCTGGAGCGGAACCCCTCCGTCAGGGCGGCCCGGCTGCGGGTGAGACGCCTCCGGCAGCGCATACCACAGGTAACGTCGCTGGACGATCCGGTGGTAAGCGTGGCGCCCATAGGCGAGATGGCCGAGACCGCCGCCGGCCAGGTCGGCACTATGCTCGGTGTCAGCCAGAAGTTTCCCACGCCCGGCAAGCTCCGAACTCGCGGGCAGATTGCCGAACAAGAGGTAGCCGTAGCTCGCGCCACGGAGCAGCGTGTGCGATTGCGCGTAGCCGCCGAGGTTCGCCGGGCCTACTGGAGCCACTACGCCGCCGTAAGGGCGATAGAGGTCACCGAGCACAGCCGGGACGCACTCAGCGACATCCGGCGCATCGCCCGCAGCAAATACGAGTCCGGAACGGTAGGCCAGCAGGACGTACTGCGGGCCTCGGTGGCGCTGAGCAACCTCGACAACGAGCTTGTGGACCTGGACCGCCGGCGCGACAGCGCCGCGGCGATGCTCAACCGTCTGCTCGACCGCCCGGCCGGGGCGCAAATACCCGACCCGCCGGTCGTTGAGCTCAAAGGTACAGATGCGAATCTGAACTCTCTGCTGGCGGACGCGGCGGCCGAGAACCCCGATCTGCTCGGTCTTCAAGAGCGCATCGACCAGTATCGGGTTCGCGAACAACTGGCCTCGCTGGAGCGCTGGCCCGACCTGACCGTCAGCGCGAACTATACCGCCGTTCGCAGCAGTGGACTTTCGCCCGTCGCCGACGGAAGCGACCAGTGGTGGTTCGGCTTCACCCTCAACGTACCGCTCTGGCTGGAGAAGCTCGAAGCCGCCGAGCGCGAGGCGAAGCTGGGGCGTCACCAGAGAGAGGCGGACCTCGCCGACGCGCGGAATCGGGTGACTTTCGAGCTGAGCGACGCGCTGTACCGCCTGCGATCGGACACCCGGCAGGCGGAACTGCTGAAAAACACCATCCTGCCGGACGCCGGCCAGGCCCTCCAGGCCGCCCGCGCCGACTACCGAGCCGGCAGGGAGGATTTTCTCACGGTATTGGAGGCATGGCGCAGGCGGCTGGAGTTGGAATTGATGTATCACCAGGCGCTGGCCCGGGCCGAGAAGGACCGCGCCGACCTCGAGCAGATCGTCGGACACGACCCGGCCGGCGACAACGGCAAACCCGCGGGAGAGAGAACAGATGAACGACAAACCCGATAACCGGCCGACCCGCCCCACTCCCGGGCGACGCGTCGGAATCATCCTGGGTATTATCCTTATAGCAGGCGCATGTTTGTGGGTGGCGGCACGCTACGGAGACGATATTTACGGCTCGATTCTTCGCGCCACCGGACGCGGCGAGCAGGACCGAGCCGAAAATGACGCCCAGTGGTACACCTGCGGCATGCACCCGTGGGTGGTACTCCCCGATCCGGGGCAGTGCCCTATCTGTCAGATGGACCTGGTTCCGCTGGACCCGGACAAGTTCTCCGGCGAGGTAACCATCGACCCGGTGGTCGTGCAGAACATGGGCGTGCGGGTACGGCCGGTGACGCAAGGTCCGCTGACGAAGGAGATACGCACGGTCGGAACGGTGGACTACCGCGAGCCGAACGTGCGCGACGTCAACATCAAGGTCTCCGGGTGGATCGAGAAGCTCTACGTGGACCACGTCGGGGCGCCGGTGGAAAAAGGCGAACCGCTGTTCGAGCTTTACTCCCCTCAGCTTTACGCCGCGCAGGAGGAATATCTGCTGGCGTGGCGTAACCGCGACCGAGGCCCGCAACAGCGGGAGTTGCTGGAATCCGCCCGAACGCGGCTGGAGTACTTCGACGTCTCCGACGAGCAGATAGAACGTCTCGTCCAGGCCGGTCAACCCGCCAAAACAATGACACTCGACAGCCCGCACAAGGGAGTCGTAATAGACAAGCACGCCGCCGAAGGCATGAAGGTGGACCCGGGCATGAGGGCGTTCCGCATAGCGGACCTCTCGAAGGTGTGGGTGATGGTTACTCTGTACGAATTCCAGCTTCCCTACGTGCGGGAGGGTCAGTCGGCCGTTATGACTCTGCCCTATATCCCCGGCCAGGAGTTCACCGGAGAAGTCGTCTATATCTACCCCACGGTGGACCGCGACACGCGTGAGGTACGCCTGCGGCTGGAGTTCGAAAACCCCAACGGACTGCTCAAGCCCGGCATGTTCACCACCGTCAAGCTGCACAGCACGCTCGCACGCGAGCGGATGCTTGCGCCTCGCTCGGCCGTTATCGACACCGGCGAGCGGGAAGTGGCGTTAGTCTGGCGGGGTAAGGGACGCTTCGAGCCGCGCGACGTCGAAACCGGCATAGCAGCGGCCGACGATATGGTCGAGATTATCGACGGTCTCAAGCCCGGCGAAATGGTGGTTACTTCCGGACAGTTCCTCATCGACAGCGAGGCCAAGCTGCGCGAATCCCTCGCGAGGATGATGCGGGATGACCTTGCCGCCGACAAGCGCGCCCCGGTGGAAGTCGTCGGCGATGGGGAACTCGTCGCCCTGCCCGAGACCGCGACCGAAGCTCTCACAGAGGCGCTGCGCGAGTACCTCGCCATACAGCAGACGCTCTCGGAAGACTCCACGGAGGGAGTGTCCGATTCCGCCCAAAGCATGGCCCGCGCGTTGGACCGGCTCATCGAGACGGACATACCCGACCGGCCGCACTTCTGGCACGAGAATACCTCGGCGGCCGAGGCGCGGTCGAACGCCCTGAAGCTCGTCGAATCCGACGATCTGTCCGACGCCCGGCTGCGATTCGCCGACGTGGGAACCGCTCTGACGAGGTTCCTGGAGGTTACCGGCGTGCCGGCGGAGATCGGCGAGCTGCAGGTCCTGCGGTGCCCCATGTATCAGCAGGGCCAGGGCGGAACCTGGTGGATGCAGACGGGCGACGAGGTCCGCAATCCCTACTTCGGACCGCGCATGCTCGGCTGCTACGACGAGCGCAAAGCCCTGCCGCCGGCCCCGCGGGACACCGCGAACGGCGCACACGATATGGAACATTGATATGATCGCACGGCTGATTCAATGGTGCGTTAAGAACCGCGCGATGGTGCTTCTGCTGGCGGGAGTGCTGGTCGCCGGCGGCGT
>JBKHJB010000062.1:0-11562 GCA_046538345.1 Phycisphaerae bacterium
TGTCCCTGTCCCGATCCCTGTCGGAAACAATGATTATCGTGGTCCCGCTTCTCCGGGTCGTCAGCACCCGCCGACGATCGCGCCCCCTTTCATCGGCGCCGGCCTGGCCGACGGCCGCGACCAGCACCACCAGCACACCAACCAGCCCCCAGATAACCGGTTTCTGCAGTTTTGCGTTCATGGCTGCGACCTCCTTCCAAGGTCCGCGCCGTCGTCCTGCGACGGCATCCACCCAAGGCAGACACCCGGTAGCGCAGGCGGTTAGCGTCTTCGGGGAAATATCCGCGCTCGGGTCAGCGTGGAAACAAAAGTCCCGGAACTCTTACAGTAACAGTGGTAAGCGAACATCCGCACGCCTATGATAGAGATACGAACATCCGGAAACGCTGTGCGAGACGCCGCCCCGCGGTGGCTGCAGTGCGGCGTAGCGAAAAAGCGGGCGCGGCAAAATTTGCTTGTTTCCGCGAAGTCTGGTGGTTAGGATAACTTGCGATAGAAGCTCCCGCATTTCCCGTTCGTTCAGGTCCGGGTGCCGTCAGGCACGGAGTTGGCGCTGGAAGCCACGTAGTTGCTGAAAACCAGCGAAAGGGACTTACATGCATACGGTGACCAAGAAAGAGTTGGTTGACCGCATTGCCGACGAAACCGGCATCAAGCGAGTTGCGGTCAAGCAGGCCGTCCAGAGCTTTCTGGACGAGATCATCAAGGAGCTGGGCCGCGGCAACCGCCTTGAGTTCCGTGACTTCGGCGTCTTTGAGACCAAGGACCGTGCCGCGCGAATCGCCCAGAACCCCAAGACGCTCCAGCGCGTTCACGTTCCGCCCAAGCGGACCGTGAAGTTCAAGGTCGGACGCCTGATGAAAGAGAAGCTCCAGCAGGGCATGGAGCAGAAGTCTTCACAGGGCTGATCGCCCGCACCAAACGCCGGCGGGGGCGCAGCGGGACCACTGCCGTCGAATAATCGGCGACCGGGCCGCCCGATATAGCGGTCCGGTCGCTTGTTCAGGTCCCCTCAATTCAGTATCCTGCCTCTTATCATCACTATGCGTGGAAGTTCTCACACGGAGAAGTCATGAAGGCGGTTACAGTCGAAACAGTACGCTCGGCGGGCGTGGTAGGCGCCGGGGGCGCGGGTTTTCCCACCCACGTCAAAGTCTCCGCCGAAGCCGACACGGTCCTTCTCAACGCCGCCGAGTGCGAGCCGCTGCTGCACAAGGACAAGCAGGTCCTCCAGCACTTTGCCGACGAAGTGCTCGCCGGCTTCGCCGCCGTCAAGGACATGGTCGGCGCCGAGCGGGGCATAATCGGAATAAAGGCCAAGTACTCCGATGTAATCGACCTGCTGCAGAGCAAGCTGCCTGAAGGCATCGAGATCGCCCCTTTGCAGGACGCCTACCCCGCCGGGGATGAGTTCATACTGGTCTATGACGTACTGGGACGCGTGGTCCCGCCGGGCGGCATACCGCTGAACGTAGGCGCCGTGGTCGTGAACGTCGAGACCGCGATGAACGTGGCTCTCTCACCACAGCGACCCGTGACGGAGAAGTTCGTTTCCGTCGCCGGTTCGGTCGAGAACCCCTGCACGCTGCGCGTTCCGGTGGGTACGCCGCTGTCGTCGTGCGTATCGACCGCCGGCGGAGCTACCGTGCCCGACCCGCACTACATCGTCGGCGGCGTGATGATGGGGCGACTGGTCGAGGACCACGACGAACCGGTACTCAAGACCACCGGGGCGGTCCTCGTATTCGGCGGCGAGCATACCGTCACCAGGCGATACGCCCGCACGGACCGGCAGCGCGACCTCATCGGCAAAAGCGCCTGCGACCAGTGCTCTTTCTGCACGGAGTTGTGCCCGCGATACCTTCTGGGCCACCCCATAGAGCCGCACAAGGCGATGCGCTCGCTGGAGTTCAACCTCGTCGGCGAGCCGAACGTCATCGGCACGAGCTTCTGCTGCGAGTGCAACCTGTGCAGCATGTACTCCTGCCCGGAAGACCTCGACCCCAAGGACGTCTGTGCCGTCAACAAGCGACGCCTTGCGGCCGAGGGGCGTAAATGGACGGACCCGCCCTTCAATCCGCGTCGCGCGGAACTGCACATGAACAACCGCAAAGCGCCGATGCGACGGCTGATAACCAAGTTGGGTCTGGACGGTTTCCACAACATCGGTCCCCTGCTTGCGGAGTCCCCGCAGCCGGCGTCGGTGAAACTGCCGCTGTCCCAGCACGTCGGCGTCCCCTGCCAGCCGGGAGTAAAGGTCGGGCAGAAAGTCTCCGTCGGCGAACCTGTCGCCATCCCGCCGGAGAAGGGCGGGAAACCCGCACTGGGCGCCGCGATACACGCGTCAATCGACGGTAAAGTAACGGCCGTGGACGAATCGGCCGTGACGATCGAGAGATAAACCCAGATTCGAGGAACACCATGGCCGAGGCAAGCCAACCCCACGCAGCCCAGACGCCCCGCAGCATCGGAGCGGTGGAGCTTACGAGTATCGGCGTCGGTTACCGCGTGCAGGACTCCATGCTGGACGCGGCCAACGTCGAGATACTCCTGGCCAGGACGATTTGCTCGGGAAAGTACTTCATCGTCATCGGCGGTTCGGTAAGCGACGTGCGAGCGGCGGTCAACGCCGGCGTGGACTCGGCCGGCGAAGCGATTATCGACCAGCTCGTGATACCCAACGTGCATCCGTCGGTTTTCCCCGCGCTGGGACAGTCTGTGGTGCTCCAGAACAAGCAGGTCGAGGCGCTGGGCGTGGTGGAGACGTTCAGTGGCGTGAGCATCGTCGCAGCCGCTGACGCCGCCGCCAAGGCCGCCCGGGTGACGCTGTTCCGCATCCATGTGGCGATGGCTTTGGGCGGGAAGGGCTATTGCCTGATGACCGGGACCGTCGCGGACTGCGAATCCGGCGTTCGCGCCGGTGCCGCCGAAGCCCGCGAGCGGGGATTGCTGGTCTCCGAGGTGGTCATCGCCCGGCCGAACCGGGAGCTGTTCAGCGAGTTCATCTGAACGCCAAGGACCTTTCGGACTCCAAGGATCCGGACCATGAAGCAGTATGTCATAACTCCCGCAGCCGGTAAGCGGCTCATCGCGAAGGCACTTGCCCGGCATCCGGACGTAACAGCCACGCTTCAGTCCGGCACGCTGGTCATAGTAGCCGGTACGACCAACGCTTACGTCGCCCAAGAGGTGCTGGGCGCTCTGGGAGAGGCCGATGGATTCTCCCCGAAGGGCTTCCGCCGTGGCGTGGTAAGCCCTCCCGGAGTGAAGCCCGGCGGCGGCGAATTCGGCGGAGACGTGGTGATACGCGACGGTAAGTGGCTTAAGGGCAAGCAGATATTCGACGTCGCGGACGATCTGGGCCGGGACGACCTCATCCTCAAAGGCGCCAATGCCCTGGATACACGAGGTCGCCCGGCGGTGCTGATAGGTCATCCCCAAGCCGGCACCGCCGCAGCGGTAATCGCCGCGGTTGCGGGTCGGGGGACCAAGCTCATCGTGCCGGTCGGTCTGGAGAAGCGGATATTCGAGGACGTGGACGTCTTAGCTGCGGAGATAGACCCCGGCCGCCACGAAGGTCCCGCCCTGCTGCCGCTACCGGGCGTGGCATTCACGGAATTCGAGGCGGTGGAGGTACTTACGGGTGCATGCCTTCGGCTGCTCGCGGCCGGTGGCGTACACGGAGCCGAAGGGGCGCTATGGGTCGGTGTCGAGGGCGACGACCGTGAGCTTGCCCAAGCCGACACCCTGCTCCGGGAGACGGGCAAAGAACCGCCTTGCGAGTTCTGACCCGTGGGGTATATACTTTCCGGTCGCTCCAGTCCGGATAGCGGGGTGTTGACGTCCGGTATCGCGAGGCGATTTCCGTGTGCCTACGTCGTAACCGGACGAGACACACCCGATTACTCGCGTCGCTTTTGCGACGATAAGGAGACATAGCCATATGCCGCAGGACAAAATAACCGACGTATTCGCAAGCAAACAGAGAACGCTGTCTTTCGAATTCTTTCCGCCAAAGACCGACAAGGGCCGAGACCGGCTATTCGACACGGCCGAGAAGCTCGTGGACCTCGGCGCGGACTGGTTCAGCGTTACTTACGGCGCCGGCGGGACGACCGCGGAGAACACACTTCGGACCGCGGAGGAGCTTATCCAGAGCTTCGACATACCTGTGGTTCACCACTTTACGTGCATCAAACACACGTGGGATTCCATCCGGCGGGAGCTGGGCCGCATGAAACGCTCCGGTGTGCGAAACCTGATGGCCCTTCGGGGCGACCCCCCGCAACACGAGCGCGACTACCAGTTCCGCCCGGACCAGCCGCGATACGCGTACCAACTCGTGGAGATGGCGCGCTCGGAGCACGACGACCACTTCTCCATCGGCGTGGCGGGATTCCCCGAGAGCCACCCCCTGGCGCCTAACCTGGACGTGGACAGCCACTTTTTGAAGATGAAGCAGGACGCCGGGGCCGACTACTGCATCACGCAGTTCTTCTTCGAGAACATGCTGTACTGGGAGTATCTCCAGCGGGTTCGTGAGGCCGGCGTGACGATGCGGGTTATTCCCGGCTTGCTGCCGGTTACGGACTACGAGAAGCTGGTGGATTTCGCGGCCAATTGCGGCGCGACCGTCCCGCAGACCATCCACGAGATTTTCGATCCGATCAAGGACGACGCGGAAGCCACCCAGGCCCGCGGGACGGACTACGCCGTCAGCCAGGCGCAGGACCTGCTCGACCGCGGAGCGCCGGGCCTGCATTTCTATTGCCTCAACCGCGCCGAACCGGTCACCACCATCTTCAAGTCACTGAAGTTCTAGCGTGCGGGTTGACCGCCGCCGTCGCCGGATGTACAAGGACGTTTGCGGCCTGTGTCGCCGAGCATGGAGGCAGGATGAAGTCGATACACGTCGTCGCCGAGACGCTCCCTATCGCCTGGGAGCGGGCCGTCGTGACATGCTGGCACGAGGGCGAAAGCTTCCCCACCGAGTATGACCGCCCGGAAGACCCCAACAGCCGGGACGTGACGGCCGTCGTTCACGTAACAGACCCCTTCGGCGAGCCGAGAATCCACAGGGCGTTTCCCGGCGGCCTGGACGACCTGGAAAAATACCGCTCAGAGGTGCTCTACGGCGTGCACGATCACTGGGTGGACCCCGCAGCCGGCAAGTGGGAGTACACATACCACCAGCGGCTGAGCGATTACACGTTGCCGACCGGGCAGCGGATAGACCAGCTCGCCGCCGTCGTGGACAAACTCAAGACCGCCGGGCACACCCGCCGGGCACAGGCGGTCACCTGGCAGGTGTGGAACGACCTGAATATCCACGACCCGGCGTGCCTCCAGCGGCTGTGGTTCCGTATATCCGACGGACGGCTGCACATGAACGCCCACATGCGCAGTAACGACGCCTTCAAGGCGGGCTTCATGAACATGTACGCCTTCACCGAGCTACAGGCCGACATCGCACGACAGGTGGGCGTCGAGCCGGGCGAGTACATCCACATCGCAGACAGCTTCCACATCTACGGCAGCTACTTCGAGGACTTCGAGGGTTTTTTGAAGACCATTGAAAGCAGGCCCGAGGACCAGCGAGTATTCACCACGGATTTCGCCAGGGACTTCTTCGTCGAAGGGCTGGACAAGGTGCTCGCCGAGCCGGATTTGCCCGAAGACAAAAAGCCCCCCCTGCTGGCGCGACGGAAAGAGCTTGCCGGTCAGTAAAATCGAATCTCGGTTATTTTCGCTCGCTCGCGCTCGCGGCTAGTCACGACGCCAGGGAACCACAAACGTAGGGTCGCGCAAGTCGCGCCGTTTGCGACTTGCCGACGAGATTACGGGGAAGCGGTCAGTAGCCCCACAATTTCCGCCGCCAGCTCGGTCTTGGTCCGCTCGCTCCATGGCAGCAGGACGTCGTCAGCGGTAAGCACCGCCGCCCGGCTCGTTTCAGCGCTCATCGCCGCCGGCGAGTTAACGACGATGAAATCGGCCCCCTTCGCGGCGAGCTTGCGCCTTGCGGCGGCCGACATCTGCTGCTCGTCGCCCTCCTCGACGGCAAATGCGACTATTCTCTGATCTGCCCTTTTGCCCTCGGCGACGCCGGCGAGCAGGTCGTCGGTCGGCAGAAGACGCATCTCAACGGGTCCCGCGCTGCGCCGGAGCTTGCCGGAAACCGGCGTCTGCGGCGTGAAGTCCCCCACAGCCGCGGCCATCACCAGTGCGTCGCAGTCGCCGAAGCGCGACTCCAAGTCACGCTTCATCTCCGCAGCCGTCGTGAAGCGGACCACCTCGCAGCCCGACGGCGGCTCGGAGGGGCACGGGCCGAGCAAGAGCGTCACGTCATGACCGGCTTTGGCCGCGGCCGACGCCACCGCGCAGCCCATGCGCCCGCTGGAGGCGTTGGTGATGAACCGCACCGAGTCGATGGGTTCGCGTGTCGGACCGGCTGTTACCAGAATTCGCATGGCCGAGGCCTATCCGCCGAGCAGCTTCTCGGCTGCGGCGAGGATTTCGTCCGGCTCGGCCATCCTGCCGGGTCCTGTGGTGCCGCAGGCGAGCCGCCCCTCGGCCGGGCCTACCAAATGCGCGCCCCACTGCTTCAATCGCTCGACGTTGGCCCGGGTCGGTGGCGCCTGCCACATCCGCGTGTTCATCGCCGGAGCTATCAGCAGCGGACACTCCGCCGGCCGGGCCAGCAGCAGAGTAGAGACAAGATCGTCGGCGAGACCCGCCGCGAGCTTGGCGATGATATCGGCCGTCGCCGGTGCGACGATCATCAGCTTCGCCACATCCGTCGCCGAAATGTGCGTGGACTCAAACTCCTCGGTGGATTGCCAAAGCGACGTGTACACCCGCCGACGCGTCAGCGTCTGGAACGTAAGCGGAGTCACGAAGCGCTCGGCCGCTTCGCTCATCGCCACGGTCACACCCAGCCCGTCGGAGACCAGTTTGCTCGCGAGGTCCGCGGTCTTATAGCAGGCGATGCCGCCGGTAACACACAGCAGCACCTCCTGCCGCGGCGACGGCGTGTCGGGCTGTTCGTTCATGCGCGCCTCCGGCAGCGAGGGAGCGTCACTGCGACTCTTCGTCCGGACCGCCGATGTCCGACTTGTCGTAGTCGATGGCGATCTTGTCCTCCAGGATCTCCTGGACAACGACCTCCATATCCGTCATGCCCCTCTTGCGCTCCACCAGCGGGCGGGCGCCCTGGGTAAGCTCCATCAGGCGCTTCTGCATCAGGGCGGTCAGCTTGAAGCGACCTCCGACCTTCTCGACGATTTCTTCACTTTTAAGGGCCTCGATCATTGTTTCGGAGTCTCCGGTTGATTGACTATCCGCAAGACCGTCTCGATTGCATCTTCGAGTCGATCATTCACCACGTGGTGATTATATATACCTTGTGCCTCGGCCGAGGCGATTTCGTCGCGCGCCTTTGCCAATCGCCGGCGAATCTGCTGCTCGGACTCGCTGGCCCGGCCCCGCAGGCGACGCGCAAGCTCCTCGTCGCTCGGCGGCAGGATGAGAACGAACGTTGCGTCCGGCATTGGCTCGTGCACCTGCCGACCGCCCTGTACGTCCACGTCCAGAAGTATCTTGCGTCCCTGACGCAGTGCCTCTCGCACCGGCTCGGCCGGCGTGCCGTAAAGCTCGCCGAACACCTCGGCCCATTCCAGCAGCTCGCCGTCGGCGATCATCTTCTCAAACGTCTCGCGGTCCACAAAGTGGTAATCCCGCCCGTCCCGCTCGTGCGGACGGGGCGATCGCGTAGTCGCCGAAACGCTGAACTCCGCGCCGCTTCGACGGACCACTTCGCGGGCGATGGTACTTTTGCCCACGCCGCTCGGCCCGCTGACGACCACCAGATGTCCACCGCCTTCCGTCACCGTCTGGACCCGCCGACGCTCACTCGACGTTCTGCACCTGTTCCTTGATCCGGTCAACGCCGGTTTTTATCTCCACCACCGCCCGCGAAATCTCCATGTCGCCGGACTTCGAGGCGATGGTATTGGCCTCCCGGAGCATCTCCTGGGCGATGAAGTCCAGCTTCCGTCCGGACGGTTCCGACTCGCCAAGCGCCTTGCGGAACTGCTCCACGTGGGCGCCCAGACGCGAGACCTCCTCGGCGATGTCGCAGCGGTCAGCGAAAACCGCCACCTCGCGCGAGAGCATCTGCTCGGTCACCGACGGATCGGACGTCTCGGTCAGTTCGCGTATCCTTTCGCTCAACCGTCGGCGGTATTCCTCCACCACCACCGGCGACCGCTGCCGAACCGTCTCCAAGTGCCGCTCTATCAGCTTGCAGTTTTCCAGCAGATCCTGCTGGATGGACTCGCCCTCGCGACGACGCATCTCCAGAAGGGCATCCATCGCCTCGTTGATAAGGGCAAACAGCTTGTCCCGGGACGACTCGATAATTTTGTCGCTGTCCGGCGGCTCGCAGACGCCCGGAAGCTGCATCATCGAGGCAATGTCCAGATGGAGCATCGGGTTTGCCTCGACTTCCAGCGGACGGAGCTGCTCGATATATCGGTTCAGCGCCGGTACGTTCACGTCCCAGGCGGCCTCGGCGTCGTGCACCTTCATCTGCACCGAGACCGACACGGCGCCCCGCCGCACTCGTGACCGCAGCAGCTTCTCAATGTCCGCCTCGGCGCGGGACCAGACATCCGGCAGGCGGATGCTGGGCTTGAAATAGCGGTTGTTAACGCTACGGACCTCGACGGAATACTCGACTCGCTCGGAAACCCCGGCGGCGCTGCCGTAGCCGGTCATGGAATGAACCGCCATAGTCGATTCCCTAACTTTCGTCCGCTTGGACGGGGGCTTCTGCCCCGACCGGCTGGGTGGGCGTCTCTTCGTCGCCTTCAGTCTGCGGCTCGACCGGCTCGGAGGCGTCCGGCTGGTCCTCGGAGTCACCGCTTTGCGGCGAGGGGGTGTCCGTATCCTCCTCCGGCTCCGGCACCAGATAGACCCCCGTGGCTACCTCGCTCTCGCGCCAGCCGGCACGGTACGCGCGGGCCTTCAGTGTCGTGTCCGGCTCGACGAGTACGGGATCCTTCTCGTAAGGCATCGACTCGCCTTTCTCGGGGTCCCCGCCGTCGAGTGTGTACCATATCTCCGCGCCCGGGGTGGAAGTTCTGATTGTGACGTTTACCGATTCTTCTATCTCACCCGGAGCCGGGCTGAACTCCGGCGTCGCGACACGACCGGGCTCCTGCTGATGAGCAAGGACCGTACCGATAGCCAGCAGAAGGAACGCCGCCGTAAGGATGATCGTCACCCAGGTAAACACGTCACCCGTGCGCGTACCGAATGCGCTGCTGCCCGCTCCGCCACCGAACGCGGCGCCCAGGCCGCCACCGCGACCCCGCTGAAGAAGGATCACCGCGATCAGCAATATGCAGACTATCAGGAATAGCACTCCCAGAAAGATGTCCATCTGCAACCTCTCCGTTATTACCGCGCCAAGCTGCGGGCGACGCGACCTATTGACCGGCGTTTACGATTCCCGCGAAGTCGTCCGCCTTCAAACTCGCCCCGCCGACCAGGGCGCCGTCGATATCATTCTGCCCGAGAAGCTCCGCCGCGTTGGCGGGCTTCACCGAGCCGCCGTACTGTATGCGCACCGTCTCGGCAAGCTCTTCGTCGTAGCGCTCGGCAAGCAGCTTGCGGATCATCGCGTGAACTTCCTGCGCCTGATCCGGCGTAGCCGTCTTGCCCGTGCCGATCGCCCAGACCGGTTCATACGCAATAGTAACCCGCCTGGCATCGGCGGCCGAGACACCTTCCAGACCGACTTCCACCTGACGGCGGACGACGTCCATGGTCTCGCTCGCCTCGCGCTGCTCGAGAAGCTCACCCACGCAGAGTATCGGCTCCAGACCCGCACTGAGGGCTTTGAGGACCTTACGGTTGATAAGCTCATCGGATTCGCCGATTACGTGCCGTCTCTCGCTGTGCCCGAGAATCACGTATCGGCAGCCGACGTCCCGGAGCATCTCCGAGGATGTCTCGCCGGTGAACGCGCCGTTGTCCTCGTAGAACATGTTCTGCGCACCGAGGGCGATCTTCGTTCCGTCGAGGGCCTTGCCCACCGTCTCCAGGTGCACCATCGCCGGGCAGACGGCCAGGTCCACGGTTTCTACGTCGCCGATTTTCTCCGCCAGAGCGCGGGCGAGCTTGCCCGCCTCGGTGAGATTAAGATTCATCTTCCAGTTACCGGCAATAAACAGCTTACGAGCCACCTGCTGCTCCTTTCATGAATGCCTGCGCGATTATCTTTGTTTTCCGCAAAAACTGAGTAGTCAGTAACACGTCACCATCTAATCAGTTAACCAATTAACGAGTTAACCAAGCAACCAATTAACCGGTTAACCAGACACCGTTTCAGCTATACCGGCTCGGTGGCCTTGGGGTAGCTGCCCAGTACGTGCAGCATACCGCAGTGCTCCCGGACCTCGGCAAGGGCCGCGCGGAAGGTCTCATCCTCGCAGTGCCCTTCGGCGTCCGCGAAGAAGTAATACTCCCAGTTCCGCCGCTTGGACGGGCGGGTGTCTATGTTCGTCAGGTTGATGCCGTGCTTCGCCAGTACGTTCAGCACCTCCGCCAGCGCGCCTGAGCGGTGGGCGGTGGTGAAAAGCAACGTCGTCTTATCGTTTCCGGTCCGTTTGGCCGGCGTTCGCGAAATCACGTAAAACCGCGTCTGGTTGTTCGGATTGTCCTCTATATTGGCGAAGACGACCTTCAGATCGTAAAGCTCCGCCGCCAGCTCCGAGCCGATAGCCGCAAGCCCGGTCTCCGAAGCGGCCATCTCGGCGGCCTTGGAAGTACTGGCCACCGGCAGCAACTGGGCATCGTTGAAGCTGCTGGAAAGCCAGTCGCGGCACTGCGCGAAGACCTCCGGCTTGGAGGCAATGACCTTTATCTGCTCCGGCGGGCAGTTGGCCAGCAGGTTGTGGTGTATCTCAACCACCACCTCCGCACAGACGCTTACGTCGGCGTCTATGAAGCAGTCCATCGTGTCTATCACGCCGCCGCCGAGCGAGTTTTCTATCGGGACCAGTCCCAGATCGCAATGTCCGCGGATGACCTCGTGGAACACCGCTCGTATGTCCGCAAGATCCTGATACTCCACCGAGCCGCCGAACTTGCGCTGGGCGGCCATGTGCGAGAAGCTTCCCTGCGGACCGAGATAGCCCACCCGCAGGGGCTTCTCCAGTGCGAAGGAGCCGCTCATCAGCTCGCGGTATATCGCCCGGAGGGTCTTCTCCGGAAGCGGGCCCGGGTTCAACTGCGATACCCGCCGCAGGACGCTCTGCTCGCGATCCGGGGCGTAGATGGGCGTACCGTCCTGAAGCTTGGTTCGCCCGACTTCCACTACCACCGCGGCGCGCTCGTTAAGCAGCTCGACGACCTTACGGTCAAGCTCGTCGATCCGCTTGCGAAGGGACTCCAGGTCCCGTGACTCGTTGGGATTCTGTTTCGCCATGGAAACCGCGAAGCGGTCCCGGCGCATAAGCGGACCGCTCAACTATAGACCGTTCTTTCTAACCGCCGCAG